>JAUSJA010000033.1 GCA_030647905.1 Gemmatimonadaceae bacterium | reverse complement strand
ATGATAGAGCGTGACATGGGTTGGTCCTCCACGAATGACTGCGACGGTTGCATGAGTCGCATGTGGCTCTGGCGACTCCGGTGAACACGAAGGAGCTAATCCACGTGAACGTCGGAGGGCCAGCCCAGTCATAATTTCTAGGCGGACAAGGATGAAGCGTCGATGATCTCAGCGCGAGAAGCACTCGAACGCCTGCGAGAGGGAAACTGTCGCTTCGTGTCTGGCGTTCGAAGCAGCGACATACTCACGAGCCAGACGCGCCGCAACGAGTTGGCGGCAGGTCAGGAGCCGTTCGCCATCATCCTCGGGTGTTCCGACTCGCGGGTCCCAGCAGAGATCGTCTTCGACCAAGGCCTGGGCGACCTGTTTGTCATCCGCGTGGCCGGCAACATCGTCGCTTCTTCTCAAGTTGGCAGCGTCGAGTTCGCCGCGGCGCGGTTCGGTACCCGGCTGGTGGTGGTTCTGGGGCACTCCCAGTGCGGGGCTATCCTGGCAACCCTGGAAAAACTTCAGCAGCCGACGGATTTCCAGTCGCGGCACCTGCGTTCGATCGTCGACCGCATTCGGCCATCCGTGGAAACGTTGCTCGCGACAGAGCTCAGGCACGACCCGGACGCTCTGGTGCGGGAGGCCGTTCGGGCCAACATTCGCGCCTCAGCGAACCATCTGCGACACGGATCGGAAGTCCTCGAGCAGCTGGTCCAGAATAGTGGACTCCTCGTCGTAGGTGCCGAGTATTCGCTGGAGACTGGAGTCGTTGATTTCTTCGATAGTGTGCCGGAGGCTGGCAAATCCGCGATTGGCGGCTCAAGTCCATGACGGAGCAACTCGTCGAATGATCTGGATCTGGATAGCATTCATCGCGTTTGTCCTACTGATGTTGGCATTGGACCTGGGCGTATTTCATCGCAAAGCCCACGTCGTCAGCGTCAAGGAGGCCCTCGCCTGGTCGGCCGTCTGGCTCGCCATGGGGTTGATGTTTGCCGTGTTCGTGTACTTCGCCTACGACGGCCAGTGGTTTGGCCTTGGCACCGTGGCGGACGCCGTCGATGGACTGGCGAACGACGGCGCGACCGCAACGGAGAAGTACCTGACCGGCTATGTCGTCGAGAAATCGCTCAGCGTCGACAACATCTTCGTGATCGCCATGCTCTTCAGCTTCTTCGCGGTGCCGCCGCTCTACCAGCACCGCGTGCTGTTCTGGGGAATCCTGGGCGCTCTACTCTTGCGCGGCGCGATGATCGGTCTCGGGGCGAAGCTGATCGCTGAGTTCCACTGGGTTCTGTACCTGTTTGCAGCCTTTCTGATCCTGACTGCGATCAAGATGCTCTTCCTCAAGACGGAACACACCGATCCTAACAAGAACTTCGTGGTCCGGTTGACGCGCCGCTTGTTCCCGGTCACCGCCAGGTTTCACGGCCAGCACTTCATCGTTCGCGCCGGCGCGCCCGCGTCGCATGAGAGCGAGGTCCCCGGTGCGCCCGCGATGCCGGACGAGGTCGTGGAGAAGGCTCGGCCGGGAACGCTGCTGCTCACGCCTTTGGCGCTGGCCCTGGTCATGGTCGAGACGACCGATCTGATCTTTGCCGTCGACTCAATCCCGGCGATCTTTGCCATCACGGGCGACGCATTCTTGGTTTTCACCAGCAACGTCTTTGCGATCCTCGGTCTCCGGTCGCTCTATTTCGCGCTGGCGGGGATGGTGAAGAAGTTCCGTTACCTGAAGGTCTCGCTCGCCCTGGTCCTGATGGTCGTGGGCGTCAAGATGCTGATTGCCGAATGGCTGAAGATCGCCCTCGGGAAGCACTTCAACCTGTACTTGCTATTGGTGGTGCTCGTAATCTTGGTGGCCGGAGTCGCTGGTTCGCTGTTAGCTGAACGCCGGAGTGGGAGCCGCCTAACGAGGATGTAGAATAAGTCCCTCGAGCATTTGCGCGATCGGATTGTTGAAAACTCGACCTCGCCAGAGCCCTCACAATCGACGATCACCACGTCGGGAATGATCGGAGGACCGCCAAAAAAGGCGACCACGACGTCTCGACGACTTATTCTACACCTTCAACAAGCCGATGAAGCTGACGGTCGCCTACGGCGCCCGCAGCTTATCGGCGCGTTAGGCGACCCCAGAGAGCACCGTTACCATGCCTCGCTCTGGACCTTTCATCCACCGACCTTCTTTATTGGAGTGTGCGTAATGCGGACGATCCGACTTGCGGTCGCTTGGGCCGCGCTAAGCGGCTTTCTGCCGACGATAGCCCTTGCACAAGAGGCGTTGAGACCGGCCGAGCTCCAGCGGCTCAGTTTCTACGTCGGCAGCTGGAGCGAGGCAGGTCAGATGCGCGACGACCCGGCGAAACCATTCAAG
The DNA here is from genome assembly GCA_030647905.1 of Gemmatimonadaceae bacterium. Taxonomy (NCBI): domain Bacteria; kingdom Pseudomonadati; phylum Gemmatimonadota; class Gemmatimonadia; order Gemmatimonadales; family Gemmatimonadaceae; species Gemmatimonadaceae bacterium. Next base: position 330,959 of record JAUSJA010000033.1, on the reverse strand, counting down.
CCGATCGCAGGCGGCGAAACCTGCAGCTGGGCCGCTGGAGGATACGCTGTGCTGTGCCAGGAGAAGACCTCTGGCCAAGGCGGGGGGTGGGAAGGGGTGTACATCCTCAGTTACGACGCTACGGCCAAGCGGTACCACGTCCACGGCACAGAAAACCCAGGCGGCAACCTACATGCGGTCGGCCAAATCGAGGGTAATCGCTGGATTTGGGTGACCGACCCGGCGCCTGACGGGTCGCGGCTGCGCTACACATTCGCCCCGTCACTTCAAGGTGCCCGAACCTTGATGGTAGAAGCCGGTACTGACGGTAGCTGGGCGCCCATCGCGAACATCAGGTACGCGGTGCGGAAATGACCATCCGGCGAGGGCGAAGCGCTTTCGTGTGCTGCATCCCGCGCAGTGGGTAAAGCGCGGGGCGCGCTGGCTCATCCGTGGCGAGGTCTACGTCGCCCTGAATTGCGACGGCGTGCTCGGTGGGCGACGTGGAAGCAAGACCGTCTGGGATCGATGGCCTCGGTGTGTTCGCCGTGCGCTCATTCAGGGCAGGCGATCGGGTTCGGCAAGTGAACGTGGTCCGAGAGGTGACTCCTGATGCGCCGATTCACGACGGCGCTCGTGAGCGTTCCCTTGAAGATCGTCGACAAGTAGCCTTCCATTGGCTGCCTGCTCACGTGCGGGTTGCACCCTTCCGCGTTTGGCGACATACTCTTGCAGGCATCGTCGGGCTCTCGTGGCCCCCTTATTTCCCAGTGCGCCATGTCCACGGCGCGAAACCGATCCACCGTGGGGATGCATGACGCGGGTGAGATTTGTCCGTCTGGCAGTAGCTGGTGCATCGGCGGCGCTGCTGCTGACGGTGGCCTGTCGCCCCGTGGAGGAGTCGAGTCCTCGTTTCGGCAAGGATGTTGAAGGCGCCGCCAAGACAACCGTGGCTCTGTTCGCGGTGGCGCCGCCGCCGTTTTCGGAAGGCATCTTCCCCTGCTCCGAATGCCATTTTCCCACAGACAAGGTGAACCGCACTCCCCACGCGGTCGAGTTCCACGATGACATTGTGCTGCATCACGACGAGAAGAATCGCTGGTGCCTCGACTGCCACGACGCCGTCAACCGCGACAAGCTCCACCTTGCCGACGGCCGGCTGATCGATTTCACCGAGTCTTACCTGTTGTGCGGGCAGTGTCACGGGCCGACCCTGCGAAACTGGAAGGCGGGCGAGCACGGCAAGCGGACGGGTTCGTGGTCGGGCGCGAAGCAGTACCTGCTGTGCGCGAACTGCCATAGCCCCCATTCGCCGCGCTTCAAGCCGCTCAAGCCGCGGCAACCCCCGCTGAGGCAGGAGGCCATACGATGAGCGACCATCCCGCCGTCCCCATGCCCGCGCCGGAGCCGCCGGCGAACGGATACACGCGGCGCGACTCGGTTGTCCTCGGCTTCTTTGCCTTGGCCGCCGCGGCGATGTCCACCGGGTGCGCGACCGACAAGCTGGCCCTCGACGAGTTCGTGCAGAAGCACTTCAAGGACCTCTCCGGCGATGAGTTGAAGGACCGGCTCGCGCAGATGGAAAAGCGGTATTCGGAGGAGTACGGCAAGAGTGTGAAGGTCAGCGCCACGCCGCCTCTCCCCGGGGTACTGTTCGGGTATGCGCTCGACTTGTCGCGGTGCATCGGCTGCCGGCGTTGCGTCTATGGCTGCGTGGAGGAGAACAACCTGTCGCGCGACCCGCAGACGCACTGGATCACCGTGCTCGAGATGGACAAGGAAACGGGCGTGGACCTGCGGCATGCCGACGCATACTACGACCACGAAACCGTCCCCCATCCGGGCAAGTTCTACATGCCTGTCGCCTGCCAGCACTGCGAGAACCCGCCGTGCGTGAAGGTCTGCCCCGTCCAGGCAACCTGGAAGGAGCCGGACGGCATCGTGGTGATCGACGACGACTGGGGCATCGGATGCCGGCGCTGCCTCGCGGCCTGTCCCTACGGCGCGCGGCGCTTCAACTGGGGCAAGCCCAGCATCCCGCCGGACGAGCTCAACCCGAACACGGAATACCTCGGCAACCGCCCGCGCCAGCGCGGTGTCGTCGAGAAGTGCTCGTTCTGCCTGCAGCGGACCCGGAAGGGGCTGTATCCGAAGTGCGTGGAAGTCTGCCCGGTCGGCGCGCGCAAGTTCGGCAATCTCCTCGACCCGGACAGCGAGATCCGCTACATCATCGAGAACAAGCGCGTGTTCATCCTGAAGGATGAACTGAATACACAGCCGAAGTTCTTCTACTACTACGGACTGTGAGGCCGACGCCATGAGCTTCGTCCGGAAAGCCGGCAACTTCGTGACGGGCACCGCGCGCATGGCGTTCTTGGGCGGGAACAGGGTGTACTACGCGTGGCTGCTCCTGCTGGCCGTCTGCATCACGCAGGCGCTCTTCGCGTACGCGCACCAGTTCGAGCGCGGCCTGATCAGCACCAACATGCGCGATTCGGTGTCGTGGGGCTTCTACATCGGCAACTTCACGTTCCTGGTCGGCGTTGCTGCGGCCGCGGTCCTGCTGGTGATTCCGGCCTACGTCTACAACTGGAAACCGATCAAGGAGGTCGTGCTGTTCGGCGAAATGCTCGCCGTTGCCGCGATCGTGATGTGCCTGCTCTTCGTCCTGGTGGACATGGGACGCCCGGACCGCTTCTGGCACCTGATTCCCGGCATCGGGCACATGCACCTGCCGAGCTCGATCATGGCCTGGGACTCGGTGGTGCTGAACATCTACCTCGTCATCAACCTGTCGGTGGCGAGCTATCTGGTCTACTGCGCCTATTACCGGATCCAGTACGATCGGCGGATCGTCGTGCCGCTGGTCATCCTCTCCATTCCGATGGCCATCAGCATCCATACGGTGACGGCATTCCTGTACAATGGCATGGCGAGCCGTCCGTACTGGAACAGCGCCATCCTGGCCCCGCGGTTCATCTTCTCGGCGTTTTGCTCCGGGCCTGCGCTGCTCCTGATCCTCTTCCAGATCCTGCGGAAGGTGTCCGCCTTCGAGATCAAGGACGAAGCGATCCACAAGATAGCGGAGCTCATGGCCTACGCCATGGGTTTCAACCTGTTCCTCTTCGGCGCCGAGATCTTCAAGGAGTACTACTCCAACACGCACCACCTGGTGTACTACCAGTACCTGTTCCGCGGCCTGCACGGCACGGCGTCGCCCATCGCACTCTATGCCTGGACGTCGATCGCGTTCTCCATCATCTCCTTCTTCCTCTTCCTCATCCCGAAGACGCGCCGGATGCCGCTGACGATGAACATCGGCGCCGTGATGATCTACCTCTCGGTGTACATCGAGAAGGGCATCGCCCTCATCATCCCCGGCTTCACGCCCGACACGCTCGGGCAGGTGTATCAGTACGTGCCCAGCGCCATCGAACTGCGCGTCGCCGCCGGTGTGTTTGGCGTCGGCTTCCTGCTCTTTACGCTGATGGTCAAGGTTTCTGTCTCCATCCTCTTCGAGCGGGGCAACCAAACCGTTCACGCGTGACGGGGTTCACGGAGAGGAATACGGCTGCGCCGGCCTGAACAACGTCGCCTGCGGCCTGATCAACCAGGAACGCGAGCGCCGCGACTCGGGCATCCGCTCGGTCGCCGTCGATGGCAAGTGAGACCTCCCACTCCTCGCCTCACGGTCATCAATCACTCGTCATGATGAACAGAGGTGCGCCGTCGAACTCGTAGATCGGCCGCAACCGCTCCGTGTTGTAGTACTTCTTGACGTCGACGACCTTCTTCTCCGACGTTACGCTCGTGATCGGAACGCTGTCGTAAAAGCCGCGGTGGACGCTCACGAGACGGCCGAATTGCTTCTTCAGGATCAGGTCGAGCGCGAGATTGCCGAACGCCATCGGCACGATCGAGTCGAGTGCATCCGGATCGCCCGAGCGAACGAGATAGCCGAGCCGCTGGCTGATGACGTCAATCCGTCGGCCGTTGTTGTACCTGGGTGAGTACTCCCTGACCGCGGCAGCGACCTTGTCACCGATGCCGCCGAGCTTGCGGTGTCCGAACATGTCCGTCTCTTCGCTCTCGAAGCTCATTCCTTCCTGCGTCTTGAGGTGTGCTCCCTCCGATACGAGCGCCACTGAGTACTTGCTGGGATTCCTGTTGTGGTCGTAGGTCATCAGCTCGGTCAGATGCTCGACGTCGGCCGGATACTCGGGGATGAGGCAGCGGTCGGCGGCACCGGCCATCGTCGGCAGGAGCGCCGTGAAGCCGGCGTATCTGCCGAAGACCTCGATGACGAGAAAACGCTCGTGTGATCCGGCCGAGGTGCGCAGGCGGTGCGTGAGCTCGATCGTGCGCGTGACGCAGGTACTGAAGCCGATGCAGTAATCGGTGCCGTACACGTCGTTGTCCATCGTCTTCGGGATGGCGACGACGTGTACCCCTTCATCATGCAGGCGTTTGCCGTAGCTGAGCGTGTCGTCGCCTCCGATCGGAATCAGTACGTCGACTCCGATGTGCTCGAGGTTCTGGAGCACGTCCTTCGTGACGTCGTTGACGGCCAAGTCGTAGCCGGTGAGATGCGCCGGCACGCGCGCGCGCGGCAGGTGGCTTGGCCGCGTTCGAGAGGTGTGGAGGAAAGTGCCGCCGGTGCGGCCGGCGCGATTCACGATGGCCTCCGAGAGCTCCTGCACGTTTTCGGAGTTGTCGGCGCCATCCTCCCGGTTGTAGTCGACGACTCCCGCCCAACCGCGCCGAATGCCCATAACGCGGTAGCCTTCGCGCAGCGCGCGGATCGTGATCGCCCTGATCGCCGGATTGAGACCGGGGACGTCGCCGCCGCCGGTGAGGATCGCAATTGTTCGTTGGTTGCTCGCCATGTGTCCAAAGCTATCGCGGAGGCAGGTCGTTCATCAGAGAGGCTTCCTAACGAAGGTTGCAGCTGACAAGCACTTTTCGGTGGTGCGCTGCGCGACCCGATGGTGATTTTCAACCGGGAAGTGCTTTCCACTACAAAGTACTTTACATTGGCCTCAGTGCGGCTTTTCGTACGTCGTTGACTCGAAACCCGTTCTGCAGGCTGCCATATGAATTTGTTAACGGTGATGAAGCTGCCGAGCGCCTTTCTTCCGGTGGCAATGTCGTTCGCCGCACTCGCGACGGTGCTTGGTCACGTTGCCATGTTCGGCGTTGTTCGCGAGGTCGATGAGGGGACCGCCGCCCATATCTTTCAGCTACTCATTGCTGGACAGGTACCGATCGTGGCGTTCTTCGCGATCAAGTGGCTACCGCGGACTCCAAAGCAGGCTCTGCAGGTACTGGCGCTGCAAGCCGGCGCAGGTCTCGCAGCACTTGCACCGGTTTTCTTTCTCCACCTTTAGGCCGAGATGTCGCCTCCTACGCACAAGCGCCATGCGGTCTGACGAGGAGTTGCAGCGGCCGGCGCTTCGGTTGCTGCCATTCGGTTGAGCGCCAGACCGTCGGGTTCGCGGCGGCTACTATTCCGCGTCACATTGCGACATGTCGAGCCGCCCATTTGGCGAGAGATCAGCGTCCCAGACGTGTTTTCGCTGTTTCAGCTGCATCGCTGCATTCAATTGGTGTTCGGATGGCTCGACTATCATCTCTTCGAGTTCCAGATCAGCGACCGCCGCTTTGAAGGTGCCGATCCGGAGGCGGAGGGGGAGAACGCCGCGAGCGTACGGTTGCGAGATTTGGAGCTCAACTCACGCTCGTCGTTCCTCTACCTCTATGATATGGGGGACTACTGGGAGCACGACATCACCGTGCGGGGCGTTCGCCAGTCAAGCCGACGGCGATGATGAGGATCTTGTGGTGTGGCTCGGTCCGGACTTCGATCCGGAACTATTCGATCGGCGTGCAGGCAATCATGCGCTCATGCTAGCCACGGCGTGGGGTGTGATCTAATAAGAGTCAGGCTGAACCACGACAGCACCCCGCTCACTGCGGGGAGGTGACAATGCACGTACACGAGAGTCATCAATCGGCGCAAGCCATTGCTGAGATGCCAACGATTTCCCGGATGATGCTATCGGTCGCAGCGGCATGGATGCTGTCGTTGGGGTTCGATCTGTTTCTGCATGGAGGACTGCTCGCGAGGCTCTATGTTGAGCCGAGTGCGTTCCTTCTCGGGCCCGAAGATGCCTTCCGGCGAATCCCGCTTGGCTATCTGGCATTCCTGGTTCTCACGCTGACCTTGTACTGGCTGCTCCGCCGACTTGGCGTTCGTGGAGCGATCGCGGGATTCCGACATGGAGCAGCGAGTGGCGCGGTAGTGTGGGGTGCCTTCGCGGCCGGACTCTATTCCATCAGCACTGTGACAATGCCGCTCCTGGCTGGCTGGTGGATCGGTCAGGCGCTCGAGCTGGGACTTGCAGGCGCGGTGCTTGGGGCGGCCGCGAACGGCGTGCCGCTGAAACGGATCTGGGCTATCGTGATGGGCGCGGTGATCGCGTGTGTCGCCGGGACCATTGTTCTGCAGTCCCTTGGCCTGGCTCCACCCATGAAGCTCGTACGATGAACGCGCACGTCAGCCTAACAACGGCATGCAGCTGCCGGCGCTGCGTGCCGCAGCTGATGCCGAAGCCGTTAGACCGACGACGACAACCATTCGCTACATTGCCGGGGAGTCTACATGACCTGCTACGAGCATGAGCTGCTTGGGTCCCTGATGAACCTCAACTTTCTGAACCGCCGGATGCGGACCCGCATGTCCGGTGGTGTGGGAGGGCAGTAGGAGAGCTATCCTCTCCTACTTCCTATCCCGATTCATTCCCTTGCAACTGAACTTGGGCGTTATATGCACTACATGAATCTGTGAATGTCTGAACGCGCTACGCCGGCCGTGATGGCGGCACTCAAAGAGGTTCTGCAGAGACAAATCGACGCCGGCGATCCGCCAGAAGCGCGTCTTACATTGGCTCGCCTACTGGGCGAAGGTATGTCTGACGACGAAGCGTGGCGTTGGCTTTCGGCTGTTATGCTTCAGGAAATGAGCATAATGATTCGCGACAATCGACCGTTTGATCGCGCAGGGTACGCGGCGGCGCTGGACCGACTGCCGGGACTGATCGACCGTTGAGGCGCGCGCCATTGGCGCCCGAGGCGTATGACGTACGCTGCTGCAGTCAAGCGATCTTTGGTAGCTCGCTGCGCTCGCATTTCATTGATTCGCTTGCAGCAGAGCTTCGGCGGTTAGACGGCAATTCCACGAATCAAAGGAGAGCTTTCCCTATGCATGCTCTCCTCTCCCAAAAGCTTCCGCTATGCTAGCCTGCAGAAGCGTCGCAGCAATTGTTTTTCTCCGCTGCCAGTTGACGGTGGGAGGGCGACTGGATAGACTTAGTCCTCTCAACTTAGTCCGATGAGGTAGGTTTGGTCACCGTCAACATTCACGAAGCAAAGACCCAGCTCTCGAAGCTGGTTGATCAGGCCGTCAAGGGCGAAGCGTTCGTAATCGCCAAGGCAGGCAAGCCGTTGGTTAAGGTGGCAGCGCTGGCTGCCCCCGCAACGCCGCAACGGCTGGGCTTCCTGGCGGGCGAGATCGCCGTGCCCGACGACTTCGATCGCATGGGCGAGCGTAAGATCGCGGCCCTGTTCGGTGCCAAGGCGTGAAGCTCCTGCTCGACACCCAGCTCCTGCTCTGGGCGGCCGGTCAGCCCGAACGGCTCTCGGCCGCCGCGCGCAAGCAACTCAACAACCCGAAGAACGAACTCCTCTTCAGCGCCGCCAGCCTCTGGGAGATCGCCATCAAGAACTTCCTCGGGCGTGAAGACTTCCGCGTCGAGCCTCGCTTGCTGCGCCGGGGCCTGCTCGACAACGGCTACACCGAGCTGCCCGTCACCAGCCAGCACGCGGTGAACATCGACGGCTTGCCCCCACTGCACAAAGATCCCTTCGACCGCCTGCTGTTGGCGCAAGCTCTCACCGAGGGCATCACCCTGCTCACGAGCGATGCGCAACTGGCCAGATATCGCGGGCCGGTGCGCAAGGTGTAGCGGGCGGTGGAAGCACAGCACAGCAGCGCTATCCGGATCCAGATCAGCGTCTATGAACACCAGATCGTATTGTGGATGCGCGTGGTGCAAGACGCTGCCCACCTTCGCACGGCATGAACACTACGTCAGTCCGTCCGCGACAGCGGGGATTCCGCGCCTCCGTCCGCGCCTGGTAGTGAACGGCCTGAACTATGCAACGTCAGCACGCCATGAGACTCGCCGGCATTCCGCGACGGCAATCAGGTCTGGGGGCGCGTCGTCGAGGACATCCCCGACTCCAGTCGCGAGCTGATTGCCGCGCTGAGCGAAGCCCAATCGGTATAGTGATTTTGTCCCGGCGGTTAAACAGGAGGGTGTCAGAATGATGAGACTAAAGGGATCGATTTTCCTGGTGGGAGTAGCTTTGGGGCTGAGCCAGGCTCCGCAGGTTGCGACGGGGCAGGAAAAAGGTGGTGGGAAAGGCCAGGGCGGCGGTGGCGAGGTTCAGGGCAAAGGCCGCGGTAACGTTGGACAGGCTAAGGGCCAGGGGCAGAGCAAAGCCAAAGGCGCGACCAAGGGCCAGGGCCAGAAGCAGATCACTCAGCCCGGACGCTCGGGCGCCGCTGGAGCTTCGCGCACGGCTGGTAAGGGAGTTGGAAAGGCCGATGCGCCGGCTGGGCGGGCAACAGGCAGAAGCGCGCGAAGCGAATTCGTGCGCCTTGTTTCACCCGGTACGATGCCCCAGTCAGTCCGCCACTTCGCCACAAGCCGTCGGCCTCAGGACGTCATCCTGGCCGCGGCAGTTTCGCACGCGTTCGCCCGCGGCCGCGGTGACGACGTTCGAATTGAGCCGGTTGGAAATGGAATGCGACTAGCGAACCGAAGAGGAGACCCCTTGGTGTTTCTCGACGACGAGAGCGCCCGAAACCTTGGGCGTTGGAGAGTCGGCGTGATCGACGAAGACCTGCGCGAAGGCGCGCCCAGCTTCTGCCGCTCCGGTGCGGGTCACCCGGTGTGGGGACGGCAGTGGTGCCTGGACAAAGGATTCGGACTCGGCTCGTATCAGGATTTCAGCTGGGGACGCACCACAGACCTCGGCGACATCGTCTTCTCACGAGGCGGATTCGGGAACAGTCTCGTCGGCAGCGCTCTCGCGAGCGTGCTCGGCACGACAGCGTTCAACCGGCTCGCACTTCACGCAGTCACTCTGGGTCTGGTCGAGCCGCTGACGGGAACGTGGTACGCCGAGCCGAGGGGACCACAGCTGCTATTGGTGAATTCCGGAACACTGCCGGTCGCTGAATTCGTGGATGTGAACCGGGACAACCGCGCGGACAACATGCTGGTCGCGCTGCGGCGCTGGTAGCGTTGCGCAACGGGCAACTACGCCGTCGTGGGAACCACCCTGCAGATCGTCGGAGAGAGTCTCTGCGAAGCGCTCGATCTCCGCGCGGGGTCGAGTCGCCGACCGAAGCCCCGCTGACCATGCCGTCTGACGAGCAAGGTAGCCGCCGACGCGTACGCTCCGAGGAGGACATGGTGCGATGTCGAGCCCGCTAACCCCGCCTACAACCGCTGCCAATCCCATAACCAAAAAGAGAGGAGCGAATTATGAACGACACGATTACGCGATTCTTCGGCCACACAATCAGCAGTGACGCGTTTGACAGGAGGCTCGGACAAGTCGTTTGCTTTGTCGCGGGTGTGGTTATGGTCGTCGTAAGCTTGTGGAAGCTGACGCGGCTCGACCTGAGTGAGGCTCAATTCTTCTTCGGCGTGCTTCTGTCGCTCTGCGTCCCACTGCTTCTCGTCATTGTGGGACTGGTGCTGCCGATTGCCACCACACCGCGTGGTAACAACATCCCTGACCGCGAATGACAGGACGCTAGGCGTCAACCGCATCGTTCGTTTCCAGTTTGAAGACCTGTTCGACGGTCACGCCGAAGAGTCGCGCTAATCCGAGCGCCAGCGACACGCCGGGATCGTACTTCCCGTTCTCCACGGCGTTGATGGCCTGCCGAGACACGCCCAGCCGTTTAGCGACGTCGGCCTGAGTCCAGTCGTGCTCCGCGCGGAGAACGCGCAAGTTCAGGATCGGCGCTGGTGAATCCTGCCCGCCGGGCACAACCGAAATCCGTCCACAGATCTGCAGAGCACCAGAATCGCCGGCGCCGAGCATTCTCGACTACCGGCCACGATCCACGCTCGTCACGTCTGCGCACATGGTGCGAGCGGCGAAGTATCCCGCGATCGACTACCACGGCCACCCTCGAGACCTGATCGAATCCGCCGAGGGTCTGGCGCAGCTCGGCGCTGCACTCGACAGCATCAACGTCCGTCTGATGGTCGCGGCCGACAATCTCTCAGGCGAACGGCTGCAACGAGCTCTCACTGCAATCAACGCATCGCCGAAGATGAAGGATCGCGTGCGCGTTCTCGCGGGAATCAACTTTCGAAATGTGGGAGCAGGGTGGGCGGACAAGGCGATCAAGCAACTGGAGACTGACATCGCCGCGGGCGCTGTTGGAGTCGGAGAGATCTCCAAGAGCCTCGGCCTCTCGATAAAAAAGCCAGACGGCTCGCGTCTGCGCATCAACGATCCGGAGCTCGATCCAGTCTGGGACGCATGCGCACGACTTGGAATTCCGGTGTTCATTCACACGGCCGACCCGCAGGAATTCTTCCGGCCGATGGTGGACTACACCAATGAGCGCTGGCTCGAGCTGTCGCTGTTCCCCGGCCGCCGGTATCCACAGGACCAGTTCCCGAGCTTCGACGAGCTGATGACGGAGAGAGACAATCTCTTCCGCAAGCATCCGAAGACGACGTTCGTCGCGGCGCACATGGGCTGGCACGCCAACGACCTCGGCCGGCTCGGAAAACTTCTCGATGAATTTCCGAACGTGTACACAGAAGTCGGCGCCGTGCTCTACGACATCGGTCGGCAGCCTCACGCCGCGCACGATTTCTTCGTCAAGTATCAGGACCGCATCCTGTTCGGCAAGGACTCGTTCCAGCCGGAGGAATACCCGTACTACTGGCGTGTCTTCGAGACGCGCGACGAATACTTCGACTACTACCGTCACTATCACGCTTTCTGGAAGCTGTACGGAATCGACCTTCCGGATAGCGTTCTGAAAAAGGTCTATTACCAGAATGCGCTGAAGATCACTCGAGGCCTTCCACAAGCAACGCCCCGATAATGAGCACTATCGCAACTCGCTTCGATGTCCTCGACGAACGCATCACGGACTGGATGGCGAAGCATGGCCTTCTGAATTTCATTCTGATCGGTTATCGATTATCGGTTGGCGGGCGTAGGGCGGGGATACCCTCGAGCATGCCTCGGACGCTGATGTCTTCGTCCACATCAGGCCAGCGAATGCCTGAACCGTCGCCCACAATCTCGTAGCGAGCCCGGTGTTCGGGTGTTGCCTCCGACAGGCGCCAGGACCAGACGAGCGGCACACTGATCGTGCGTCCGTCCGCCAGATGCACGGTGATGAGGTCATCGGTGACCTCTACTGTCCGCACGCGCGGGTCGCTATTCGGATGCGCCGCAGTGTTCACGCCAAGCCTCCAGAATATGGTGCCGATATTCCAAGATAATACGTCGAATGGCCAAGAGTTCCCGGGAGGTGAGGCCGTCGGGGAATGCCCTTTATCGTCGGCATGATTAGCCGAGTGTAGCAGACCTCGCGTGTGCGCTATAATATTTCGATGTCAGCAATAATCCTTTCGGTGGCAGGTGTCGCGTGATGATCTATGCGGAGGCCCGGGACGCGCTCGTGTCGCATCTGCGCCTGGATGCTGATGCCCATGAGGCCGGGCAGTACGATGCGGTGGGCCGGCGCTTCGACTGGCTCGAGCACCGGTTCCCTCGGGGGACCGCGCCGGAGCTGGGACGCCTGCACATCGCGCTCACCTTCTGGGACGGCTGGGTGCATGCGCGGAACCACGGCTGGCCACCGGGCCCGATCGGACTCGCCGAGTGGCCCCGCCTCGCCCGCGTCGTCGCGGCGGACCTGACAGCCGATCGTGACATCACGGACGATGCGGTTCTCAGCAACTTTGATCTGGTGACGCATCCGCGCCTCAACGAGCGCGTACAGATCCTTGCTGCGCGCTTGCGGGAGAGAGACGACGCGGGGGAATAGAAGGCTGCCGCCACTGCTGTCCATGGACGCAGTCAGCGACAGTCGCGCATATCCCACGGGAAGCTGGAGCCGCTGGTTCGCTACGAGAACTGTGTCTATCTGAAGACGATCGGAGGCGCGGTAGCAGACCTCTTTCACCTCGCGTGGCGTTGCGTCCGCGTCGAGCCAGAGCTTCATGAGTGCGGTATCGGGGCAAGGGACGGGACAGCAGCGAGTTCGGCTGGCGGAAGATAGTCCGCGGTTTACCCGGCGGATGCTCCCGTGCCCACGTCGGCGTAGTACTATAACTCAGCCAGGAAAACTCTGGTCAGGAGGAATCTCACATGGATCCGAAGACAACAGCTGTGGTTTTGATCGAGTATCAGAATGACTTCAATGTCACAAAGACGAGGAGAGACTGAGATGATGCGGAGACAACTGGTGCTTGCCGCACCTGGACGGATGCACAGCGCTCCTCATCAGGAGGCAGGCGCGTGACAAGTTCCAACAGTACTTGGGTGCCAGTTGCCACGTATGCCGCGGGGTATGAGGCCGATCTGGCCATCGTGCGCCTCGATGCCGCAGGGATCCACGCCATACGGCGCGGGAATGACATCGTCGGGATCTTTGGGCCGGGGTTCGAGGGCGCGAGCGCTCACGGATTCACCGTGCTCGTTCCGAGTCCCATGGTCGACGACGCGCGTGAGGTTTTAGTGCCCGGGGACGACACCGTCTTATGACGCACCAAAGCTGCGCGGCCTGCGCTGCAATTGCCGGCATCGCCGCACAACTCCTTCGGGCTGGTGCAAAACGTCGGACTCACGCACCCGCCGCCTGACTTGCAGGACAATGTTCTCTTGACAACGGTTCTGGCAAACCACTATCCTCGCACCATGCAGATCCGCCAGAGCTATTACGCGTATTCCTGTCCGACCCATATCACGGGCCGCTATCGGGAGTGTACGCGCGATTAGAGCAGGCATTCAGCAAACTGTCTCGCGCATCTCGATGGCCCGTGAATCCACGGGCCTTTTTTGTCGCTCATACCGAAGCCGAACGCATCCTCAGCAAAGCAGGCCACCATGATCATCATCACCCGGTCCAACATCTCGGAAGCGGAGCTCGATCATATCCGAGAGCGCATCGAAGGGCTTGGATTGCGCACTCACCTCTCGCGCGGAGAGCACCGAACGATCATCGGCTGCATCGGCGACGAAGCGCTGCTGGAGAGCATTCCGCTCCGCACGCTCCCCGGCGTGGAGTCGGTGATGCCGGTGCTCAAGCCCTACAAGCTTGCTTCGCGGGATTTTGCGGCCGGCCGAACGATCGTTCAAGCGGGATTCGGAGCGATCTTCGGGGGCGAGGATATCGCGGTAATAGCCGGTCCGTGCTCGGTCGAGAACCGTCAGATGCTCGAAGAAACGAGCCGATACGTTCGATCCGCGGGGGCCTGCATGCTGAGAGGCGGGGCATTCAAGCCGAGGTCGTCACCGTACAGCTTTCAGGGTCTTGGTCTCGAAGCGCTGCGCATGCTGGCTGACGTTCGCACGGAAGTCGGCTTGCCCGTAGTCACCGAGGTGCTCGACACTCGTCACGTTGATCTCGTCGCCGCACACGCCGACATGCTGCAGGTCGGAGCACGCAACATGCAAAACTTTGCCCTGCTTTCGGAGCTCGGCAGAGTTCAACGTCCGGTTCTACTCAAGCGCGGCATGTCCGCAACGGTGACCGAGCTGCTGATGGCGGCCGAATACATCATGTCGCACGGAAATCCCAACGTGGTGCTGTGCGAGAGGGGCATACGCACGTTCGAGTCGTCCACTCGCAACACTCTCGACATCTCGGCCATTCCCGTCCTGAAGCGGGAGACGCATCTGCCGGTCATCGTTGATCCAAGCCATGCCGGTGGAGATGCAGACCTGGTGGCGCCGCTTTCGTTTGCGGCAATCGCGGCCGGCGCGGATGGTCTGATCGTCGAAGTTCATCCAGATCCGGAACACGCTCTTTCGGACGGTGACCAGTCCCTCCCTCTCGCCGCGTTCGCCACTTTCATGCAGCGACTCGAGCCATTCGCGGTGGCAGCAGGCCGCTCGCTCCGCGTTCCAGTTCCCGTCTGATGACCGAACACAGCGAAGAGTCGGAGACACTGGCGGAGCTTCACGCGTGCCGGCAGGATCTCGAAAGGCTGGATCAGGAGCTGGTGAATCTGCTCGCGCGACGCCTGACGATCGCGCGTCGCACAGCGGGACTGAAGCGCGCTTCGGGCCTGCCGATTCTGGATCCTCAGCGCGAAGCTACAGTCATTCGGGGTGCGGTATCGCATGCGCGGAAGCTCGGGGTTCCCGAGGAGCCGGTGCGGGAAATCTTCTGGCACATCGTCGGCCTGTCGCGGCGCGTGCAGGAGGAAGCCGATTGATGGCGTCGCCAACTGTCGCTGTGATCGGTCTCGGGCTCATCGGTGGATCGGTGGCGCGTGCACTTTCTGCGCGGGGCGTGCGAGTCGTCGGGTTCGACCGCAACCGCGCTTCGGTGGATGCGGCGATGTCCGAGCACGGCATCGAATCCGAGCTGGACGACGAGCTGAACGGTATAGCAAGCGCAGACATCATCGTCCTCGCCCTGCCGGGAGACGCGGCGCGGGAGATCATTCCGCGGCTGGCGCGACTTTCCACCCATGCGACACTGGTCACCGATGTCGGCAGCGCCAAGCAACTCGTGGTGCAAGCCGCCGAAGCGGCGGGGATGGGACCGCGTTTCGTCGGCTCTCATCCGCTGGCCGGCGATCATCGCTCGGCATGGCAGTCTTCGCGGGCTGACATGTTCCAGGGCGAGCGGGTTTTTCTCTGTCCGGCATCGACCACTCGTCGCGAAGCGATTCAGGCCGCGGAAGATTTCTGGATTTCACTTGGCGCTATTCCGACCACGATGGATGCGCTATCGCACGATACCCGAATGGCATGGCTGAGTCATCTCCCGCACGTTCTCTCGACAGCACTCGCTCTCACTTTGCGGGACGCTGGTTTGACACGTTCGGAGCTTGGCCGAGGCGGGCGTGATCTGACTCGACTTGCCGGCAGCTCGCCCGAGATGTGGAGCGCGATCGCGCTGGAAAACGGGTTTGCGATCGCGGCGGCTATCTCCAGTTTTGAGCAGCATCTCGAGGAGCTGAAGACTGCAGTGGTCGCTGCCAACCCAGCCTCGTTCAAGGCCAGCTTCGCGGCGGGACGCGAATGGTTTGCGGAAGGGTCCGGCTGAGACGCAGCGTTTACTTGTGCTGCCGCGGTGCTTCTGGTCGAAGGTATTGCGCTCACAACCGTCTCGTCCAAGCATTAGGTAAAGGCGATCCTATGTCAGCGCAGCAGAGCTAGAACGCTGCCGGACGCCAGCCTTGTTCTGCCATGTCACTTTTCTCCGGAGAATGCCTCATGCGACGCTATGAACTCGTCTCGGGACTCTTTCTGAGTCTCCTTGCGCTGGTGCAGCTGGTCCGCTTCGTTCGCGGATGGCCGGTCCTCGTAGCCGGCGTGGAAATCCCGGTTTGGATCTCTGCAATCGCGTTTCTTATAGTGGGCAGTCTGGCGCTGTGGGGTCTTCGCTCCGCTCGCGCCATAATGGGCGCGTCTGACCGCGCGACCTGACCAGGGAGTTAGCCAGCCGCCCAAATGCGATCTCTCCGATGTCGGATGTAGCGTGACCACGACTCGACTGCCTGGGGATGCCGCGGGGATCCACGCCATCCGGGCACTGAAGAAGACGAGCTGTTGAGAAGGCCAACCAATCAGCCAACTAACCCCATGATGTCGCCCTTGGCCGGCGTTCGGCGGATCGGCTGAAGCTTTCCGTACATCCCCGTCCGCAACAGCCACTCCAGCGGCCCCCACCGATAGCGGGCGAACCACCACCCGCTCGTAACGGCCATGCACGCGAAGACGACAATCGCGCTCGGAAGAGCATAGGCCGGTCTCATCGCCAGACCGAGGCCGTGCCTGGAAAAGAGCACGTCGAGAACGGCGATCTGCAGGAGGTAGTTCGTAAGCGCCATCCGGCCGACCAGGCTGAACGGCCGCAGGCCCGCCTGGGAACGGAAGGACAAACCATCTGAGCCACCATCAGAACACGCCGAAGACCATCGCTGCTGCGAGAAGGCGAGTGTGCTCACGCGGTCGGTCGAACACTCCGACCCGGTAAGCCAGCACGCCGATCAACAGCATGGTAAAGGTGTTTGAAGGCATGAACGTCGCGGGAAGCGAGGATAGCCAGGTCGTGTGCCAGAGATGCTGGCCGATCACTGCCAGATAGCTCCATGCGAGTACGAGCGAAGCGAGCGACCGCACCGACCACCGCCGTACGACCCATAACAGGAGCCCCCATTCCGCATATCCGAAAAGAACGTTGTAGCCGATGCCGAGCATTGCGAGGTAGCCAAACGCGGCGATGAGCAGCATGCGGCGGACGTAGCGCCAGACGTAACCGATGTCGTGCCTGCGCTGCGCGCGGACGAGCTGTATGGCGCATCCCACGCCGAACAGAATCGCAAACGTCGTCGCGGCCTTGTTCTCGAGAAACATGGCCACTGCAGTCCTCGATGCTGCGTCGAACCGACTCGTTTCCCACGCGCGATCGAAAAAATGGACCAGGATCATTCCGAAAATCGCGATACCCCGGAGGAGATCCAGTACCTCGATTCGCTCGGCGGCAGTTCGGATTGAAAAAGAGCCCGATAGCCATGCAATGTTCCAACATGAGCGTCAACTTCAGGAGCCTATTGCGGAGTCCTTCATGTGGCGAACTGACGCGGCGTTGGTATGAGACTCCGCTCGGCGCGCGCGTAAGCGCCGATGAGCAGTAGGTCGCTTTCTCCCTCGCTAACCTGAGACTGGGGGAGCGGTGTCCTATACGCTTGTCCTTGACATCCGCTCGCACGAATCCGCGCATTGCCGACAGACTTCAGCGCAGGCGTGCATGACGTCGTCGCCGGCGAACTGGTCGCAGTCTTCAGCGCAGCGCTGACACAGCGCCGCGCACGCCGCGCAGATGCGGCCGTGTTCATCGGAGCCGCGGAGCATGAAGTCCACCGCAGTCTGACAGATCTTCGCGCAATCCAGAAGCAGCGTGATGTGGGCTTCCTCGGCATGTCGGCCGGCCTGCTCCAGACAATACGGCACCGTCGACAGGCAGACCTCGTTACAGCGCACGCACTCATCAATGCAACTGCGCACTGCGGGGTCGATCAGGTTCATTGCAGTTCTTGGCATGGCTATCCTCCTCCTCGATTCAACTCAGCACGATCCGCGCCCGCCTGACTAGGCTTTCTTCGCGCGCGAAGCGGATTCGATTGCCACGAACTCGCCAATCTTCTCCATCGTCAGCAGGCCCGCCAGCTCACGGCCGCGGATCACGGGGAGCGTCCGGCAATGGCACGCTTGCAGTCGCGCCATCGCTTTCTCCAACGGCTCATCGGCCTCCGCCGTGATGAAGCTACGCTGCATGACGTCGCTCACGAGCATGTCACGACGTCCCTCCGTGAGCGTTTTCAGCAGCGCTTCGCGCGTCAGTATCCCGGTAACCTCATGATCGTGCGTCACCGGAAAGTCGTGCTGAAAGCCCGCCCGTATCTGCCCGATTGCGACAGAGAGCGGGTCGGTCGGAGAGAGCGTGCGAATGTCAGTCGCCATGACCCGCGAGACGGGTACGTCCGCGATGACCGTCTTGAGTTGCGCCGCCATGGCTTCGCCGCCGGCACTGATCCAGACGAATAGCGCGATGAGGGCAAGAAACGGGTTCGCCAGGACGAACAATCCCAGAATCCCAAAGAGCAGGGCGAAGGCCTTTCCGATTCAGAGATGGTTGCGGGCGGCCACGTCGGTATTCCCGTGATGCGAAGCGCGAGATAGAGGACAGTGACGATCGCCACGGTGACCGCAGGGCCGGCGATCGCGATCGCCAGCTCCTGCGCTGGGCGGTCCGGCATGCGCTCCAAGCGCGCGACGCCGCCGATTGGCAGGAGCGTGATCCCGGCAGTCTTTATTCCGTAGCGTCGGGCGGTGAGGGCGTGTCCCAGCTCGTGCAGCACGACCGACGGGAAAACGCCGAGTGTGAGGACCACGCCTTCTACGGCCGCCGATGCCGTACCAAGGCGTTGATACTCGGCGAGCGCGATCCACGCGAGGAGAATGAGAAAGGTCGCGTGAAGATCGAGATCGATTCCGGCGTTGTTGCAGATTGCCTTCATCCCCCGTATGTTCGCGAGGCACCAGGCTTGTCTCCTTTGTTTCTCGGTGATCACTGTCATCGTGCTGGTGGCAGAGCGCCTTCTTGAAAGCTGATCGCCTGCCAGTCCACTTCTACGGAGGGACAGATGAAGAAGAACATGGGTACCGCGGATCGTCTGATCCGGACGCTCATCGCGATCGGCATCGCCGTCCTCTACTTCACCGGTCGCATCAGCGGCACGCTCGCCATCATTCTCGGCGTTGTTGCGGTCGCTTTTCTGCTCACCAGCTTCGTAGCCCACTGCCCAGTCTACGTCCCGCTCGGGCTTTCGACTCGTAAGGAGCCTCCCGGTTCCTCCTCCGGTGTTTGAGCAGAGATAGGCTGTCCAACGCGATCTGGTCAGCCGCCTGACCAGCCCGCGAAGTCCGGAACTACGTCGCCCAAGGAGCCGACCCATGTCCGAAATGCCGGAAGGCTTGCCGAAACATCCCATTGGTACATTCGCCTTTGTCGGTTTGTACGTGGTGCTGTTCGTAGCCGGCTGGTTTGCGGTGTACATCTGGCTCTATCTCGGCCGGGGAGCGGTGACCCAGTGAAGATCGATCTGTACGAGCGGGTGTGGATGTGGGGGGTCGGGGTGATGCTGGCGCTGTTTTTCGGCTCGCTCGCCAACGCCTCCATCCGGCACGGGTTCCACCCCCCGTCCCACGTCGAGACGATTGACCCGAAAAAGGTGTTTCAGAATCCTCTGTTCAGCCGCCAGGGCGTCACGGTCGATGCCGGTGGTGCGGTTCACGTGTCGGTTGTCGGGATGATGTTCGCCTGGCTGCCTGGTGAGATGGTGCTCCCCGCGGAGACCCCCGTCACGTTCCACATGACGACCGTGGATGTAATCCACGGCTTTCAGATTGTGCGCACCAACGGCCAGTCAATGGTCATCCCGGGCTATGTGAGCCAGTTCACCACCTCGTTCAAGCCGGGTGACTACCTGATCGCGTGCAACGAGTATTGCGGGGTGGGCCACCACACCATGGCGAGCAAACTCAAGGTGGTGCCGAAGGGCAGCTGGCAGCAGCCCGGCGCGCTGACCTCGACGGCGGGAGTCGCTGATGCCGCGCGCTAACCGGCTCATCCTGGCCCACATCTGGGTTGCGGTGCTCGCGTTCGGCGTCGCCGCAGCGATGGCGGTCATGCAGGCGCTCTCCCGCGCGAACCTCGAAGTGCCCTACCGGTCGGCGCGGATGTATTACATGTCGGTGACGGCCCACGGCGTGCTGATGGCGCTGGTCTTCACCACCTTCTTCATCATGGCGCTGGGCTATGCCGTCGCCCAGCGCGAGAATGGCGAGATCAGGTGGCTGCGGTTCGGGTGGATCATGTATGGGATTGCCGTCACCGGCACCGTGATGGCCGCCTGGGCGATCCTCACCTTCCGGGCGAGCGTGCTGTACACATTCTACCCCCCGCTCCAGGCCCATCCGGCGTTTTACATCGGTCTGACGCTCGTGGTGGTGGCGTCGTGGGGATGGTGCGCGAGCATCATCGCGTCCTGGCGGGAATCGCGCCGCCGGCGAGGTGAGTCACCGGTCAGTCTCGCGATGCATGGGACGACCGCCAATGCAATGCTATGGCTGCTGGCGACGATTGGAGTGGCGTCGGAGATGCTGTTCCAGCTCATCCCGTGGTCGCTCGGGTGGGTGAAGACGGTGGATCCGCTCCTGGCACGAACACTGTTCTGGTTCTTCGGTCACCCGCTGGTGTATTTCTGGCTCCTTCCCGCCTATGTGATCTGGTATGCGCTGGTGCCCAGGGAAGCAGGGGGCAAACTGTTTTCGGAACCGCTGGCCCGGGTCACCTTTTCCCTGTTCCTGATTCTCTCCACACCGGTGGGATTCCACCATCAGTACCAGGATCCGGGCATCCCCGCCGCGTGGAAGCTGTTCCACACCTTCAATACGATGGCGATCTCCTTCCCGAGCCTGGTGACCGCCTTCACGGTGGTCGCTTCGCTCGAGGTGGCGGGCCGGTTGCGGGGTGGCAAGGGTCTATTCGGCTGGATTCGCGCGCTGCCTTGGGGGAACCCGGTGGTGTCCTCGGTGCTGTTCGCGGGACTGCTCTTCATGGTGGGCGGCTTTGGCGGGGCGATCAACGCGGCGTACGTACTCAATTCGGTGGTTCATAACACGGCGTGGATTCCGGCGCACTTCCATTTGACCGTCGGCAGCGCCGCGGCGCTGACCTTCATGGGGGCATGCTACTACCTGGTTCCGCGGATCGCCGGGCGGGAGCTCGAGCTTGGCCTGCTGGCCAAGGTGCAGCCGTTCCTCTGGTTCCTGGGGATGGTCCTTTTCTCGTTCACCGGGCACATCGCCGGTCTCATGGGACTGCCCCGACGCGTCTTCGCCACCGACTACGCCGGTGCGCCCCAGGCGGAGATGTGGCACACACTCACCAGCGTCTCAGCCCTGGGAGGCATCGTGCTCTTTGCCAGTGCGGGATGCTTCGTGGTCGTGATGATCGCCACGCTGCTGACCGGCAAGCGCACCGCCGTCGTGCCGATCGAATGGGCCGAGCCGCTATCCCCGCCAGCGGGTGGTTTCAGGAAAGGCATCTGGGACCGACTCGAACTCTGGTTTGTAGTGGCGGTGGTGCTGGTGATTCTGGCGTACGCGGTGCCGGTTTACGACCT
The DNA here is from genome assembly GCA_030647905.1 of Gemmatimonadaceae bacterium. NCBI lineage: Bacteria > Pseudomonadati > Gemmatimonadota > Gemmatimonadia > Gemmatimonadales > Gemmatimonadaceae > Gemmatimonadaceae bacterium. The sequence goes on along the minus strand of JAUSJA010000033.1, from coordinate 309,939 downwards.
CATGCATCTGACGCGGTACGGCAGTCCCGGCTTCAAGCCCTTCTGACGGCCTGGCGAGATCGGGCCGCGACGATCGCGTCGAGCAGCGGCGCCGGTGGATCCGAACCTGCCGATCCGCGGGCGATACGTCAGCCTTCGGATTGAGGCCGCCGTTGGCCAAGACCTCGATCTTCCAGTCTCACACACCATAGTCAATCCCAACGGCAGCACCCGGACTCCTCCACCGCAGCCAATCCCGATTGCACTGTCCGTACGGGATCATCAACTCGTTGCCCTGCCTTCGCCTCGCTCAAGCGGCCTATACGCGCGGGCGTCCCAGCGCGACCAGCGCGTGGCAGTGCTCGAGCAGCCGCTCGCGTACTTCATTCCCGAGCACGTGACCGACCCATCGCGCCGCGCCGCCAGGGAAGAGCTATGGGTCGAGGTCACGATCCCCCGCCGCGGTGCGCCACGGCCGATTCGGCTCGGGGTGAAGAAGGATGGGGTGCTGACGCCACTTGAATTCAACTAGCCAACCGACCGCCGTCGATTACCCCCTCAGCGCCGCGAGAAAGATTCCGGGCAGGCGTCTCCAGCCTGGGCGAGCCTCGAAGCGGGCAATGCGCCGTCCCACGGTGTGCGCCTGCTTGTTCGTCACGAACCACGGTGGCTTGGGCGACACGTGCATCTCGCCGTGCAGCAGATTCCTGGGGAACGGAAAGAACGGCTGTCGAACCACGGCTTTCTGCGGTTTGTCGAACAGCAGCGAGTTGTGCACCACGCCGGTGCCGCTCTGGATGTCGTTCCGCGCGTGTCCCGGGAACGCGCCCCATGGTGTCTCTGCCAGGAGAAAGCCGACGCCGATCCACGCGTTGATCCCGATGCATCCGTAGCGCAGCTCGGCGATCGCCTCGTCCAACGCCGGGCCCAGCTCTTTCATCGTCCGTGGATGAACGATGAGGTTGACACCGAGCGTCCCCCACAGATTCTCGTTGGCGAAACTCACTGCCGCCCGAAGAAATTCGGCGGCGCTCTTTCCAGGGAGACTGGTTACCGAAAGAACGTTGGAAAAGAATTCATGCGTGAAGCAGTACTCGTCTTTCTTCGCCGCATCGAGCCCTGTAATGAGTGCTCGCGGCGCATCGATCGCGGATGGCTCGTCGAGCAGCTCGGCCTCTGGATGTGCCGCCACCGCCGCGCCCTGTCGCTGCGCTGCGCCCGGATAGTACGACTCGCGCGCCGGAATGCTCTGCATCGTCCTGCGCACGGACGCGATGAAATCATTCGAGCGGTTCCACTCCTCCGGCAGTACCAGAACCTGCGCGGCAACGCAATTGAATCCGCCGTTGTGTGACTTCTGCGCCACCACATGCTCGGCCTGGTACGCGAGGTCCGCATCGCTCCACGGACCCGGCACCACGATCGTCGCCGACACGTTTCCCAGCTCGGCGGTCACGCGCTTGCTGACCACGGGCTCGTCGCGACGGCGCCGCTTCTCTCCTTCCTCACCGCCACCGAATACGATCGCATTGTACGTTCGATAATCTCCCGTGATGTGGACTTCGTCCACTCCTTGGTGGGCGACCAGATACGCGCCGACATCCGCACCGCCATAGGCAAAGCCGACGAAACCGCCAGCGACGAGGGATGAAAAAATCTCCTCGAAGAACGGACCGAGGTAATCGTTCACCGGATTCATCTTGAGCATGCACACCATCCCTTCGGCGAACATCTTGTAAAGCATGTCAAGCGGGGCGATGCTGGCGATGTTCCCTGCACCCAGAACGAGCGCCACTTTTCCCTGAGGCGACGGCTGCCGATAGAACGACGCTGTATGGTCAGCGAGATTTTCCGCGGTCACACCCGGCTGCATCCAGACCTGCGCCGAAGTTCCGCTGAGCAGCAGGCGGTCGAAGAGGCTCCCTGGAAAGACATCCACGACAACCTGGCCGTCCAGTCGCGTGTGCACGGCTCCGTCCGAAAAAGGCGCCTCGCCTTTATCGAGCTTCTCGAGCGTTCCGATCAGGACGTTCAACCCTCTCAACAATGCCCAGGGTCCCGAGATCCATTCCTCGCCGACGAGTGGCGAATCCCTCGGAATGCGCTTCGCCTCGACCGCCGCGTTCACCCAGCGCTCGGCGATTTCGTCCGCCTTTGTCCGGAGCTCTTTGAGATGGGCTGTTTTCCGGCGAATGGGCAACGTCGCCCATTCGTCCTTGTGGCGAGCCAGCGTCGCGACCGTGTTGTCAATTTCGGACGGGTTCATCCAATCATCTCCTGCAGCTATCAACTTCTGGTAGCGGCCTTGTTGAGAGCGAGTATGCGCTTGCAGAATAACGATTGGGTCGCAGCTTGGCAGCAGGTTGCAGGATTCAGGGATCAAGTCCACGAGCACCATCATGCGCGTCAGTCTCTACCGGTTCGCCGAGGATCCAGTTCTGTCTGGCACTTGACAGGGCAGAGTATTCAAGTAACCATTGGAATACTCTAATGGGGTCTCTGCCGTGTCCCGCCGAAGACTGAAGGACCGTCTGTACGACCAACTTGCCAGAATCGGAAAGGCTGTCGGAAGCGGTCGCCGCCTGGAGTTGCTTGAAATCCTCGCCCAGGGTGAGCGAACGGTAGAGAAACTCGCCCGGGAGACGGGTCTTTCGGTCGCCAACGCCTCGCATCACCTGCACGTGCTTCGGCAGGCACAATTGGTCGATTCCCGAAAGGCTGGCCTCTATGTGTTCTACCGGCTCACTGACCCCAACATTTACGACTTGTCGCGGCTGATTCGCGAAATCGCCGAGCGCCACCTGGCCGAGGTGAGCAGGATCGTCGAAACCTTTCTCACCGCGCGAGATCAACTTGAGCCGGTTGCACGAGAAGACCTCCTTGAGAGAGCGCGCGCGGGCGCCGTCCTCGTGCTCGATGTGCGCCCTTCAGACGAGTACCGGGCCGGCCACATTCCGGGTGCCGTGTCGGTTCCCGTCGAGGAACTCGAGAATCGCATCAGCGAGCTGCCCACTGGGAAGGAGGTTGTGGCCTACTGCCGGGGGCCGTATTGCGTCCTTGCCTTCCGCGCGGTCGAGATTCTTCGGGCGCGCGGTCATTACGCCAGGCGGCTCATGGATGGTTTCCCCGAGTGGCGGGCCGCCGGACTCCCCATCGAAGTATCCACGACGGAGGAAGCAGCATGAAAGCACTGGTCATCTTAAACGACCCTCCCTATGGCTCTGAGCGCTCCTACAACGGGCTCCGCCTCGCGGCCTCGCTCGCGAAGCAGGACGGTATCGAAGTGAAAGTCTTCCTCGCCGGCGATGCCGCCAGCTGTGCCAAGAGCGGCCAGAAAGTGCCGCAAGGCTACTACAACGTCCAGACCATGCTCGCCGCGGTGACGCGTCGCGGGGGCAGGGTCGGTGTCTGCGGCACCTGCATGGACGCGCGTGGAATCACCGAAGCGGAGCTCGCTGAGGGCACACATCGGAGTTCCCTCGACGAGTGGACGGCCTGGACGATCGAAGCCGACAAGACCCTGATCTTCTGAGGACACGTGATGACATCAAAGACGGTACTCATACTTGGTGGAGGGGTCGGTGGACTGGCGGCGGCGACCGAACTCCGCAAGGCCCTGCCGCCGCGGCACCGAGTGGTGCTCGTCGAGCGCGAATCGTCCTTCGTGTTTGCTCCTTCCTTGCTCTGGCTGATAACGGGGAGTCGCACCGCCGAGCAGATCTCACGCCCCATGACCCGACTCGAGAAACACGGTGTCGAAGTCGTGCGAGGTGAGATCGAGCGCATCGAACCCGGGAAGCGAGAGATCGTCGTCTCGGGTCGCACTCTGACCGGCGACTACCTCATCATCGCCCTCGGGGCGGAACTCGCAACGGAGGCCGTACCGGGCCGAGGGAAGCGGGTCACAACTTCTACACGCTCGCCGGCGCCGAGGCGCTGCGGGATGCCTTTGCCGGGTTCACCGGCGGGAAGCTGATCGTGCTGACGGCCGCTCCGGCCTATAAGTGCCCCGCAGCACCGTACGAGGCCGCGATGCTGCTCGAGTACGCATGCCGAAAGCGAAGGATTCGTGACAGGACGCAGATCGACCTCTACGCGGCCGAGCCGGGTCCAATGGGGGTGGCTGGCCCCGAGGTTTCCAAGGCTGTTCGCGGGATGGTCGAGGCAAAGGGTATCGCCTACCACCCCGAGCACCAGATCAAGGAAGTGGACGACAGCGGCCAGCGACTCAAGTTCACGAATGGTTCGGAGGCGTTCTTCGACCTTCTCGCCTATGTCCCGCCGCACAGAGCCCCGAAGGTCGTGCGCGAGTCAGGCCTCGTTGGCGAGAGCGGCTGGGTTTCGGTCGATCGTCACACGCTCGAGACGCAGTACGACGGCGTCTACGCTCTCGGCGATGTCGTTGCCATTCCCTTGAAGCTCGGCAAGCCGCTGCCTAAGGCAGGCGTGTTCGCCCACGCCGAAGCCGAGATCGTTGCGCGCAACATCGTGCGCAGCATCACCGGGAAGGGAGAGCGGGCATCCTTCGAGGGAGAGGGTGCGTGCTTCATCGAGACGGGGGATGGCAAGGCGGGCTTGGGGAAGGGCAACTTCTACGCGGAGCCAGTACCACAGGTAAAGATCCGCCCACCTGGGCGCCGCTGGCACCTTGTGAAGGTTCTCCTCGAGAAGCGCTGGCTCAGGCAGTGGTTCTGAACGGAGCTACCGGCTCCTTCACCGAACTCGACCCCGCAGAGTAACCGGCGTTGGTCCTAGCGCATCCGCCGCGGCGAGGTAGGTTCTTCTGCGAGTTGCCACCGCCAGCACCGCGGCCGACACAAAAACGACCAAACAGGGAGCGGCACATGTTAAGAAAAATCCTCTTGCTCGCGACGGCTGCTTCGGCGGCGGCGCCTGCCAAATAAGTTCGCCGCTTCACCAGAGCGACCACGCGTGCGGTTCGGGCGATGTTGCAGATTGCCTTCGTCCTCCGTACGTTAGCGGCCCTTGGCCGCATGCAGGACAGAGTCACTAACTCAGGAGGCACGATGATGTCGCGCGCTGCACTGCTCTTGGTTCTACCGGTAATGCTTGCCTGTTCGAAGAAGGATGTGCCGCCCGCCGACACGTCGGCGGCAATGGCCGCCGCTCCGGAGCCCGCCGCCCCGGCCCCGATGAATGTCGCCGGCAAGTGGACCGTCACGGTCATGCCCGAAGGGAAGGACACCACGCTCCTGACCTACATGCTCGATGCAACGAACGAGATGACGGGCTGGAAGATGTCCCTGCCGAATCGCGAACCGATGGAACTCCGCGTCGTCTCCATGGACAACGACAGCATCGTCGTCGACAACGGCCCATACGCGAGCGCTCTGCGGAAGAACGTGATGGTGACCACGCATAGCTCGATGCACATGGACGGCGGCAAGCTCGTAGGGAAGACGATCGCTCACTACAACACGAAGGGTGCCGATTCGCTGGTTATGCTTCGCACCGAAGGCACGCGGCAGTAACCGCTTCGAAAAAGGTGGTCCCGTGCGACGCGGCAACCCGGTCGCCAGGCCACTCCCGCTTGCCAGCGAAAGGACTACATTGTTTGCAGCCTCTGACGGCACGTCAGCCGCATCAGGCCCAGGCTCCTGAGCAGCAGCACGGCGAGCCGTCGGCTCGCGCGGCGCCGATCCGGCAACCAATGGACGCTTCTCATCCAATCGTACCCAGACGCACCCGACGGACTAATGAATGCAGAGTCATCGCTCGCGGTAGACGCCCAGGGAATTGCGCGTCGGTTCGGCGCCCGCTGGTGTCTGCGTGGAGTGTCACTTCAGGTCCGGCCCGGCGAGGTCGTCGGGTTGGCGGGTGCCAATGGGAGCGGCAAGACCACGTTCCTGCGTGTCCTCTCAACCCTGCTCAAGCCAAACGCTGGTGCGGCCTGGGTTTATGGACACGACGTCACGCGGGCCGCGGATGACGTGCGCCGGCACGTGGGTTTTCTCGCGCACACGGCCGGGTTGTACGAAGACCTGACGGCGCTCGAGAATCTGCGGTTCGCCGCGGAGATGTTGGGTCGATCGCCCGAGGGTCTTGAGGCGTCGCTCGATCGCGTCGGTCTCGCCCGCGTCGCAAACGATCGGGTGCGTGGCTTTTCCGCCGGCATGCAGCGCCGGTTGGCGCTCGCGCGCCTGATGCTCGTGCGCCCGCGGTTGCTCCTCCTCGACGAACCATACGCCAACCTCGATGCCGCCGGCATTGACATCATGAACGCGGTCATCACCGAGGTGCGGAATGGCGGCGGCGCGGCGCTCCTCGTCCTTCACGAACTCGCTCCGGCGGCGGGCATGCTCGATCGCGTACTAACGCTCGTCGATGGTCGCATCGCCGCCGAGGGAGATGGATCGGTCGCGAACGCTCCGGCAGCGACTGCGCCGGCGCTCGCGTCGGCCGCTGGAGCACGCTGATGGCTTGGCGAGAGGACTTGCGTCGCGTCCGTGTGATCGCGTGGAAAGACATCACCACGGAGCGTCGCTCGAAAGCCGGTTTCAACAGCGTAGTGGCGCTGGCGGTGACGATACTCGTTCTCTTTGGCTTTGCGCTTGGACCAGAGGCACAAGCGTTGCGCGATGCCGCGGCCGGGGCGGTGTGGCTCGCCGCCCTCTTTGCCGGAGTCCTTGCGTTCAATCGTTCGTTTCAGGTCGAGCTCGAAAGCGGCGCCATCGAGCCGCTGTTGCTGTATCCCGGTTCGCGCTGGACAATCCTCGCCGGTAAGCTCCTGGCGAATGCGCTGTTCGTGGGGCTCATGCTCGCCATCGTCATCATCGTGGGTGTGACGCTCTTTCAGGTGACGATTCCCAGGGCGTGGCCGTCCCTGCTCGGCCTGTTCGCGCTCGGTGCGGTTGGTCTCGTGGTACTCGGCACATTTTACGCCGCGATGTCGAGCCGGACTCGCGCGCGCGAAGTGCTCCTCCCCTTGCTCCTCTTTCCAATGCTGGTCCCGGTGCTGCTCGCGGCGATCTCTGGGTCGAAAGCGCTCCTGACCGGCGACCTGATGCATGAGGCCGGTGCGTGGATTCGGTTGCTCATTGCGTACGACGTTATCTTCGTCGCCGCCACATTGCTCGCGTTCGAGCACGTCATTGAAGCCTGAGGGTCTCGCATGAATGAATCCGCTGACACCATGAACGTTCCTCGATCGCGCGCCTGGTCGCTCTTTGGCGTCTTCGCGTTCGTCGCCCTGATCGCGGCGCAGGCGTACGCGGTGAGGAACTCGCTGGCGGATGAAAACATGGGGCACCTGCAAAAAATCCTGTACGTGCACGTGCCCGCTGCGTGGATCACGTTCCTGGCCTTTGCGGTGGTTCTGGTGTACAGCATTCTTTACATGCTGTACGGGCGGGAGAAGGACGATCTTCTGGCGGCTGCCGCCGCCGAGGTCGGGGCTACCTTCAACGGACTGACGTTGGTGCTGGGCATGATTTGGGGGAAACCGACGTGGGGCGCGTGGTGGGTGTGGGACGCCCGCCTCACCTCGACCCTCGTCCTGTTCATGATCTTCGTCGGCTACCTTGCGTTGCGATCGTTCGTCGACGACCCAGAGCGACGGGCGCAGTGGAGTGCCGCAGTCGGTGTGTTTGGTGCCATCAATGTCCCAATCGTTTACATGTCGGTGCGGTGGTGGCGCACCATTCACCAGATACAATCGAGCCCCTCCACGCTGGATTCCACGTACGTGCTGGGGCTCAGAACGAATGCGATAGCGTTTCTGCTCATCATGATCTACTTCATCCGCCGCCGGTACGAGCTTGCGCGCCTTCGCCGGGCGACCGAGCTCCTGGCCGACGCGGCTGCACTCGGGGGTACGTGAAAATGCAAGACCAGAACTGGGCATTCATCGGCGCGGCGTACGCAATAACCTGGGGCGTGTTCCTGGGCTACTGGTTCCGCGTGCATCGCGCCCTCGGACAGGCCCGCGCGGAGTTCGAGAGCGCGTCAAAGGAAATGGAGCGCGCCCGATGACCCGCCGCCAATCAGCCCTCGTGGCGGTCATCGTGGCGCTCGGCGCATTCGCATGGCTCCTGTACGGGAATCTCGACAAGAACATCGTCTTCTTCCTGACGCCGCAGGAATTGCTCGCCAAGGGCGTCGACGGGTATGAAGTCCCGGTTCGGCTTGGTGGGCAGGTAAAGCCAGGATCGGTGCAATGGGACGCGAAAACGCTCGACCTTCGATTCGTGATAACCGACGGCACGGGCGAGATTGCGACTCGCTCGAAAGGCGCGCCGCCGCAGATGTTTCGCGATGGAATGGGCGTCGTTGTCGAGGGGCGCTATGAGCGCAGTGGCCTCTTCCAGGCGACGAACCTGCTGGTCAAGCACTCGAACGAATACCGTCCGCCAAAGGCTGGCCAAAAACCCCAGAACATGTACAAGTCCCTCATGAAAGGAACGGGCTCGTGATTGGCCTTCTCGGGCATGACGCGTTGCTCGTCGCGCTGCCCATCATGGTGTTGGGCATCGTGCTGGCACCAGTCGCCGTTCGTACAGGCCGCCGCGAGTGGATTCCAATCGTGTATAGTGCGCTCTACACGAATTTTCTGCTCGTGACCATTGCGACGGTCGCGATGGTCGTCGCCCTCGTCACGCACGACTTCTCCGTGTCGTACGTTGCGCAGGTCGGCAGCCGTGCCACGCCCCTCTTTTACACCGTGATTTCCCTGTGGGGCGCGCTCGAAGGATCGATTCTGTTTTGGGCGTGGGTCCTCGCGCTCTACGGCACCGTGGTCGTGCGGCTGAATCGCAACCGGCCAGGCAACCTCATCCCGTACACCGCGTTGGCGCTTCTCGCAGTCTCGCTGTTCTTCGGCATTCTGCTCGTTGGGCCAGCCAATCCGTTTCACCAGGTCTTTCCCGTCCCTGCTGACGGACCGGGCCCGAATCCGCTGCTGCAGAACCACATCCTGATGGGAGTGCACCCTCCCCTCCTCTATCTCGGGTACGTCGGGATGACGGTGCCGTTCGCATTCGCTGTTGGGGCGATGCTGTCCGGCGAAGTTACCGGCGATGCCTGGATCAAGCTGAGTCATCGCTGGACCCTTTTGTCGTGGGGCTTCCTTACTGCCGCGATCGTCGCCGGAATGTGGTGGTCGTACGAGGTGCTCGGCTGGGGCGGCTACTGGGCGTGGGATCCGGTTGAGAACGCATCGTTTCTCCCGTGGCTCACGGCCACGGCGTACCTGCATTCGATGATCCTGCAGGAGCGGCGCGGCATGCTCCGGCTCTGGAACATCAACCTCGTCGTCGGGACGTTCGTCCTCACGGTGCTCGGGACGTTCCTCACACGCTCGGGTATCATCTCGTCGGTGCACGCGTTCACAGTCGGTGTGATCGGCTACTATTTCCTCGCCTTCATCGCGCTCGTGCTCATTGGTGCGCTGGTGATGGTCGCGGGAAATTCCGACCGGCTTCGCACGTCGGGCAGAATGGACTCGGTGGCGTCACGCGAAAGCGTTTTCCTGCTCAACAACTTGTTCCTGACAGCATTCATGTTCACGGTGCTGATTGGCACGCTGTTCCCGTTGATCGCCGAAGCGATCCGCGGGGTGAAGGTCAGCGTCGGGGCACCGTTCTTCAATCGAATGACGCTCCCGATGATTGTGATGCTGCTCTTCCTGATGGGCGTCGGACCTGCGCTCCCCTGGCGGAGCGCGACGGCGGCGGAGATGCGTTCGAAGCTGCTACCGCCCCTGGTTGGCGCGTTGCTGTTTTGCGTAGGAGCGCTCGTGGCAGGGACGCGAAGTTTCTACGGCGTTGTGGCGTTCAGCTTCATCGGCTATGCAGCGATGGCGAACCTTCGCGAGTACTGGATCGGGATGCGCGCTCGCCGCAACGCGCACGGGGAAGGCTGGGCCACGACGCTCTATCGCCTCATACGAGGCAACCCGCGTCGATACGGTGGCTATCTGGCTCATCTTGGCCTCCTGCTCGTGGCGCTCGGAATCGCCGGTTCGTCGTTGTTCCGCAGCGATCGCGAAATGACAATGAAGCCAGGCGACACACTGACCGTCGCCGGACAGACCATTCGCCTGAAGGGGGTGTGGGGACGAGAGGAGGTACAGCGCTCGGTGATCGGCGCGACCCTCGAGGTACTGAAGAACGGGCGAGTCGTGGGCGTGATTGAACCGCGCATGAACTACTACCCGACGTCGGATCAGCCTGTCCCCACACCGCACGTACGCAGCACCATCGGCGGCGACCTGTATCTGACGCTGATGGCGTTCGATCCGAACGGAGCGCACGCAACCATCAGAGCGATCGTGCAGCCGCTTGTGTCGTGGATTTGGATCGGAGGGGGCATTATCGTACTCGGCGCGATCATTGGCATGTTGCCCCCGCGCCGCCGAACCGACGGCTCACTGGCCGACGCGAACGTCGCGCCTGTCGTCCCAGGGGCGATCGCTGCGGAAGCCGGCCCGTGAACTGGAAACGCTCCCTCATCGCCGCGTTCGCGGCGGTTCCAGTGATCCTGCTGTTCGCGTGGGGATTCACGCGTGACCCTGGGGAGATTCCGTCACCCCTGCCCGGACACCCTGCGCCACAGTTTGCGCTCGACGTGTTCGCGCCGGGACAACCGCCGCTGAGTCGCCCCGTCGGAGACACTGTTCGCTTGGCTGACCTTCGCGGACAGGTCGTCGTGCTCAACTTCTGGGCTTCGTGGTGCCTGGCCTGCCGCGACGAACACGCGGTGCTCTCAGCGACTGCTCGCCTGTACGCGGGACGCCCGGTGCATTTTCTCGGCGTGTTGTACAACGATAGCGCGGCGGCGGGAGAGGCATGGATCGCAGAAATGGGGGGACAGAGCTATCCCTCGGTGCAAGACCCTGGCGCGCGCACGGCAATCGACTACGGCCTCTACGGCGTACCAGAGACTTTTTTCATCGACGGCAGCGGCCGCGTGGCCTACAAACAACTCGGCCCCGTGACTGAAGTGCGTCTCGCACACCTCGTGGATTCGCTGATCGCGGCGCTCCCCCCGAAGCCGGCAGCCCCCGCAACGAAGAGTGGATCGTGAAGCGCAACACGTTGCTCATATCCGCGGCGCTGCTCGCGGCGATTTCCGGTCGCGCCAGCGCACAAGCCGCCGGAGCAAGCGCAGCCCCGGTCGCTCAGCAGGCGGCGGCCGACCCCGTCCTCGAGGCCAGGACAAACGCGGTGGCTGCGCAGTTGCGTTGCCCGGTTTGCCAGGGAGTCTCCATCCAGGATTCGCCGGCCGAACTCGCCCAGCAGATGCGCGGCTTGGTTCGGGAGCAGCTCCGCACCGGCAAGAGTCCCGACGAGGTCAAGGCCTACTTCGTGTCCAAGTACGGCGAGTGGATTCTCCTCCAGCCACGCGCGTCAGGGTTCAACCTCCTGGTCTATGCGCTCCCAGTGCTGGCGGTCCTTGGCGGACTCGCCGTGATAGTCGTAGCGATGCGGCGTTGGACCAAACCCCCGGAAACCCCGTCGACCTGACCCCATGAAGCCGGGTCGGCGAAAACCGGCCTGAACTGGTGACCGACGGTGGCGACGCGCGTTTTCACGTCGCCACCGTTTGCATTCCTGCGAACCTCGCCCGTCGCGCAAGCCTGCGATTCACAAGAGGTTGTGCATGCCTGACAGAGAGTAGGGGAAATCACCCTATCATCAGCCGACAGGTTTGGCGATTATGGGGTATATGCCCCATTCCATATCTGCGCTATTCGCGTAACTCGTTGCAGTGCTTGCTCTTATATAGCTGGCTCGGGCGGCGTTCATCTTGCATATGCGGACCGACGTAGCGATCAGAGATCCTGTTTGCAAGGTCAACCGAGCGAGGGTACTCAATGACGCCGCCGAAACCGACGAGGACGGAGATTGGACGGCGCGGCCGTCTCAGCCGTCGGCTGCTCGCCTGGTTCCTGGTTTTCTCGCTCCTCCCGCTCCTGGTCACCAACGCCATCGGCTATCGCCGGAGCGAAGGGATCATCACTCAGCTGATCGAGCGGTACCTCAGCGCGATTGCGCAGGTCCAGGCGCAGCACGTCCGGGATCGGACTGACCGTGCGCTGCTCCTCCTGCAGGCGGTCGCTACCGGCAACGAGTTTCTCGCGGCGGGGGCTCAGCGATCACAGGGACTTCCAGCGGGCGTGATGGGCGAGGCCGCAAGTCGCACCGAAATGGAACGCCTGTTACGCCGCAAGCTCGACGAGCTCAAACTGTTTGACGCGCTGTATCTGTTCACCCCCGACGGGGGGATCGCCGCGTCAGTCGGCCTCCGCGAAAACCTCAGTACCGCCCTTCCCGCGCACGAAGCGACCGGTTCGCTCTCGGCGATGCTGCTGTCCACACCGCGCGGCGTGCGACCGATATTCCGCCTCGTAGTCCCGGTTCATGGGCGTGAAAGCGTACCCGTAGCGTTTCTCGCAGGGACCCTGAGCCTCGACGGGTTCAGCGACATGCTGCAGATCCCCGACCAGATCGCCGGACACGTCGAGAGTTTCATCGTTGACGCTGGCGGGCGGCCGCTGTTTGTATCGCATCCGCACGACAGTGTGGACTACGCCGTACCCCTCGTCACACCACTACTCGCGCTGCCTGGCGGCGCTCACGAGCAGTATCGCGCCGGCGACGGCGCACGCGTGCTCGGCACGATTGTGGCGCTGCCAGACTATGAGTGGCGGTTGATTGCAGAGGTACCGGCCGATGAGGCGTTTGGGGCGCTACGGCGTCTCGGCAGCCTGTCGCTGCTGCTCGAGTTGCTGCTTGTGGCCGTACTCATCGGAACGGCGGTCGTTGTGTCCCGCAGCGTCGTCGCGCCCTTGAGCCGCCTCGTGCATGCGAGCCGGCGCGTCGCGCGAGGCGATCTCAGCGTTCGCGTGAATGACGACGCCGGCGACGAGATCGGAGAGCTCGGTCGCGCGTTCAACGAGATGACCACCGCGCTCGCCGAGACGACCAGTGACGTGCGCGAGCTGCACCAGCGAGAGATCGAGCGTGCCTCGCAGCTCGCCACGGTTGGCGAGTTGGCGAGTGGAATCGCGCACGAGATCAAGAATCCGGTGGTCGGCGTCGCCAACGGTCTCGACATTGTGCGTCGCCGCGCGGGCAACGATGCGACGCTGCTGCCCATCATCGACGAGATGGAGCGGCAGATGCGGCGCGTGCAGGACGCGATCCAGGAATTGCTGACCTTCGCGCGGCCGGCGACACCGGCGCTCGCTCCCGTGAGCGCAAACGATCTCGCGGAACGGGCAATCCGTCTCGTGCAGCCCACCGCCGACAAGGGCGGCGTGCGCATTGAGATCCGTCTCGATCCCTCGCACGCGAGCGTCCTCGCGGACGCCGAAATGATCCACCAGGCGTTCATCAACCTTCTCATGAACGCCATCGAGGCGACGCCGCACGGCGGCCGCGTCGACGTGTACACGCGAACGTCAGGGGACTGGATCGAGATCGAAATCACTGACACGGGGCGCGGCATCGCACCGGAACACCTCGAGTCGGTCTTCAAACCGTTCTTCACCACACGCCACACCGGCACGGGGCTTGGGCTCCCAATCACCCGCGAGATTATTCAGCGTCACGGCGGCACCGTCGCGCTGCGCAGCCGGCTCGGCGAAGGAACGACGGTGACGATTCGGCTGCCCGCACACGCAAGCGGCGCTGCCGCCGCGTCACAAGAGGTTGCAGAATGAAAAAAGCCCGCGTCGTGATCTGTGACGACGAGATGCTCATTCGTCTCTGGCTGGCGGAGCGGCTCAACGAGGCTGGCCTTGTCACCGAGGAGGTCGCCGACGGCGAGAGCCTGCTTGCGGCGCTCGCGCGCGAACCCGCGGATCTCGTGCTCCTCGACCTGCGACTCCCCGACGCTACCGGACTCGAACTGCTGCCGCGCATCAAGGCGCTCGACGCGACGCTCCCGGTGATCATGATGACGGCATACGGGGAAGTCGAAACGGCCGTGGCCGCCGTGCGAGCCGGGGCGCACCATTTCCTCGAGAAGCCGATCAATCTTCCCGAGCTGCTGCTCTTGATCGAGCAAGCGCTCGAAGCCCGGGAACTCCGAAGCGAGGTCGAGCGATTCCGCGATGGCTACCGGTGGCAGTTCGCCGACGTCTCCCTCGTGGGACGTTCGCCCGCGATGCGGAAGATCGCCGAGCTGATCACCCGACTCGGTGAGAAGGGAAGCACCATGAACGTGCTCCTGCGAGGGGAAAGCGGCACCGGCAAGGACGTTGTCGCACGAGCGATCCACGCGCGCGGACCTCGTCGCACACAGCCGTTCGTCAGCGTCAATTGCACCTCGCTCCCGGAGCAACTGGTCGAAAGCGAGCTGTTTGGCCATGAAGCGGGCGCGTATACCGACGCGCGCGAAGCGAAACCCGGCCTCTTCGAGATCGCGCACCACGGCACCGTGTTCCTCGACGAAATCGGAGACGTGCCGAAGCCGATGCAAGCCAAGTTGCTGCACTTCCTGGAGACGTACGAGTTCCGCAGAGTCGGGGGCGTGCGCAGCATCGAGGTCGACGTGCATGTCATCACGGCCACGAACCGCAACCTCGAGGCGGCGGTGGCCGTCGGCGACTTCCGTGAGGATCTCTTCTATCGGCTCAATGTCGTGCCGATCGTCATTCCGTCCCTGCGCGAGCGCCCCGAAGACATCGCGCCGCTGGCCGTGCACTTTGTCGAATTGTTGTGCCACGATCTGCGACAGCCCGTGCGGGAGGTGACGAAGGAGGCGCTCCGCACGCTCGAGGCGTACTCCTGGCCCGGCAATGCTCGCGAATTGCGCAACGTCATCGAACGCGTGCTCCTGCTCGAGGATTCTGACGCCATTCAGGCGGATCATTTACCGGCGGAGATTCGCGGAACGGGGACGCGGAATCCCAAGGGCATGGTACTCCCCGCGAACGGGCTCGATCTCGAAGAACTCGAGCGCGATCTGATCTGCCAGGCGTTCGCCCGCGCCGAGGGAAACAAGACCGGAGCGGCGCGGCTGCTCGGACTTTCACGTGACACTCTGCGATACCGGTTGGAGAAATATGGAATTCACTAGAGCACATAGTCCGACCACGTCAGCACGGTGGTCCAACCCATGAACTCGGCCAGGCACTTCATCAGACTGCTGGCGCTGCTCGCTATCGCAGCTGCTGCCTTTTTCAAAGCCAGGTCGATGGTTGTGCCTGCGGATTTCGGCAAGCTCGGACACTTCAGAGCGTCGGCAATCACTGACGCTGCGGCGCGCGAACCGCGACACCTCGGCAGCGTGACGTGCGCCGAATGTCACTCCGAAATCAGCGATCCCTGGTCGAAGGGAAAGCACTCCGTCCCCCAGTGTGAGAACTGCCACGGCCCGGGCATGCTGCACGTGAAAGTTGTGAGCGAGGATTCGGTGGACGCGTACCCCGACCCGATCAAACAGAACAAGAACGCGCTCCGGCCGACGACCGGCATTCGGGAGTGCGAGTGGTGCCACCTGAAGACATTCGAACGTCCCAGCACCCTCAAGTCCATCAAGTCCGTCGGCGAGCACATCACGGCGACGGGAGGAACGTTCACTCCCGCGTCGAAGTGCACCGACTGCCACAACCCTCACACGACCGCGGTCAAATGACGACCCTCTGGAACAAACCCGAGATCAGCCGGCGTGAATTCTTCGAGAAGTGCGCCGAGGCCGGCGCGAAAACCTTCGTCTTCGGCGGGCTCGTGGTCACCACCGCCAATCTGCTTCTGGCGCAGGACCCGGAGGACGTACGCGCGCGCGCGGAAGGAGCCGTGGAAAGCCGATTGCACGATACCGGACTTGGGGACGTACGCGCGCGCGCGGAAGGAGCGCCGAAGGAGGCCGCGAAGGGCCCGATCTACGGATTCGTGGTCGACACGATGAAATGCATTGGATGCGGGTCGTGCGTCCGCGCCTGCCGTGACGAAAACAACGTACCCGACGGTTTCTGTCGGACGTGGGTCGAACAGTACACGTTCTTCCCGAACGGCGAGGTCATCGTCAATTCGCCAAGTGGCGGGGCAGACGGCTTCGGCGAGGATCTTCCAAGCCGCAACATGCCCGAGGAACTTGGTCAGCTCCCGGTGCGTGGCTTCTTCGTTCCCAAGCTGTGCAACCACTGCATCAACACCCCCTGCATTCAGGTTTGCCCGGTCGGCGCGTCCTATGTGACCAGGGAAGGCGTCGTGCTGATCGATCAAGAGCGCTGCATCGGATGCGGCTACTGCGTGCAGGCCTGCCCCTTCGGCTCACGGTACATCAATCCCCAAACGAACACCGCTGACAAGTGCACGTGGTGCTACCACCGGATCACAAAGGGGATGGTGCCGGCGTGTGTGCAGGCGTGCCCGGCCAAAGCGAGGATCTTCGGCAGCGTCAGCGACCCGAACAGCGAGATCAGCCAGATCCTGGCAAACAACCGCGTGCAGGTCCTGAAGTCATACCTCGGAACGAATCCGAGAACCCGCTACATCGGGCTCGATTCGGAGGTCATGTAAGCATGCATCATTACGTCACCCAAGGTTACGTCCTGCCGAACCAGGCGCACATCTACTGGACGATGATGATCGTCCTGTATCCATACATCACCGGCATCGTCGCCGGCGCATTCATCATCTCGTCGCTCCACCACGTCTTTGACAGGGATGAGCTGAAGCCGGTCAGCCGCTTCGCGATGCTGATGGCGCTGGCCTTTCTGCTCTGTGCCCCTCTCCCGTTGCTGGCGCACCTCGGGCATCCGGAGCGAGCCCTGAACATCATGTTCACGCCCAACGTGACGTCGGCGATGGCGGGATTCGGATTCATCTACACCATTTACCTGCTCATTCTCGTGGTCGAGATCTGGTTGTTGTACCGGGTCGACATCGTCTTCCTGGCGAGCAACGCCAAGTCTGAAATGATGCGCCGCCTGTACTGGATTCTGGCGCTCGGCGTGACCGACATCTCGGAAGAAGCCAAGGCGCTCGACCGCAAGGTGATGCTGTTCCTCGCCGCCATCGGCGTTCCGGCGGCGTGCTTCCTGCACGGATATGTGGGGTTTCTGTTCGGCGCGATCAAGGCGAACCCCTGGTGGGCAAGCCCACTGATGCCGGTGATCTTCCTCCTCAGCGCGATCGTCTCCGGCATCGCGATGGTGATGGTGTGTTACCTCATCGTGCAGTGGTTCAACAAAAGGCCCGTCGACTCGGAGTGCACGCAGTCGATGATGGAATCGGCCTGGTACTTCGTGATGGTCGACGTCGCGCTCGAAGGGCTGGAGCTGCTGAACCACGCGTATATGGCCAACCACGACTGGGACATCATGAAACACCTGATCCTCGACAAGCTCCTGGTGAGCCTTTTCGTGGTGCAGTTCCTGATCGGATCGGTCGTTCCATTCCTTCTGTTGGGTGCGGCCGTGGTGTTCAGGAACAGGATCCCCGCCGGCGTGCGCAACGTGATGGGCTTCGTGTCGGGTATCCTGCTCCTGGTGCAGGTGCTTGCCATGCGCTGGAACGTGGTCATGGGCGGGCAGATGTTCTCAAAGAGCTTCCGCGGATTTCTGGATTTTCAGATCGACATCTATGGGCGCGAAGGCCTGCTCGCCGTGCTCTTCCTTTTCACGCTTCCATTTGTTGCAATGCTGGTCTTCTCGCGGGTCCTGCCGCTCTGGGGACCCATCTCGACCTTTCCAACGCGGTGGCTGAGAGACAAGCCGCCCGAGTACGTGCCACTGAAGAATCTCACGAAGTTCAAGTGATTTTTTCATACCGCCACCATAAGGAGACACTGAGATGAGTAGCACCTATGTGCCGTGGATCGTCGCAGCAATCGTCGTCGTTGCCCTCAGGTTTGGCGTGAAGATCGTGCAGCAGTATGAACGCGGAGTGCTGCTGCGCCTCGGTCGGTTGACCGGCATCCGATCGCCGGGCTTCAATCTGATCATTCCGCTGGTCGACCGCCTGTACAAGATCGACACGCGAACCGTGACCCTCACGGTCGAGCCCCAGGAGATCATCACGCGGGACAACGTGACGATCAAGGTGGACGCGGTGGTGTATTTCGCCGTGATCGATCCAGCGAAAGCGCTCCTGCAGGTAGTGGATTTCGCCAGGGCGACATCGCAGATCGCTCTGACGACGCTCCGTAGCGTACTGGGCCAGTCAGAGCTCGACGAACTGCTCGCCCACCGCGAGAAGATCAATCACACGCTGCAGCAGATCATTGACGGGCAGACCGAACCGTGGGGCGTGAAGGTCTCGGTCGTCGAAGTGAAAGATGTTCTGTTGCCGGAAGGGATGCAGCGCTCGATGGCGGCGCAGGCTGAGGCGGAGCGCGAGAAACGCGCGAAGATCATTCGCGCCGACGGCGAATTCCTCGCGGCGACGACACTCGCCAAGGCCGCGCACATCATTCGGAACGAGCCGCCGGCGTTGCAGTTGCGGTATCTCCAGACGCTCGTGGAAATCGCTGGCGAAGGGAACAGCACGATCATTCCGTTGCCGATGGACATGATGGACGGCCTGAGGAGTGCGCTGACCCGCGCGCCGCGCGAGGCCGAGGTCCTGCCCGCAGACGCGGGCAGCTGAGCGCACCACCGCGAACGTCGTGGCCCGCCCCAACCAGCAGCTGACAAGGGAGCGGGCCACCAGGCAGGTGCACAACAAACGAAAACCGCAAAAGGCCCCGGGGTTCGACTCCCGGAGCCCTTTGTGTTGCGGTGTTGTGCCTGTGGCGACGCGCAGTTCCGCCGCACGGCTTCAGAGACGCACTACACGGGGTTCACACGGCCGTGATGCACCCCAGTCTCCAGTGTTGGTGCTTACTTCGCCTTCGTTGCAAACGCGCGCACGTACCTGGCGACGGCGGCCATCTCCGCCGGTGTCATCTTGTCCTTGAACGACTTCATACCCGCGCTCTTTCCCTTCGTGAGGACCTTGACAACTGAATCGTCGGATCGCTTCGCGAAAAACGCGGCGTCAAACGCGGCGATCTTGGGGAACTTCGTCGCCATCGCCTTCGGTGGTTTGCCCACCACCCCGTGGCATTTCTTGCAGTTCGCATCGTAGACGGCCTTTGCGTCCACTGCCTGGGCGCTGGCGTTCGATATGGCGCCAGAGGCCGCGAACGCCAGGCCTGCGAGGATAACGCGTTTCATCACAACTTCTCCTTGGATTTGGGGAACTCAGGGAACGTGTCAACGAACTCGGGCTTCGTGAGTTCGCCATTGGGGCCGCGCAGCGTCATGAGGTAGCGCGTGAGCTCTTCGATGTCCTGGTGGGAAATCGTCGGCGGGCCGTAACTTGGCATCGTCGAGTGGGGGTGGAACCGGAGTGGATTCTCGATGAAGCTGTGAATCCACGCGCCGGAATGCTTCAGGCCGATCATCGAGAGGTTGGGCGCGTTTTCCTTGCTCCCGCCTCCCTTGCCCGTGACGGCATGACAGCTCCCGCATTGCTGAGCGCCAAACATCGCCTTGCCCGAGCGCTCGATGTTCGAGAGTGGTCGCCCGGCTTCAGCCACAACGGCCCCCGGCTGCTCACCGGTGAACGATGCTCCCAGCAAGAGGGCGGAGCTGCCAAGCAGGAAGAACAGCGAGAAACGGGCGATCGGGCGCTTGGAGAATGCGCGCGCGCTGCCGCGGTCGAAGAATGGCAGCGCCACCAGCATGATCACCAGCGCGGCCGGAATGCCGACCGCAACTACGCCTTCCATCGACCCGGGGACCAGTTTCAGCAGCTGGAAGAACGGCAGGAAATACCATTCCGGGCGCGGGACATAGGTGTTATCCGTCGGGTCCGCCGGCGGTTCGAGTCCGGCTCCAACGAAGCTACCAAGCAGCACGAGGACCAGGATGATCGCCGTCGCCACCACGATGTCCTTCGTGGTGAGGTCAGGATAGAAGCGGACGCCGGCGCCCTTGCTCCTTTCGTACGCCTGTTTGTAGTACGCGGGGTACTCCGGATCACTGGTGCGCGGCGGCGCTCCCTCTTCGAGTGCTCCCGTTCGCGCCGCGATGCCCTGGCGAACGACGATCGCGAGGTGCAGAAAGACCACCACTGCGAGCAACAGCGGCATCAGCAATACGTGCAGCGCGAAGAAGCGCGACAGTGTGGCCGCGCCAAGCTGCGAGCCACCACGAAGCAGCTTCACCAACATCCCGCCGACAACTGGCGTCGTGCCGGCAATGTTGGTGCCCACTTGCGTCGCCCAATAGGCCTTCTGGTCCCACGGCAGCAGGTAGCCGGTGAAGCTGAAGCCGAGCACCAGGAACAGGAGCACGACGCCGAGCAGCCAGTTGATCTCACGCGGGTATTTGTACGCACCCGTCGAGAACACGCGGATCATGTGGGCGAGCACGAGCACGACCATCGCCGAAGCGGCCCAATGGTGGATGCCGCGCAGGAGAGAGCCGCTCAGCACGTGTTCCTGCAAGTAGCGGATGCTGTCGTACGCGTGGTCCGGCGATGGCGCGTAGTACATCGCGAGCACTACGCCGGTAACGACCTGAACGAGGAAGACTGCGAGCGTCGCACTTCCGAGCGTGTGCGCCCACGTGAGGTTGCCCGGCATCTTGCGGTCGAGCAACTGCTCCTTGATGGCGCGAAGGTCAACGCGCTCGTCGAGCCAGCGGAAGATCGGGTTCACGGCCTCAGGCTTCGATGCGTGCGGGAATGCCCAACCGGAACTCCTTGTACTTCACGAAGACGACGCTGTCGCGGATCTCCACCTCGAGCTCGTCGAGCGGACGGGGAGGAGGTCCGCTGAGCACCGCGCCGGTCCTGAGGTCGAATCGCCCGCGGTGGCAGGGACAGAGGAAGTTGTTTGCGTCCTTGTCCCAGACGAAGCCGCACCCGAGGTGCGTGCAACGACCGTTATACGCCTTGAACTTCTCCCCGTCCTCGCTGAACAGCCACACGTTTTTGACCGTCCGGCTCTCGATCCACGCATCCTGTTCTGACACGACGAAGTTCAGCTGGATGGGGACGCCCACGTCGAGCAGTGCCGTGTCTTCGGCCACTTTGATCCAGTCGTCCTTCGGCGGCGACGGAAGCGTCGGCGAGACAAAGGCCCGAACGACGGGAAACCCGACGACGACGGCGGAGAGCGCCGCGCCGATGCCGCTGACTATATGAAGGAATCTGCGCCGCCCAACCTGCGGCGCATCCATCGGCCCTTGATCAGGGCTTCCCGTGCCGTGCTGTGAGTCGATGTTCGCCAACCGTGCGCACCCCGTTGCTGATCGTGAACCCATAAATATATACATAGTTGGCAAGGGCCGTTCCACTCCTCATCGAAACGTCCAACACATTGCTGGTGAATATGTTAGATCGCGTCTTCCGTCCATGATTCGATACGCGTGTGGGTGAAATCACCCACACGCGCATTCGAACATACCTGGGTAGTGGGGCAAATCACCGTGACCGCAGGAGGGGCGCGTCTCTAACCGTGAACGCATCATGCGTACGAGAACAGCATCGCATAGACAATCCACAGCACCATCATGAATCCGACGGCGAGCGCCGTCCACGCGAATGCGCGAATCGTCCTGATCACGATCGGCTGATAGGGTACGACGAGGTGTTTCTCCAGTTCGCCATTCGCGACCAGTTCCTCGTACTCGGCGGGCTTGTCGTGCATCAGCTCTTCAACGGTCATGCGACCGGTGAAGACCACGATGTCCATCGGGAACTTCTCAGGACGCAGGTGCGTGTTGAAGAAGTGAATCGTGAAAATGAACCCGGTCGCGAGCAACGCCTCGTCGCTGTGGATGATGGTCGCCACGTTGACGAACCAGCCGGGCAGGAACCACGCGAAGAACGTCGGGAACCACAGCGACAATCCGGTCGTGCCGATCACCGCGATGCCCCAGAACACCGCGAAGTAGTCGAATTTTTCCCAGTAGGTCCAGCGGCCATAGTGCGGACGCTTGCCGAGTCCGAGGAACCACTTGATGGACCCCACGAAGTCCGCGAGGTCTTTGGGCCCGAACATCATCGACTTCGGCCCGAAGAGCAGATCCTTCCACGGGGTTTTTTCGCGGCGTTTGCCGCGTATCACATCGACGATGTGCGCGATGAACACACCGACCATCGCCACCGCCGCCGTGCGGTGGATGTAGCCGGCCGTCTCGAATCCACCGAGCAGGTGTGAGAGCACCGACGCCCACTTGGTGTACGCGAACTTCAGCGTCATTCCGGTGAGGGCGAGGCTGATGAAGCTGACGATCATGGTCACGTGCAGCGCGCGATTCAGCCGCGAGAACCTTTCGTACTCGAGTTCCCCCTCGACCGCGGCCGGATGCCTGCCGAACTCGCGGCGCATCTTCAGCGCACGCGGCAGCCAGAGCAGCGTATGTGCTCCGGCAACGGTGAAGGTCACGACCAGCAGGCTGGTCATTGCCCAGAAGACCCAGAAGAGCACGGGGTACTTGCCGGGGTCGTGGTGGGTCGCGTGCGTCAGGTACCCCGCGAAGCGCCGCGTGGCGCCCGCATGGCACTTCTTGCACGTGGCCACCACGTTGCCGCGACTCAGGTGAGATCGCGCATCGGTGACCGGCAGGATGTCGTGCGAACCGTGGCAGTCGTAACACTGCGCCGTCTTGGTGTACCCGAGACGCGAGACCTTGCCGTGATAGGTCTCGAAATACGTTTTGGCAATCGCTTCGTGGCAGTTGCCGCACTGATTCATGATGCGGAGCTTGAAGCCCGCCGCGTCGGTGCGGCTGATGGTGTGGGCGGTGTGGCAGTCATCGCACACGGGCAGCTTCTGGCCGGTCTTCGTGACGCTCGCCGAGTGCACACTGCGCTCGAACTGCTTTTCAATGCCGGCGTGACAGGCTCCGCACGTCGCGGGGAGGTTCTTGCGGTTGACGCTCGACTGCGTGCTATCGCGCGGGAGCACGCTGTGCGCGGTGTGGCAACTCGTGCACGTGGCGGTGACGACGAGCCCGCTCTCGATTAGTCCCTTGCCGTGGATGCTCTCGGTGTACCGCTCCACGATCTCGGTTTCGGTGCCGGTGTAGCGAAGGGCGGCCTTTTGCCCGGTGCGGTGGCACTGTGCGCACAACGTGGGGACACGTGTCGGGAACGACGCCGACCTCGGATCGCGTTTGCCGAGCACTCCGTGCGTGCCGTGGCACTGCTTGCAGGTCGGTGCGTTGTTGTCGCGCTTCGCCTCCAGCTGGCCGTGCGTGCTCTTCTGGTACTGCGTTCCGATCTCGGCGTGACACGATGCACAATTCACTTTCTGTGTCAGCGTCTCACACGGGCGCATGCGCGAGGGGGTGACGCCGGTGTGGCACTGGCTGCAGGCTTGCTTGACGTGGATCGAGCCGGCCATTGCAATGCTATCGACGTAGAGCGACCGTCCGTCCCTGGACGCCTTGATGTCACGTCGTTCGTGGCAGCGCAGGCAATCGCGATCCGCCATTCCCTGGTCGTAGAAGACCTTGCGGACCTTGTGTGGTTCGTGGCAGTCGACGCAGGCGGGGAGGACGTGCGCCTCCTTTTCCCACAGCTGGCCCTGGATGACTTTGCGGTGGACCGCCTCGATTTGCGCGTGGCACTGCGAGCAAGTCGCCGCGATGTTCGCGCGCGCGATCGACGACCTGGGGTCGGTGTGCGGGAGTATCGAGTGCGCGGTGTGGCAGGACACGCACGTCGCCGCCACCACCAGCCCCTTATTCATGAGTGCATCGCCGTGCATGCTCTCCGAATAGTTGCTCACGATGTTGGACTGGTGGATCTCGCGCTGCTTCTGAACCGGCGTGCCTTCGGAGTGGCACTTGCCGCACAGATACGGAATGCGGGCGGGTTGCACCGGAGAGCGCGGATCTTTTCCCGCTACGATCTGGTGGCTGCCGTGGCAGTCGATGCAATGCGGCGCCAACTGGTCGCCGCGGGCGATCGCCCTGCCATGGAGCGACGCGGTGTGCTGCCGTTGCTCGTCCGCGTGGCAGCTGCCGCATGCGGCCGGCTTGAGCGTCTCGTCGTGCGGGAGTTCCTTGCCCTTCAGGTCCGCGTGGCAGTCGATGCAGGATTTCTTCCCATGGATCGTAGCTTCGAACCTGGCCTGGTCCACGTACAACGAAACCGTCCTGCCGCCACGCTTCTTGGTGAGAGCCTTGTCGGTATGGCACGTGAAGCAGTCATCATTCGCCTGCGCGGCGGCGCTCCCGGGGTGACCAAGCAGGAGCGCCAGCGCGAAGGCGGGAATGACCAACTTCAGCGTTGTCATGTCACGGTTCCAGATTGACACGTGGCTGAACGGTCACGCCGAACGATCGTCCGGATCGTCATCCCCGGCGTTCGCGCGCGCAGCATCGTTTTCTTTCAGCCGCTCCAGTTCGAGCGGATGTTCCTCGTGCATCTCCCGTTCCGTCAGCGTTCCCTTCCACCACGCCAGGTTCATCGGGTACACATCGGGGTTGAAAACCACGAAGTACATGTGCCACACGATGATCGCGAGCGTCGCGAGCCAGGCCTCGTAGTAGTGGATTGTGCGCGCGACGTCCCATCCAAGCTTCGTGAGCAAGCCGATGAAGGTGTTGTCGAACCAGAGGATCGCCCCGGTGGCTCCCATGAGAATGGTGCCCCACACGAGAGCCCAGTACTCGGTCTTTTCGATGTAGCTGAAGCGCCCGAATCGCGCTCGGACCGTCGACATGCCAAGGTTGAAACGCATCACGGTGAACGCGTCGCGGAAATCCTGGCGCGTCGGCAGCAGGTCGCGCAGCAGCTGCTTTCCGCGCGGGACGAAGAACAG
The DNA here is from genome assembly GCA_030647905.1 of Gemmatimonadaceae bacterium. NCBI lineage: Bacteria > Pseudomonadati > Gemmatimonadota > Gemmatimonadia > Gemmatimonadales > Gemmatimonadaceae > Gemmatimonadaceae bacterium. Next base: position 285,222 of record JAUSJA010000033.1, on the reverse strand, counting down.
ATAGTAGCAGTGATAGATGCTCACGAGGACCATCACCACGCCGGCGATGCGATGCACGATGCTCCGGACGGAGAATATCGACGGGCTGACGCGCTGCAGCGGCGCCACCCACCATGCCTCGGGGAACTTCAACGCGAACCCCGTGATGACGAGCGTGATGAAACTCACCAGCAGTATCCCGTGTTGTAGTCGTTCGCCGAGTGACATGCGGAGATACAGCGCATGTCCCACGCGCTCCTCTTCGGCCAGGCCGCGGCGCACCATCAGTAGTCGCTTTGACTTCTTGACAAAGTCGAGGGCGTTGTGCACGAGCATGCCGCCGACGATCACGACGATGAGAATGATGTATGCCGTCGCGACCCAGTAGAGAAGCGGCTCCTTTTGCGCGGTCAGCGAGATGTGCACGGAGCCAATCGCGAATCGCTCGTTGGCACCCGGGTGGCACCTGCCGCACGTGACGGCGAGATTCGCCTTGTTGACGCTCGACGTCGGATCGCTCGACGGCTTGATGTCGTGGGCGCTGTGGCAGCTGGCACAGTTGGCGACCGCGACGGACCCACCGCGGCTCGCCAGCCCGTGATAGCTGTCGGTGAACGTACGAAACCGGTCGCTATTGAGCCCGTACTTGGCCGACAGCAGGACCGACGCATGACAGGGCGAGCAGACCTGCGCGGAGACATTTTTCGCCGCGACGCGGGACCGGGGATCGGACGGGCCAAGAATCGTGTGCTCGCCGTGGCACGTCGTACAGACGGGGGCGTCGGAATTGCCCTTCGCCACCGCCACGCCGTGGACGCTCTGCCCGAACGTTTTCGCGATGTCGGCGTGGCACTGCGCGCACGTCGCCGGAATGTTGGCTCGGTTGACGAACGAGCCGGGGTCGGTGCCCTTCTTCATGTCGTGGCTGCCGTGGCAGCTCACGCAGTTCGCGGCCCTGGCATTGCCTTTTTGCAGCGCGGCGCCATGCACGCTGTTGTCGTAGGCGCCAATGAACCCCGCCGTCGGCGATGTCCGCGCCCGCACATCGGGATTGTCGAGATGACACGACAGGCAGAGCTGCTCCTGGGCCCGTTTGACCGAGAGCGAATCGGCCGTGCCAGCGACGAAGGCGATCGCGCCGCGATGGCACGTCAGGCAGTTTGGCGCGCCTTTGACACTTGCCGCGAGCGCCTTGCCGTGCGCGGATACTGGAAAGTGCTGCGCTTCGAGCTCGTGGCACGATCCGCACGATTCGGTGAGACGCCCCGCGGAGAACTTCGAGCCGGCCATCTTGAGTGACTCGACGTCGTGCGTGCCGTGGCAATCCTTGCACGCCACGCCCGGTTCCTGGTGGCTGCTGACGGCCTTCGCGAGCTCCGGGTGAAACGGATGCCTGGACACCGCGCCGGCGTGGCAACGCACGCACGCGACCGGCTCAATCCTGGCTTTGTGCGGCAGGTCGTCCGGGTTGAACCCCGTATGACAAGCGACGCACGCGAGGCGCGCGTGCGTCGACTTGTTGAGAACCGCTTCGTCGGTATGAAGCGAGATCGTCTTCTTGCCGGGGCCTTCTTTGGAAAGGGCTGAATCGCTGTGACAGGTGAGGCAATCGGCTCTCGTCTGTGCGAGAGCCGACGTTGCACTCAGTTGAAAGAGGCCTCCAGCGAACAACGCAAGAACAAATACGCGTTGCTTCATATGCAGGCTGCTCTCTCAACTGAGCGGTGGACCTTACGGACTCGTCAGTACAGGATGCTTGATCTTCGCCCAGCGCTCTTCGAATTTGAACTCCTTCGCCGTCGGGCTCTTCTCGTTGTGACATGTGCGGCACTGCTTTTCGATCGCCGCTTTGTCCTTGTACTCCTTCATCCCGGCCGCGACGGCCTTGCCCTTGGCCTTCATCACAGTCAGGCTCTTGTAATCCGAACCGGGACCGTGGCACGTTTCGCACTGCACGCCGTCCTTGATGTCCGCCTTGGCATCGCCGACGATGGCGTGGCACTTGAGGCACGCTGGTGCTTCAGCGGCGGGCGTCGTGATCCCTTTTGCCTTGGCGATGTCGTTCGCCGCCTCCGTCGTCAGCGTCGTATATGCTTTCGCGTGCTTCGACTTTTGCCAGACGCCGAGCTGGTTCCCCTTCTTTTCGGCCTTGTGGCACAGGCCGCATGCTTTGGCGCCAACATATGTGTGGCCCCCCGCCTGTGCTCCGGCCATGTTCGCCGTGGAGACCACACTCGCCGCCAGCGCGAGAAGTGAAAGTGTGCGCTTCATGAATTGCTCCCCTTGTCGGCCTTGTGGTGAAGGTGAAATTGAACTCACGCCGAAGATGAGTTTCGCCTGTCTTAATCTACGTGTGCGTGCGGGGGACCCGCTGTCCGTGAATGCCTGACAAACGGCGACCAGAATGCCTGACAAACGGCGATCAGAATGCCCGACAGGCGGCGAATACCTACGACTACCATTATTAGTGGTGCCGTTGTGTCACGGCGGCGTGAGGATTCGCGGGCGGGTTGATGTAGCGGCTCATTCTGGTTGGCGCATCTCAGGAGGGTGCCATGACATTTAGTACGGGTCGGAGTAGTGGAATTCGCTCAATGGGGCCAACGTTTTGGCTCGTATGCAGCGTGCTGATGTGGGCGGTGGCGTTCGCACGGGCGGGAGCGCAGGTGCCTGAGCCTCCGGCTTCGGCAGCCGGCGCGACGATTGTCGGCACGGAAGCCTGCCTGGAGTGTCACGATGACAAGATGGCAAGCTTCCGCAAGACCCTTCATAGCAAGGCCGCCGACCCCAGGACACCGGCCGCGGGGCAGGGCTGCGAGTCCTGTCACGGCCCGGGCAGCAAACACGCCGATGATCCGGAGAAGTTCAAGCCGCGCCAGTTCAACAAGATCAGCGCCGACGAGGCGTCGGCGGTGTGCACGACCTGTCACGCGTCAGGCGAGCACGCCCTCTGGGCGGGCAGCAAGCACGAAGCCCGCCGCGTGTCCTGCACGGCGTGCCATAGCGTGCACAACTCGAAGGGCGCGAAGCTGATGAAGACGGAGACGCAGCCGAAGCTTTGCGCAACCTGCCACCAGAACATCGTCAGCAAGCTGAACCGGTTCAACCACATGCCGGTTCGCGAAGACAAGCTGGTGTGCTCGTCGTGCCACAACACGCACGGCTCGGCCAACGTGAAGATGCTGAAGACCGGCACCACGATTGATCAGGCCTGCGCGAGCTGTCACACCGAAAAGCGCGGACCGACCCTCTGGGAACACGCGCCGGTCAGCAACTCCTGCGTGACCTGCCACGATCCGCACGGATCGAGCAACGAACGCATGCTCGTGTCGAAAGTGCCCTTCCTCTGCCAGCGTTGCCACGTCACCTCGCGACACCCACCAACGGTGTACGACGGGTTCGTCATCAAGACCTCGTCGAACGCCAACAAGATCACGGGCCGTGGATGCGTGATCTGCCACTCGCAGATCCATGGATCCAATTCGCCCAATGGCAAGGCTTTACTACGCTAACTGGAGGGAGACTACGATGGGCAACAGACTAATGCTTTCGACCGCGGCGCTCGTGCTCGCCTTCACAGGCGTGGCGCGCGCACAGCAAACCGCCGCAGCTCCGGACACGGCTCCGGCGATCTCCGGATGGTTCGATCTCGGGTATCGCGGCTCGTCCGTTGACGGCGACAAAGCTCGATGGGAGCGTTACCGCGATTTGCGGGACGGCCTCCTGACTAGAATGGATGCCGGCAAGGAGAACGAGAAGTCCGCGCTCCGGTTCAGCGCCGCGAACATCGGCTACCACGATCAGCAATACGTGGCCGACTACAACAACTACGGCAAGTTGAAGGTGACGGCGATGTGGAATTCGACTCCACTGAACTACGGCTACAACACGCTGACGCCGTGGAAGGACCAGGGCGGCAACGTCTGGACGTTGGACGCGGCGGCGCGCACTCAGGTGCAGAACAAGGCGGCCGGCGTGCTCGGCATCGGCACCAACGCGGCGGCCTACAACCAGGCCTCGATCTACCGCGGCCTCGCCACCGTGTTCCCGATGCAGTCGCGTCGCGACGTCATGAGCATCGGGATGAAGTACCGGCTGACCGATGTGGCGGGCCTGAACCTGGCGTTCAGCTCCACGAAGAAGAGCGGCAACCAGCCCTACGGCGCGTCGTTCGCATTCAACGACGGCAACGAACTGCCGATGACGCTCGACAACCGGACGAACGACCTGACGGCCGGGTTCGAATGGGCCAGGGCCAGCACCGGCATGCTCCGCGTGGCGTGGGATGGCTCCTGGTTCAAGAACCAGTTCCAGTCACTCACGTGGGACAACCCGCTGCGGGCCACCAACTTCACCAACGGTAAGCTGCCCCCACTCGGTCCGTACGACCCGAGTGGCTACAGTAACGGCAACGGCCCGGCTTTCGGCCGGCTGGCGCTGCCGCCGAGCAACAGCCTCAACACATTGAGCGCCATCGGCCTCTTCAAGATGCCGGGCCACAGCACCCTCAACGGGCAGCTGTCGCTGACGACGATGAAGCAGAACGAGGAGCTGATTCCGTGGACGACGAACCCCATGATCGCGAACGCCGCGGTGTACGCGGTGTTCCCGGCCCTCAAGTCGCTGGAGCGCTCGACCGCGGAAGCGGAAGTCCGCGGCATTAACGCCCTGCTCAACTACACCACGCGGCCGAACGATTACTTCGCGTTCGACATGCGGTATCGCTACAACGATCACCAGAACCTGACGCCGCACTTCGACGCGGTGGAGTACGTGCGCTTCGACGCGGTCCCGGAGGAAACGGGCACCGAGACGGAGCACTTCAACATCCGCCGGAACACGTTCGAGACGGGCGCCACGTTCACGATGCTGCGTAACGCGGCGATCAAGCTGGGCTACATTCTCGACGACGTGAAGCGCGACGGCCGGGCGTTCAGCGACATGACCGACTACACGTTCCGCGTGTCAGTGGACACCTATGGGAATCAGTACGCGATGCTCCGCGGCCTCTACGAGAACACCCGCCGCGTCGGCAACGGGTTCTCCGAAGAGAGGATCGAAGAGGGCGGCGCGCAACCGGGCCTCCGCTTCTACGACGAGGCCGATAGCGACCGCAACAAGGGCACACTGATTCTGTCCGTGACGCCGAACGAAAAGATGGAACTCGGCTTCTCGCTGGCGGCCGGCAAGGATGTCTACAAGGGCGAAGGCCACGACTTCGGCCTGCTGGACAACACCAACTCGGCGTACAGCGTCACGCTCGCGTTCTATCCCACCGACGCGATCAACATCGGCGGCAACTTCGGCTACGAGAAGTTCAGCTCGATGCAAAAGGCGCGCAACGCCAACCCGTTCTCGGGCGTGGCGGGAAGGTATGAGAGCTGGCTGGATCCGAACCGCGACTGGAACCTCGACAACGACGAGAAGGTCAAAAACGCCGGCCTCTATCTCGACCTGATCAAGGCGATGCCGAACACCGACATCCGATTCAGCTACGACTACAGCGACTCGGACAACGCGTTCATCCACAGCGGGCCGCGCATCCAGGCCCTGTCGACCAACACGGCGCTCACGGCCGGCGACAGCAAGCCATGCGCGGCGGGTCTCACGTCCTGCTTCGAAGCGCTGCCGCATGTGACCAACACGTGGCATCAGATGAAGGTGGATGTGAAGCGCATGTTCCGACCGAAGGTGGGCGTGGGCGTGGGCTATTGGTACGAGAAATTCGATATCACCGACTTCGCCACGAGGGACCTGGCGGATGGCACGCCGCGCATTGATCCGCTCGGCGCGATCACGACGGGCTACGGCAACCGCCCGTATAAAGGCCAGACCGGCACGGTGCGGTTGATCTTCATGTTCTAGCGTGAGTTTCCCGCAATAGCGGTTGACTCGGTGGAATATGCGGCGCCAGCGGGGTGGTTTCCCCTCTGGCGCCGTGTGGTGTCGGGGGTACGCGAGTCGGTATATACAACTCGCGCCCCTGTGTCACTGCTTTTTCGCGGGTGGCGGAGGTGGGGCCTTCCTGGCGCCGGAATGAATGTCGAGGATCTCGGCCTGCGACATGGCGGCCGAAGAATCCGCCGCCCCCGGATTCAGCGCGCGTATGCGCGCGAGCGTGCTGTCGGCAAGCTTCGCGTTCTTTGTCACGTCGGCGACCATGAGAATGCCGAGGAGCGGTGCCGGCTCGGTCGGGGCCAGCTGCGCTGAGCGGCGGTATTGCACGAGCGCTCGGTCATAAGCCTTCGCCCTGAACAGGATGTTGCCGCTATCGAGGGCCGTCTTTGCCTCGTCCCCCATCGCCCCTGGGGTGGCCGCGTCGCTCGCGCCCATGCTCCCGGGTTGTGCCTGACCGAGTGGTGTTTTCGGCGGCTCGCCATTGCTCCCGCTACAGCCCCAGATCGTGACCGCGGCGGCGAAGCAGAAGCCGAGGCGTGACACTGCAAAACTCCTCATACTGAAGTCTCCATAATTACGTGTGTGGTGTGGTGCTCGAGGATGGCTCGGTTCAGTGCTGGATCATGTCCTTCAGAATCTTCGGGTCGGCCTCATCCTCTGCCAGCACCGAATGGCAGAGCGCGCAGTCCTGGGAGATCGCGCGGCCATCGGAGGTCTTGTGCTCGTCGTCGTGACACCTGAAGCAGCCGGTCGCCGCGGTGTGGCCGAGGAAGCTCGGGTAGGCGCCCCACGCGATCCTCATGCTGGGCCAGACATTGGAATTGTAGATGCCCTGCGCGCTCTTCACCGTCGCGGCGATGGACTGGGCCTTCGTCTTAGCCAAGTCGGGATATGAGGCCGAGTAGAAGCCCTGAACAGCTTGGCGGATTTTCTCGCTGGCCTCTTCCCGGGTAGCGTAGGTGGCCTCGAGTGCCTTCACTGCCTCGCGGCGAATGAAGGGCAGGGTGCGGTCGATGCGGCCATCAAGGAGGGCGGCGTTGACCTCCTCATCCGGCAGTCGGTAGATGTGCGAGGGTCGGTTGTGGCAATCGACACATTCCATGTTCCGCACGGCTTTCGCAGGCGTTGCGAGCGCAGTGGAAGCCTTGTAGACCCGGTGGGTGCCGTCGGGCAGGATCAGGTCCACATCGCCGATGGTTTCGCGCTTCTCGTCGGACACATAGCTCACGCGGACACCGGGGTCGACGTGCCAGTGAATGCCCCGGGAGGTGGACCCCATGGTTCCGCCCACGTGGACCAGGAGGGCAGTCTTCTTCTCGGTGTTCTGCTCGTCCTCGTCGAATTTGGTGATGACCTTCAGGCGGTCGCCGACGAACTTGGTGGGCCAGTGGCACTGTTCGCAGGTCTCCCGCGCCGGGCGCAGATCGTGGACGGGAGTAGGAATGGGTCGTTCGTAGAGCTTGAACACGACCGACACCAGCTGCCAGGAGCCGGAGAGTTTCGACTTCACGAACCAGCTCGCGCCCGACCCGATGTGGCATTCCACGCACTTCACGCGGGCGTGCGGGGAGCGCTGGTAGCTGGTGTACTCCGGCGTCATCACGCTATGGCAGGCGGCGCCGCAGAATTTCGTGGATCCCATCACTTCTACGCCCTTGTAGGTGGCGGTGGCGATGATGACCACGTTGATGACCGTGAGCGCCGCAAAAAAAAGCACGGTCTTGCGAACCCGGACCACGTTCAGGTCGATGACCGGGAAGTTTTCGGGCGCTGGCTCTTCACCCTTCTCGGCCGCGAGCTTGGCCTTTCGCCCGGCGCGCCAGATCCCGAAGGGGATGAGGAGCAGGCCGCCCACAAAGAAGGCGGGGACGATCAGGAAGGCCATGATACCGACGTAGGGCCCGCCGCTGAAGCCCACCAACTCGATGGCGAACAGCGTCAGGAAGATGATCGCGCTGATGGTGGTGACCACCACGCCCGCCAGGCTGATGGGATTCCGCGAGATCTTCGCAAACAGGTTCTTCATCAAGGAAACCTCCATAGGTTCGTGTTTCAACACAGATCAGCTTAGGGCAATCCGCCGCGACAAGATAACTGGGTCATTGCGATGGCGGACCGGCACAAGAGCCCCTAACCAAAACGTCGTTCCGGGATTGGACGGTACTTGGTCACAACCAGGCTGGCAATAGGTCAATCGTCTGGACAGGGGCTTGCCTGAGAGCAAAATGAAATCCAGGGGCCGGGCTTCTTGTCGGACATCTGCCTGCTCTCCGCAGGTTTTGCCCCTACGGCTGCTGACAGTCGTCATGCATGACACTTGGTTGCGCGTTGCCGGTGGTGCAGAACCGAAGCGGCGTCTGCAAATTGATGAATCATGTTTGATCCAGAGAGAGGATGACTGACACGCACCATCAAGATTGCGCACGCGTTGCGACCACCGCCGAGATCCGAGCCCATTTCCCCGCGCTTGAGCGCGCGCACAAGGGTCAGCCTGTCGCCTATTTCGATGGGCCCGGCGGTACTCAGGTGCCTCGATGTGTCGGCGAAGCGATGGTGGATTACCTCTATCACCACAACGCCAACACCGACTGGGCGTACCCGACGAGCGCCGAAACAGACGCGGCGCTGACGTCTGCCCGCCAGGCTTTCGCTGATTTTGTGAACGCGTCGCCTGACGAAATCGTCTTCGGCGCGAACATGACAACGCTCACCTTTCATCTCTCGAGAGCGCTCGGTCGCGGACTCTCCCCAGGGGATGAAATCATCGTCACCGAACTCGACCACCATGCGAACATTGACCCGTGGCGAGAGCTGGCCCGGGACCGTGACCTTCGCTTGCGCACGGTGAGGATGATACCAGAGACCGGCCAGCTCGACTGGGATGATTTCAACCGCCGCATCAACGGCAGGACAAAGCTGGTCGCCGTGGGCGCGGCTTCGAACGCGCTCGGCACTATCAGCGATGTGCGCGCCGCCGCGGAGATGGCGCATCGGGCTGGCGCGTTGATTTTCGTGGATGCGGTTCACTACGCTCCACACTCGCTTCCCGACGTTCGCGCGTTTGACTGCGATTTCCTCGCCTGCTCGGCATACAAATTCAACGGGCCGCACGTCGGTATCCTATACGGCAGACATGATCTGCTTCAGTCGCTCGACTTCCCCAGGCTGCGGCCCGCGCATGACACTGCCCCGGAGAGGGGAGAAACAGGGACGCTCAACCATGAGGGGATCGTAGGCGCCGCCGCGGCGGTGGACTTCTTCGCATCCTTGAACAACTCCGGCGAGACGAGACGCCAGCGTCTGAAAGCGACGTTCGATGAAGTTCACGCACGCGGCGCCATCCTGATCAGGACACTCTGGGAAAAGCTCTCCGCCATCGATGGCGTGAGTCTCTACGGTTCACCACCGGGGCTGCCGCGCACGCCGACAATCGCATTCACCATCGATGGGATGAATTCCCGCGAGGTGGCGCGCCTGCTGGCAGATCGCGGTGTGTTCGTCTCACACGGTGACTTCTATGCGAGTACTGTTGTCGAGCGACTGGGGTTTTCCGAAGCGGGACTGGTGCGTGCAGGCTGCGCGATCTACACGACGACAGAGGAAGTCTTGTGCCTCGTCGAGGGCGTTCGGTCGATCAGCCATTCGGCGGCAGCGTCTCGGCCTGCAACTTGATGATCTCCTCTCGCGCTGCGACGGCATAATGCGCCAACCACAAACATCGAGGTGATGTCATGTATTACCTGATTGAAACGAACAAATCATTCACCCAGGCGTCCGCAGACCTTGAATCAGCGGTCATGCGCCACGGCTTCGGGGTTCTATATGTCCACGACCTGGGGGCCACCCTTCGCAATAAAGGCATTGCCTTTGATGAGGAGTGCAAGGTTTTTGAAGTCTGCAATCCGGGGCAGGCTGCAAAGGTCTTGTCCATCGATATGCGCCTGAACATGGCGTTACCGTGCCGCATCTCGGTGTTTACGGAGAAAGGCAAGACGAAGATCGGCCTGATCAAGCCAACGCAAATGCTTTCGGCGCTATCTCAGGATGCATCCTTGGCTCGGGTTGCCGAGGAGGTTGAGGACAAGACTATCCAGATGGTTGACGAGGCGAAATGAGCATGAAGTTCCAGACCATCATCGAGCCGTTTCGAATCAAGACCGTCGAGCCGATAAGACAGACGACGGAGGATGAGCGGCGGGCCGCCATCGAGGCCGCGCACAACAACGTCTTTCTACTGAAGTCCCGCGACGTGCTGATAGATCTGCTCACCGACTCCGGAACGGGCGCGATGTCCGTCTTCCAATGGTCCGGAATGATGAAGGGAGACGAATCGTACGCCGGCGCGCGGTCGTTCGACGTGTTCGAGAAATCGGTGCGCGACATAACGGGATTCACTCATGTGATGCCGACGCACCAGGGGCGGGCGGCGGAGCACATTCTCTTCCGCGCACTCGTCCGGCCGGGAGACATCGTCCCCAACAACACCCACTTCGACACGACGCGCGCCAACGTCGAGGACGTGGGGGGAATCGCCCTCGACCTGCCGATTGAGGAGGGAAGGCAGGCCGAGTCGACGCATCCGTTCAAGGGGAACATGGACGTAGCTGCGCTGGAAGAGACGCTCGAGCGGCACGGCGACAAGGTTCCGGTGGTGATGCTGACGGTCACGAACAACTCCGAGGGCGGACAGCCGGTGAGTCTCGCAAACGTCCGCGAAGTGAGCGCGCTCTGCAGACGCTACGGAGTTCCGCTCTTCATAGACGCGTGCCGATTCGCCGAGAATTCGTGGTTCATCAAGACCCGCGAGGCGTCGGTATCGGATCGCTCAGCGCGGTCGATCGCTCAGGAGATGTTCAGTCTCGCGGACGGATGCACGATGAGCGCGAAGAAGGACGGAATGGCGAACATCGGCGGCTTCCTCGCGATGAACGACGGGTCGCTCGCGCTCAAGTGCCGCACGCGTCTCATTCTGACGGAGGGGTTCCCCACCTACGGCGGTCTCGCGGGCTACGATCTCGAGGCGATCGCCGTGGGACTCAACGAGGCGCTCGACGAGGACTATCTCCGGTATCGCATTCGCTCCATCGAATACCTCGGCGAGAAACTGCTGGCCGCCGGCGTGCCGATAGTAACGCCGACCGGCGGGCATGCGATTTATCTCGACGCGAAGCGGATGCTGCCGCACATACCTCAGAGCGAATATCCGGCGTGGGCGCTGTCGCTCGTGCTCTACATTGAGGGAGGAATTCGCGCCGCCGAGATAGGATCGGTGATGTTCGGCCGCAGGCCCGATGGGAGCGAGCGTCCGGCGGATCTCGAGCTTGTGCGTCTCGCGTTTCCGCGGCGCGTGTACACCCAGAGTCACGTGGATTACGTAGCCGAGGTGGTGCAGCACGTCAATGGTCTGGCGGCGCGCATCCGTGGAGTGCGAATCGTGGAAGCTCCGCCCGTTCTTCGCCACTTCAGCGCGCACATGGCTCCCGCGCATGGGCGGCTCGTGGTGTGAAGGCCATCACCCTTCCTCGAGCCGTCGGCGCCGAGCCGTCCGGTATGCTGCCCGGCAGCTTCTTTGCCTCTCCCGCTTTCTGTTGCTCCGCCTCGTCCTCGAGCGTCTTCAGTACGTCGCGCCAGGCGAACTTTTTCCCCATGCCGCGTACCCAGTAGTCCATCCACGCCATCTCTGCGGTCGACTTGAGGAACTGGTTGCGCGGATCGGGAATGCCGTGAGTCGAGCCGGGGTAGACGTAGAACTCCGTCGGTACGCCGAGCTGCTTGAGCGCCATGTGCAGCTCCTCCGACTGCGGCCGCGGCACGCGCGGATCACCCTCCACGACGTGAATCATCGTCGGCGTCTTGGCATTTTTGATGTACTTGATCGGCGACTGGTTCCAGTAAGCGTCGAAGTCCTCGTACGGAAGCTTGTTGCCGAGGTAGAATTGGCGGTTCCGCTGCACATCGCTCTCGGCGTACATCGAGATCCAGTTCGTCGTTCCCGCTCCCGTGCTGATCGCCTTGAAGCGATTGGTGTGGGTAAGGATCCAGTTCGACCAGTGCCCGCCGGCGCTCCAGCCAAGCACGCCCATCTTCGTGCTGTCGGCGATTCCCTGTGCGATCAGATAGTCGACACCGGTCATGATGTCCTGGTAGCCAGGATCGAAATAGTTGCCGACGATGCCGGTCTTGTGCGTGAAACCGTAGTTGGTCGAGCCGCGATAGTTGGGCATCAGAACCGCGTAGCCGGCGCTGGCATAAGCCTGCGATCCGTAACCGCCGTTGAAGCCGAGCACATCCGCACCAGCGGGCCCGCCATGGATGGCGACGATGAGCGGGTAGCGCGTTCCCTTTTGATAGCCGATTGGCTTGAGAAGAATTCCGCCGACCTTCCATCCGTCCTTCGACGTCCAGCTGATCTCCTCTTCCTCGCCGAGAGCGAAGGTGCGAACCTGCGGGTTCGCATCGGTCAGCTGCCGCCACGCCGCGCGGTTCGCCATCTGATCGACTGATGCGACGGTGTACAGCGTGCTGGGCGCGGTGGGGTCGCTGTACGAGATGATGATGCGCTTCGAGTCGTCGTCGCGGTCGACGCTCAACGATGCCTTCTCGCTCGTGATCTGGCGCACCGTTCCCTTCGTGACGTCCAGCGCGAGGACCTGGCGAGTGGCGCGGATTCCTTCATTGAAGTAGATGGTCTTGCCGTCGGACGACCAGAAGCCAACCGAGACATCGCCGTCGAAATCACTGCCGAGTTTGCGCCACTGCCCGCCGCGGTCGCTCGTGCGACGGAGATAAACGCGCTTGTTGGTCATGCTGTACTGCGTGAGATCGTCGGGAGCGGAGAAGGCGATCCACTGACCGTCCGGTGAGAAGCTCGGGCTGTCTTCGGGAACTTCGTTGTTGTTCGTGAGACGCTCGATGTGTCCGCTTGCCACATCGAGAAGAAAAAGATCGCCGTTGATGTTCTGTTCGGTGACATTCCTCTTGTAGCGGTTGGACGAGATGGCACGGAAACCGACCCATTCCCCGTCGTCGGAGATCGTGAAGCTGTTGACGGTGATGGTAGTGTCGCGCGTCAGGCGTGTGGTCTTCACGGGATCCAGATCGAGCGCCCAGAGGCTGGAGGTCGGCAGCTCGGCATTTCGAATGCTGACCGTGAACTTCTTCTCACGGCGCAGCTTTTCGTCCTGGTCAGCGGTGTCGGCGGTGGCGAGATAGATTCGCCGGCTGCTGGGAGCCCATTGCCAGATGCCGACTCCCGCTGGCTGCTTCGTGAGCTGCTCCGCCTTCGCCGAGTCGATACCGGCGACTGGCATTCGATAAAGCTGCTCCTCGCCAGCCTTGCCGCTGCGATACGCGAGCCATTTTCCGTCCTTGCTGAACGCGAAGTTCGACACGCCCTCTTTTGCGTCTGTGATCTTTCGTGCCTCGCCACCGTCCGGGCGCATGAGGTAGAGCTGATTCTGCGAACCTCCGGCACCGCCGGTCACGCCGCCCGTGCCTCCGCCGGTTCCTCCGCCAGCGGCCACGCCGGCTTGGGCATCGCGATTGGAGGCGAAGACGAAGAACGAGCCGTCGCGCGACCAGGTCGGCTGCACCTCGTTCTTCTCTCGTGTGAACGTCAGCTGCTTCGCCGACTTGAAACCCTTGTCGGTGGAAACGAGGTAGATGTCGGTCTGCCGTCGCGCCTCCTTCCAATCCATCACCGAGATCGTGTAGAGCATCCACTTCCCATCGAGGGTGGGTGTCGGCGAGCCGATTAGCCGAAGCTGCTGTTGATCCAGGAACGTCCACGGCCGCCTGGCGACGGCTGTGGTATTCGGCATCTGAGCGAGTGAGCGCGAAGCAACGGTCGCGCAGAGAACCATGAGCGCGATGGTGACAGGTGCCCAGATGGGACGAGCCGGACGAGTGTCAAACATGAGCATGGGATGCGCTCGAGCGGAGAGGGTATGTGGTGCGGAGCCCGTGAAGGTCCAGTTCTTCAACGTTATGCGTTGCGAGCGTCGTGTCCAGTTGGCCGCAGCCCCGACCCCTACCGCCTCGCACTCCCTCCGGCTGCTTTCGGGATAGCTGCCGCCGGCCACATATTCTCGCGTCCGCTTCTTCCGAGGAACTGTGGACGCATTGGCGCAGCTCAAAGCTTCGCTTTCCGAACGCTACGACATCGAGCGTGAGATTGGGGCCGGCGGGATGGCCACCGTCTACCTCGCGCGTGACCTTCGCCACGACCGACACGTCGCCCTCAAGCTGCTCAACCCCGAGCTCGGCGCGGTGCTCGGCGTAGAACGATTCCTCGCCGAGATAAAGGTTACGGCGAATCTCCAGCATCCCAATCTCCTTCCGCTCTTCGATTCGGGCACGGCGGATGGGCTGCTGTTCTACGTCATGCCGTTTGTCGAGGGCGAGTCCCTGCGTGCCCGGCTCACGCGTGAGAAGCAGCTCCCGATTGATGAGGCGGTGAGAATCGCAGTCGCCATCGCCAACGCGCTCGATTACGCGCACTCGCACGGCGTCATCCACCGTGATCTCAAACCGGAGAACATTCTCCTTCAGGCGGGACAGCCCGTGATCGCCGATTTCGGTATCGCCCTCGCAGTCAGCAAGGCGGGCGGCAATCGCATCACGCAAACCGGCCTTTCGCTGGGCACGCCGCAGTACATGAGCCCCGAGCAAGCCACGGGTGACCGCGTGATCGACGGCCGCAGCGATATCTACTCTCTCGGCGCTGTGACCTACGAGATGCTCACCGGCGAGGCGCCGCACACGGGGACCACGGCGCAAGCGATCATCGCCCGTGTGCTGATAGACAAGCCGCGCTCGATGCGTAGCACGCGCCCCGCAATTCCGGAGCACGTCGAGGCAGCTGTACAACATGCGCTGGAAAAGCTTCCCGCCGATCGGTTCTCGACCGCACACGAATTCGCCGAAGCGTTGCTGGGCCGCGGCGCACTTGGCACAGCGGGATTGTTCTCCGCTGGCGGCGGCGGTGAACCGGCGTGGTCCGCAGACGGCACTCGGATTTTCTATCGGTTCGGAGATGTCATCATGTCGGCGAAGCTGGCCACCACGCCCAGCCTGCGTGTGCTCTCTCGCGACACGGCAGTGACGCAGGCCGGCTCGATGGCGACCGGGGGCCCGGTCAGCAATTACGACGTCGCGAAGGACGGCCGATTCCTCGGGCTCGTTTCCAACAAGGACGATTATCAGTTGATCGTCGTGCCCAATTGGCTACCGGAGCTCGAGCAGCGACTCGCCGGGAGCACGAGACGATAACGTGGCGGAGAGCCGTGCGCCTTCGGCCGTCCTCGCTGCCGCCGTAGCGTATTGAAGAATGAATCCGGATCCCGCCGAGTTCTGGTCGTTACCGCCTGACCGCCTCTTCGATAGCGTACACTCTTCACGCGTCGGGCTGAGCAGTGCGGAGGCAACGCGGCGATTGGCGACGTACGGTCCGAACGTCGCAGCGCCCCAGCGGCACGCGGGAATCTGGCAACAGGTCGGCTCCCAGCTCGGCAACCCGATCACGATCCTGCTGTTCATCGCAGCGGTGCTCTCGATCGTCGTCGGGGAAGGGGTGGATGGATCGATTATTCTCGCGATCCTCGTCGCGAGCGGGGCCCTCGCGTTCTGGCAGGAACATCGGGCCGCCAACGCCGTCGAAGAGCTCTTGTCGCTCATCCGCACGACGGCCACGGCGGTGCGCGATGGAAAGCCTCGCGAGGTGCCGCTCGCCGAGATCGTGCCGGGCGATATCGTTCAACTGAGCGCCGGCTCCAATGTACCCGGAGATGCCGTGCTGCTGGAGGTCAACGATCTGTTCGTGGATCAGGCGGCGCTGACGGGAGAGAGTTACCCCGCGGAGAAATCCACCGTCGTCGCTCCCGCCAGCGCCGAGCTCGCCGACCGCACCAACGCCCTGTATCTCGGCACGCACGTGATCAGCGGCACCGCCACAGCGCTCGTGATGCGCACCGGTCCCGCCACGATGTTTGGTGAGATCGCCCGGCGGCTGGAACAGCATCCGGCGGAGACGGAATTCGAGATCGGCGTTCGCCACTTCGGATATCTGCTGCTGCAGATCACCACCGTATTCGCGATCGGCATCTTCTCCGTGAACGTCGCCCTGCATCGGCCCGTGCTCGAAGCGCTGCTCTTTACCCTTGCGCTCTCCGTCGGGCTGACGCCGCAACTGCTGCCTGCCATCGTCAGCGTGACGCTGGCGCACGGTGCTCGACGGATGTCCAAGCAGCGTGTCATCGTCCGGCGCCTGGCGAGCATCGAAGACCTTGGCGGGATGGAGATCCTCTGCATGGACAAGACGGGGACGATCACCGAGGGAGTCGTCGCCGTCAATGCCGCTGAAGACTGGACCGGAGCGGCGAGCGAGCGAGTGCGGCTGTTCTGCTACCTCAATGCGGCATTCGAGACGGGTATGGCGAACCCCATTGACGATGCGCTGCGGGCACTTCCTCCGCCGGATGCTGCGCGATACACGAAGCGCGACGAGGTCCCGTACGATTTCATCCGTAGGCGACTGAGCGTGGCCGTGAACGCCGGCGACAAACAACTGCTGCTGACGAAGGGCGCGCTCACGGCGGTGCTCGACGTGTGTGATCGCGCGGAATACGCCAATGGGCAAGTGGTGCCGGTGGAGCAGGTGCGCGTCGCGATCACCGCACGTTACGAAGCGCTGAGCCGCGACGGCTTTCGGTGCCTCGGCGTCGCATATCGCGAGATCGGCACAGGACCTATTGACCGCGATACGGAGCGCGGGCTGATCTTCCTTGGCATCCTGAGTCTGGCCGACCCGCTCAAGTCACACGCCAGGCAGATTCTGGAGGAGCTGGGAACGCTCGGCATTCGGGTCAAGCTCATCACCGGCGACAATCGGCACGTCGCCGCGCACATAGCGGCGCAAGCCGGATTCGATACGTCAACTGTGTTGTCGGGCAGTGACCTCCGCGCGATGACCGAAGATGCGCTCGTCGCTGCCGCACCGAAGGTGGGCGTGTTCGCCGAGATCGAACCGAACCAGAAGGAGCGCATCATCCTGGCGCTCAAGAAGACAGGTATCGCCGTCGGCTATATCGGCGATGGGATCAACGATGCCACCGCCCTCCACGCCGCCGATGTAGGCATCAGCGTTGACTCCGCCACGGACGTGACGAAGCAAGCCGCCGACATCGTGCTGCTGGACAAGGATCTGCGAGTGCTTGCGGCCGGCGTGCGCGAGGGGCGCGCGGCATTCGCGAACACACTCAAGTATGTGTTCATCACGACGAGCGCGAGCTTCGGCAACATGTTCAGCATGGCGGGCGCTTCGCTGTTCGCGTCCTTTCTTCCTCTGCTGCCGAAACAGATCCTGCTCATCAACGTGCTCACTGATCTGCCCGCGATGTCGCTCGCCGCCGATCGCCTCGATCCGGAGCTCGTGGAGAAGCCGCGCCGTTGGGACAACCGGAACATCCGAAGGTTCATGCTGGCGTTCGGTCTCGTGAGCTCGCTGTTCGACTTTCTGACGTTCGGCACGCTGCTCGCGATGCACGTATCGCCACCGGTATTCCGCACGGCGTGGTTCATGGAGTCGGTGTTGTCGGAGATCTTCATCCTCCTCGTGATCCGCACGCGACGTGCGTTCTTCCACAGTCGCGTGGGACCGGTGCTCTTCTGGACGAGCGTTGCCGTGGGCGCCTCGGCGATTGTGCTACCGTACACTCCGTTGAGCGAGGTGCTCGGATTCGCGCCTCTGCCGCCGAGTGTCGTTGGCATCGTCATCGGAATCGTGGCGCTGTATGTCATCGGGTCCGAAGTCAGCAAGCGCGCGCTGCTGAGGCATGTGTCGCTGTAGTGGCGACGGCGGCCTAGGTGTTCGCCCGCCGGTCGCGCGGCGACTTGATGATTCCGGCCTTCATCATGACGTACAGCGCGAGGTCGGTGACCAGGAAGACAGCGACCATCATTCGGAACGAGCCGAAAGCCACAACGCGCGTCAGCGCCAAAGCTGCCGCCAGAGCGATTCCGACGAGTGCGCTGAAGAGAGTGAATGCTTCCGGTGACAAATTGCGCAGCTTCTCCCGCATCTATGCTCCTGCGAAAAGGTGCCGATCCAAAAACCCAGAAACGAAAACTGCCAGAGACTGTGGAGTCCGCAACCCAGATCATTTTCCCGCATGATCTCGACGCCGTCTGACGCATCGCCAGACGGCGTCGAACGAATTCCGCGAATGTTCCGGAACCGGATCCTCAGAAAATGAGTGCCAACGCGGTGGTTGCTGAACCCCACACGGCGCTCGCGGCGGCCGCGTCCCAGCCGATGGGCCCGAGTGCCCACGTCGTATAGATCGTCCTCCCTCCCGCGAGCGCGTCGGCGCCGAGAACTTTGCCGAATCCGCGAATGTAGGGATTCGACCACCAGTCCGTGGCGCTCACCTTGTCGGGGAGTGCTCCCACCGAGCTCGACGTGGCTGGTGATCCGAATTCAGAGGCGCGCGAGTACGCTGTCTCGGTGCCGACGGACACCGAAGTCCACGAGCTGAGGTTGGGTTCCCAGTAGTAAATCGAGCTGACGGCGATGGACGCAACCGCGGTCACGGCTCCCGCCTCTGCTTCCGGGAGCACTGCTGCAGACTGTGACTCGACACTATAAATGTCGTTCAACAGTCCGGTTCTCGAAGTTGCGTTCTCAGACAGGTATGCGATCTGGCTCATGTACCCCACGGCCGTCGCCGACAGGTCGGCGCGTACAGATCCGGGAGACACGTTCGCGAACAGCGATCGCTTGATCGGACTGGGATCCTGCGACGCCGCGCAAACCTCGGCGGAAAGCGATGGATCCACGAGGCCTGCCGGGAGATCGCCGTGCCGCGCGGTCCGATGGAACTCCTTGAGCGCCTTCGCCGCGACTTTGCAGACCTCCGCCTTGCTCGTCAGCCTGCTGCTGTTCCTGACGAGCTGGGAATAGATGTACTCGAGCCCGTCCGTATGGTACTTGCCGATCCAGCCGTATTTCTCGCGGAGGTCTTCGACCTTCTGACGCGTGATGAGGGGATCGGGGGCGCCGGCCACAACGCCGGGCGCAGTCGAGTCTGGTGCGCAGCTCACGATGGTGAGCGTCGTACCAGCCGCGATGGCCAGCAGAAGTGCGACGTACGTGAATCGCGTTCGCATTCTTGCCTCCTTTCATGGGGAGTCGGACGAGCACATCCCGTCCGGATGCGAACCCTAAACGCGACGCCGCCAACGGCCGTCAGCGTTCCGTTGCGGACGACAACACAATCGCGTCACGACGACAGCGAAAGACGATCATCGCGATGACCACGACGCCGGCATCTTCGGCGCGAGGCGAGGTTGCGGCGCCGAATCTCGATCCGAACTCGATCACGCGCTCGAGCCACTTTTCATCGCTCAGGTCCAGGGAATCGAGCGTCGCAAGCTCGAGCTCGGCGTGGCTGCCAAAATTGCCTGTCACCACGTTTCGAGCGCTTTTCGCGAGCACGGAAACACGCGCGCGCATGTGAGGGCGCGACCGAGCCGCGGCGACGGCAATGTGCCGGAGCGCACTGCGGCGCACGTGATTGGTCGCAGCCGCGGCGGGCTTCACGCCGCGAAGCAGGTGCGCCGCTTCGACATGCGCGCTGAGTAAATCCAGACACACGGATGCCTCCGTTTCGCAGATTCGCGTCGGCCTGCCCCGACAGTATCGAGCGCAGCGAAGGATCATCTCCGGCTCGTCAGTGATGCGACCGTCGAGACAGCCGAAGAGAAAGACCTGGCCGTTGATTCTGCACGCCGCGAGAAAGCCGTCGATCGGTGCGACTGCTGCCGCGACAAGCGGCGCGCCGGTCAATCCGATGGACGCATCATTCAACCATTCGGAGATGAGCCGGCGGGCGGACTCGATCATCCGCGGCCCGTTCGTGGATGTATCCGCGAAGTCCGTCGCCACAGTCATCAGGGAAGGGAACGATTCGATCACCGTGGCCGCAGCCTTCATCTTCTCGTGCAGGATCCTCTCGATGCGCACGATCGCGTCGGCGTTCGCCGGTGGCCGCATTGCGTACGCGAACACGCGACAATACGGCGAGCCGATCCGCGCAATTCTGCCAAGGCGCTGCTCCATGCGCGCGGGCGTCCATGGAAGATCCAGATGCACGATCACGCCGGCGTCCTGAAGATTGACTCCTTCGCTCAGCAGATCAGTCGTGAGCAGAAGCGAGACTCTCTCCGATCGGGGCGGAGCAGGGCACCCCGAAGCGACCGGTGCGAACCGGCTGATGGCGTCACCGCGGGAAATGCTTCCACCCGCGACACGTGCGCCGGAACCGCTCAGAGCCGCTACCTCGCCATCGTTCGCGAGACGGCCGAACAGCGCTTGAATCGTATCCTCGTATTGCGAGAACGCGACTATGGGTACGCCGTGATGCGATTGGCGCAGCTGGCGTATCGTTGCGGCGAGCTCGTCATCGCGGCGCCTGTCAAGACGAATGCGATCGAGGAGCGATGCCACGGCGTGACGATGTTTGCGGATCACCGGCAGCAGCTGCGCCGTCCCCGACTCAGCCGGCGCGAGGAGCGACGAGAACGCGAGCTGCACGGAATCCTCGGCGCTGCTCCATGCCGCCAGCTCCGTGCGCGACGGATACGTTCCGTCCTCGAGAGCGGCGGTGAGCGCAATCGCTCTGTGCAAACGCCTCGTGAGACCGCCCTCGAGAGCCGCGTTGCTCGATGCCCATTGCCTGATCAGCGAATGCGCAACGAGCGCGCCGCCGTCGCCGCCCTCACGGGGCGGAAGCGGCGGCGGAAGAGCCAGCAGTATGCGCGGAACCGAGTCGTCGTCGGGCTGGTCGCACCAGCGCAATGGCTCGATTCGCGGCATTGCCTCATCTGCAGCGCCAACCACGTGCGCTCGGCGCACTACACACCGGCCCAGCTCCGCGTCCGTGAGCGATGTCGCCCGCTCGCCGAGAAAGAGGGAAAGCAGCCTCGTCAACTCGTGGCGGCGGTTATGGATCGGCGTCGCTGAGAGGAGGAGTACGCGTCCCCGCGAGGCGAGCCGCGCCAGCGCCGCGTAACGGCGAGTACGTGGATTCCGCGCGTGATGTGCTTCGTCCACGATCAGGAGATCGTGCGCTGCGACATCGTTGTTTCCCCGACTCAGTGATTCGAACGACGTGAGTCGGATGGTGCGGCCCGCGGCGAGCGCGGCCTGCGTCCACATCGTCCGCAGCACCGCCGGCGCGACGACGAGAATTCGCTCGGTACTCGATGCCAGCGCGAGTGCGACGAAAGTCTTACCCGTTCCGACAGGATCGCCCAGCAAAGCGCCGCCGAATTCTTCAATCGCCTGCCGGAGCCGGCCAATCGCTTCGATCTGATGGGGTCGCAGCCGTATGCGTCCAAGCGAGCCAGCGGTGGCATGCGGATCCCGATCCGCTTCGTCGCCGAGAAGCGCTGCGGCGATTGCGTGCCGCGCTTTATCAAGGTGAACGATGCTGAGCGGAGCCTCGAGAGTGCTCAGGCGGTCCACTGGAGGAGGGCCGCCACCGTTGATTCATTGAGGCCGTATGCGTCGAGAGCCGACTGCAACAGGTCGGAATCACTCGGCTCGTCGCCGCCGAATGCCGCAAGTCCGATCGGCGCGAGGATCGCCCGCGCCCTCTCCCAATTGTGGGGAATGGGAAGCAGTGACATGGTCCACCCCAGATAGCGCCGGTATCCGCCCCGCGCCGGCTCCGCGACGACACCAAGCCATGCGGCGATCAGAGGCGAGTTGAGCAACGCCGTCAATGCGTGTGCGTCCGTCAGCGTCGGACAGCGAGCGACGTAGCAGCTGTTGATCGGCACCGCGGTATCGCCTTGAAGGATGACCGCTGCCCTGGGAGATCGGCCGATATCGGACCAGACGACGCGGGGAAGGGACGCGTCGGCGGCTTCGGTGCGAAAGAGCATCCACCATCGCGCGCGCCCGCGGGCGTCGCTGCGCGCCTCGAGATCGCGCCGCCATCCAGACAGCCATCGCATTGCCGCCGGAGGAAGTGATCGCAGTGGTGCTCCCGCTGAATCGTGCGTCCAGATGATGGATGCGTCGCATGGTCCCAGAGCCCATTTCATCACGCGATCGCCGCGCACAAGCGCGCGCAGCATCGTGCGCTCGATGCTTCCTTCGAATCCTGAAACGAAAAACGCGTCGTTGCAGCCGGTCTTCACTCCCAGCAACGGGCGGCCAAAGATACTCTCCGCCATCGGGTCACCAGCCCCGCGCACGCGGTCGAATGCGGCGCGGACTTCAGCGGGAAGGAGCAGCCACGGCGCTCCGCGTGAAGCGTCCAGCGGAAGCCTGTCGGCGCACATCATCCATTCGTTGTTCCGACTTGCTTCTTCGCCGACACACACCGCGACAGGCGGACGGTCGCGCCGATCGTCATTCAACGTGTGAGCGCGGCGGTTCGCGACCACGATAGACGGATACACCGCGGCGTCGAACACATTCGTCGAGCTGCCGAGGTCCCGGATCTTTCTCAGATCCGTATTCTCGAGGAGAAACGAGCGCACGCCTCCGCCGGCGAGCGAACGCCAGAGCTTGGCCGGGACGAGAAGGGCCATCGTGCCCCCAGGACGCAGCAGCTCTACACTGCGCTCGATGAAGAGAGCGGAGACATCCACCTGCGATCCGAACCCACGGCCCGCAGCGGCCGCGTCGCTCCCCGCCTTCCAGGCGGAATTCCGATATACCGCGAACGACTGCTTCAACCTCAGTCGCGACCGGGGGTCGAAGTTATGCGTTCGAACCCACGGTGGATTTCCCGCGATCACGTCGAATCCTCCGGCGGCAGCGACGTCCGCGAATTGCGTCGCGAAGGAGAATGGCAGCGCGCCTCCACCGTTCAGGCGTCGCGATTCCTTCGCCGACGCGCGCAGCTCGTCGCGCAGTCGCGCGAGCCGCGTCCTTGTCTCCGCGTTCGGCGCGAGCCGCTCCCCGAACAGGTCGCGTGACCGCAGGGCGGCGAGCAACTCCGATCGCTCGCCCCTTAACCGGACCGTGGTTGCGGTGAACGCCGAGAGTGCGAGCTCGCGCTCCATCCTGTCGAGCATCCGGGCGAGCGAGCGCTTCTTCGGGCCGGTCGCGCGCGTGTAGCGGGATCTCACGGCGGCGAGCTTTCGTCCGCCGCTCCTGAACGCGGTCTCGACGAATGCCTCCCCGCCCAGCGAATCGCCGACACGGATGTTACGGTCGAGATTCGGAAGAGGCGTCACCTTCACCGGATCGGACTCCGGATCCTCGATCGCCATGGACAGCCAGAGCCGGAGCTCGCAGAGCCACACGGCGGTCGGACTGATATCCACCCCGAAGATGGACGTGGTCAGAATCTCCCTGCGGATCACGTGAAGAGGGCGTAGATCGCCGAGCCGCGTGCGGAGTGATGACAGCTGCTCGAGGATGTGGACGAGGAATGATCCTGAGCCGCACGCGGGGTCGAGCACGCGCAGCGCGGATATTCCTGCGAGCAGCGCCGAGCGCTGGTGGGGGCGGGGAATTCCGCCGGAGAGCGCCTCTGTCACGCACGCGAATCCGACAGTGCGACACTCGAGGCCGTCCGCGAGCGCGCTGCGTGAGACGTCGGAAACCAGCGACTGCGGCGTGTAGAACGCACCCGTCGTCTTTCGGTTCGATGACGACATGAGCGACTCGAACGCCTTGCCGAGCATCTCCGGGTCTATCGCGGCTTCGGACCACGTGCTGCTGTCCTCCCGCGCGGTGAATCTGTAGCGGGTCAGGAGATTGGCGAAGACATCGCCAAGCGCTTCGTCGGTGAATGTCGCCCCGGCGGTGCGCGTCTCGAGCGGCGAGCGCGCGAAGAGGCCGCCGTTGAGAAAAGGGATTCGACCGAATGCGCGGGCGCGCGCAGCGCGGTTTCGCGGATGCGTGTTGAGCGTGCCGAAGAACAGCGGGGCGAGCACGCGGCGATGATATCCGCCGCCCTGCACCATGCAGCCGGCATAGCGGTTCCCAAGGAAGCCGTGATCGCAGTCGAGCCATCCCTTCGTCTCCAGAAAGGAAAGAAAGAGCAGTCGCGATACATACAGGAGTGACAACTCCGATGCATCTGCGCGGTTGATTGGTGGCGCAAGACTGTCCGCCAGGTGCCTGACGGATTGCTCGAGCGCGCGGAAGAACCGTCGGCCGACCGACTCCCTGCCGAGTATCTCGAGCCAGCGGCAGTGCGTGTGGACGTCCGATTCGCCGATCGCCGCGGCCAGGGCGCACACGGTCTCGGAGTCGCTGTCCACGATGTGTCCGCGCCGCGCGATGAGCGCGACGACACGCGGACGCGGCCGGCTGACGTCGAACGAGGCGACTCCGACTTCATCGCCATGTGAGTCAATGCCGACGAGGATCCACAGCAGATGCGGGGCTCGCGACGAAAGCCGTGACGCGATGCGTCCCATCTCATGGCGCAGATCGGCCGATGGGAGGATCTCGAAAACGAGAGCTCTAGACGATCCGGCACCCCGCGCCACCATCGCGCGCCCGGCGATGCCGGCCACGCCAAGCGATGCGGTCATCTCCGCGTTGATCGGGATGGGCGCGGCGAAGCCGAGCTCGGCAAGCAATGGACTGGCCGCCAGCGCGCTTACGCACCTGTCGAGAAGCCGCGCCGCTGAAGCGAGAGAACGCACCTTCCGAGGCTAGACCCCGGGGCGCGCAGGAGGACATCATTCGGCGTCGCGTGGCAGACATTCCTTTCACCGCGTCACTCGCCGCGCGACATGGTGGAGGACAGGGCGGCCGGGAGGCAGTAACCCCCCGGCGCTGTCACACCGCTAGTGGCAGCTTCCGGATCCTGCATCCGTGAATGACTGGCCGGCGATCGGAACGAACTGCCAGGAGTAAGAGCTCGCCGAGAGCGTGAGCTTGAGCACGCCGTAAGTCGCCGAGTTGAAGACCTGGCTGTTCGCCCGTAGAGTGCCCAGCGTGTAAAGCGCCCGGCCCCCCGTCCCTACCACGAACTCGCGATCGACGTTACCGCCACGTAAGGTCATGATTGAACCCGAAACGCCCTCTAGCCCGAGACGTACTCTCGGCCCTTCCACATCACTCGCCGCCCCCTGAGAATCGCGCGGAGAAAAATCCAGAACACCATCGCCGCGCCGAGCGGGGAGAGAAGCGCATAGAGTGGCGACTGGCCTATGATCCAGTACGCGTAAGCCCACCAGACCAGAAGAATCCCCTGCGTGAGCGCCGCCCAGAGAATCAATGCACCCGGCACCGGAGCGACTACGCTCGCAACCAGAACGAGAGCGGGCACTAGACCCGAGAGCGGCGCGCTCAGCAGAATGAACGGATAGAGAAGCCGGCCGAACCAGCCGAGTGGAATCGCATCCCGCCCGCCGGCAAAGACGTTCTTCCCCCACCCGGCGATCAGCTCGCCAAGCGACGTATACATGCGCGTCGAGAGCTGCTCCAGCCCCTCGGCGAGAACGACGTTCTTTCCACGGGCAAAAAAACGCTGCGCCATCATCATGTCTTCGGCCACGTGCGACTTCACGAGCTCGTGGCCGCCAAGCTCTTCGTATGCCGCGCGCCTCACGAACAGGCACTGCCCGTTGGCGATCTTGTTCGTTGCATGTCTCGATTGCGTCACGCTCTCCGTCCCGCCGTAGCGCACCGCGAGCAGCCCGAATACCTGCGGCTGCACCAGCTTCTCCCAGAAGCTGCCCAGCTCCTGCGTGCCGGCCACCGAGAACAGATCGGCCTTCCGCCGAATCATCGCGTTCACCGAGCGTGTGACGAGATCGCTCGAGTGCGTGGTGTCGGCGTCGGCGAAGAGGATGATTGCGCCGCTCGACGCGCGCGCGCCGGTGGTGCACGCCCACTGCTTGCCGAACCAGCCCGCGGGGAGCGGATCGTTCCCGATTACGCGCAATCTCGCGTCGTCCTTCGCGATTGCCCGCGCGATGTCGCCGGTGCCGTCAGTGGACTGGTCGTCCACCACGATCACCTCGAGATTCGGCCAGGTCGCCGTCAGCACCGACCGCGCGCAGCGCTCGATGTTCCGCGCCTCGTTCCGCGCCGGAATCACCACGCTCACCAGAGGCGCGTCAGCCGGCGGCTCGGGACTCTCTTCGCCGAGCGACCTGGAATTCCTGAAGCGGATGCCCGTGACGAGCGCGCTCAATCCCCACGGGATGGCGGCGAGGACGGCGATGAAAGTTCCGTTCACGCCACAAACCTACGCCGGCGGAGCCCACGCTGACTTTCCCTTGGCGCGTTGACGGTCGCCCCCGCGCTTTCTACGTTTGCGACCCACACATGAAAACGAATCTCTTCGGCGCTCTAACGCCTCTGGGGCCCGGCGCGCGAGTCGCGCTCATCGCGCCAGCCGGAATTCTCCCGGACCCCACTCACATCCGGCGCGCTGAGGAGAACGCGCGCTCGCTCGGCTGGACTCCGGTGACCGGAGCGAACGTCGCTTCGCTCCATGGCTACCTCGCCGGCAGCGACACCGAGCGCCTCGCCGACCTCAATCGCGCGCTGGCCGACGAAACCATAGATGCGATCTGGTGCATCCGCGGCGGCTACGGCGCCATGCGGCTCCTGCCCGATCTCGATTACGCATCGCTTCGCGCACATCCCCGCCCCCTCATCGGCTTCTCCGACATCACCGCGTTTCACGCGGCGATCCACCGCGAGTGCGGGCTTGTGTCGTTCCACGGTCCCACCGCGCGAGTAGAGCTGAGCGATTTCTCCCGCGACTCGCTCGTCCGCGCGGTCGTTGACCAGACCGACTCCTGCGGCGTCGCTTCACACGGCCGCGTGCTGCGCGGGGGACGCGCCCGGGGGCGCCTCGCCGGGGGCAACCTCGCGCTCATCTCGTCCCTCATGGGCACCCCATGGTCGGTGGATTTCGAGGGGGCGATTCTCGTTCTCGAGGACGTAGACGAAGCCGTGTACCGAGTGGACCGGATGATGCGGCAGCTTCTCCTCGCGGGCGCGCTCCAGCGGTGCGTGGCGGTCGTCGCCGGCGATTTCAAGCCGCTATCGGTGGCAATGGCGGCGGACAACCGGGCGGTGGACGATGTCATCGCCGAAGCGGCCGACGCGGCGGGGATTCCGTGCCTCGCCGGCGCGCCGTTCGGACACATCCACGACCAATGGACGATTCCACTCGGCGCAATCGCCGAGGTGGACACGAGTGACCTGTCGCTCCACGTCGTGAGCGGCTAATGAGCGGGCGCTGATTCTGTATGATTAGGAGCGTCCGGCGACAGCGAGCGGCACGCGAAACTTCAGGAGAACGTCATGCCGCAAAAGACAGCCACCGAGCTTATTGACGAAGCCAAGTCGCGCATCCGCCAGGTGACTGCGGCCGAGGCGATGGCGGACGACAATCCGAACCTCGTGTATCTCGATTGCCGCGAGCCGCAGGAGTGGAACCTCGGCCATATTCCGGGCGCGGTGTTCATTCCGCGCGGCAACCTCGAGACGAAGATCGAGGCCGCGATTCCTCGCGACAAGTCGGTTGTGATCTACTGCGCGAGCGGCAACAGGTCAGCGTTCGCCGCCGACACGATGCAGCAGATGGGATACACCGACGTGGCCTCGATGGTCGGCGGGATCCGCGGATGGGTGGACGCGGGAGGGGAAGTCGAGTCATGATCGAGCTCGAGCAATTCGAGCTATGGCGGGAGCGGGGTGACGAAGCACCTCTCATCATCCGCGGCGAGGCGCGCCTGCCCGACAAGCCGGCCGGCACTGTCGTCATCTGCCACGGATTCAAGGGATTCGCCCACTTCTCGTTCTTTCCGCATGTGGCCGAGGAGCTGGCGGAGGCGGGGCTTCGCGCCATCACGTTCGATTTCTCCGGCAGTGGCGTGGGCGAGGACCGCGAGAGCTTCACCAATCGCGACGTGTTCACGCACAACACGTATCTCCAGGAGCTCGACGATCTGGAGGCCGTGGTAGAGGAAGCACGCGTGCGCGACTGGATCGAGGGCGGATACGGGCTATTCGGGCATTCACGCGGCGGAGGGGTGGCGATTCTTCGTGCCTCGCGCGATCCGGATGTGAAAGCGCTGGTGACGTGGGCGGCGATCTCGAGCACCAATCGGTGGCCGCCGGAGATCGTCGCCGACTGGAGACAGCGCGGGTACATAGACATCGCCAATTCGCGCACCGGCGACGTGATCCCGCTCAGCATCGAGCTGCTGCACGAGGTCGAGCAACTGGGCGAGACCCGTCTCAACATCGCGTTCGCCGCTTCGCGAATTCGCGTGCCGTGGCTGATTCTGCACGGATCCGATGACGAGACCGTGCCTGTCACCGAGGGCGAGCGCCTGTCCGCGCTCTCCGACGGGGTCAGCAAGCTCAGGGTGCTCGATGGCGTCAACCATTCCTTCGGCGGGAAGCACCCGCTCGGAGTGGTGACGCCGACACTGGAATTGGTGACGCGCGAGACCGTGGACTTTTTTACGAAGCATTTGATGTGAGCGTGGTGGATCCGCTGCGCAGTGACCCGCGGATCGTGCGGCTCGAGGCCGCGCTATCGTCGCACAATCCTGTCGAGGTCCATGATCCCGTCGCCTGGCGTGCGGCGGTGGCGATCCTGATCCGGTTGGGGGCCGAAAGTGAGCCCGAGGTTTTTTTCATTCAGCGAGCCGTGTACGACGGCGATCCCTGGAGCGGGCAGGTTGCGTTTCCCGGCGGGCGCGAGGAACCGTCGGACACCTCGCTGCTCGAGACGGTGATGCGGGAGACGTTCGAGGAGACGCAGATGGATCTCCGCAATCACGCGTATCCCCTCGGCGTTCTGAACGATCTCAGGCCCTGGACCGTCCATCTGCCCGACGTTCTCGTAAGGCCGTTCGTGTTTCTGATCTCCGAACCGCCCCCGCCAGTGCTGAGCCCGGAAGTGGCGGATTCCTTCTGGGTTCCCCTTTCCGTTCTCCTCGACCGCTCGGTCTGGCGGGATACGACAGTCACGGCCCGAGGCATCGAGATGAGCCGGTTCGCTTTCCATCATCGGGGCTACGTCGTCTGGGGGATGACCGAGAGGATTCTCTCGGGGCTGCTGGCATTCTTCGACGACGAATCTGACTAGGCCGGGCAGTCGTGCCCGGGGAGTACTATTGCGCCAAAAGTTAGGATATCCTAATATGCAATTGATGGTATCCCATATAATGTACTTCGTGTCAACCAAATAGACTCACTGTGGCCACTCGATTTGCTCCTCCAAAGAGGGAATTACCGCATCCAGGCGCGGGATGGAGGCGGGCTCGCATAACGCCGTCACTGGCCGAGGTGTACCGGAGTGTTCCCGTGACCTCCGGGCCGTGGTGGAGGAAGATTCTGGCGTTCGCCGGGCCCGGATACCTGGTCGCGGTCGGTTACATGGACCCCGGAAACTGGGCGACCGACCTCGCCGGCGGATCCCAGTTCGGCTACACGCTGCTGACGGTGATTCTGATGTCGAACATGATGGCGATCCTTCTCCAGGGTCTGTCATCCAAGCTCGGCATCGTGACCGGCCGCGATCTCGCCCAGGCGTGCCGCGACCATTATCCGACGCCGGTCGCGTGGTTCCTGTGGGTCATCTGCGAACTCGCCATCGCCGCCTGCGATCTGGCAGAGGTGATCGGATCTGCCATCGCGCTCAACCTGCTCTTCGGGATTCCGCTTACGCTCGGAATCATGCTTACCGCGCTTGACGTGATGGTCGTTCTGTACCTGCAGAACAAGGGATTCCGTCTTCTCGAGGCGCTGGTGATCACGCTGGTGGCGACCGTCGGCATCTGCTTCCTCTTCGAGATCGTTCTCTCTGGCCCGCCGCTCGGCGGAGTGTTGCGCGGGTTCATCCCATCCGCGCAGGTGGTGACGAATCCGGCGATGCTGTACGTGGCGGTCGGCATACTCGGCGCTACGGTGATGCCGCACAACCTCTATTTGCACTCCTCCATCGTTCAGACGAGGAGATACGAGGAGACGGCGGAAGGGAAGAAGGAAGCGGTCAAGTTCGCGTTCATTGATTCGACGATTGCGCTGTCGTTCGCGTTGTTCATCAACGCCGCGATCCTGATCGTGGCGGCGGCGACCTTCCACAAGAGCGGTCACAACGACGTCGCCGAGATCCAGGACGCGTACAAGCTTCTCACGCCGCTGCTCGGCGCCGGGGCGAGTACGATGTTCGCGCTCGCGCTGCTCGCGTCGGGACAGAACTCGACGTTGACGGGAACGCTCGCCGGCCAGATAGTGATGGAGGGATTCCTCAACATCCGCCTGCGGCCGTGGATGCGGCGGCTGATCACTCGTTCGATCGCGATCATTCCGGCAGCGATCGTCGCCATCATGTACGGCGAGAGCGGGACAGCGCGGCTCCTGATCCTGAGCCAGGTGATTCTCAGCATGCAGCTTTCGTTCGCCGTCGTTCCGCTCGTGAGATTCACGTCGGACAAGGTGAAGATGGGACAGTTCGTGAATCCGGTATGGCTCAAGGCGCTGGCGTATCTGGTTGCGGCCGTAATCGCGGGGCTCAACATTTGGCTGCTCGTACAGTTCTTCGCGGGGGCCTGATCATGTATCGGAAGATTCTGGTACCGGTGGAGAACTCACCGTATGACGACGCGATCATAGATCACGTGCGCGAGCTGGCGCGTGTCTGTGGAAAGTCTTCCGTCGTGCTGATTCACGTCGCCGATGGATGGGCGGCGCGAAACATCTCCCAGCTCGAGCTGCGTGAGAGCGAGGAGATGAAGAAGGATCGGGAATACATCGAGCGGTTGGCGACGGAGCTCGAGGACGAAGGGGTCGACGCCGAGGCGGTGCTGGCGTCCGGCGATCCGGCGCAGGAGATCGCGCAGGCGGCTGTGCGCGAGGGGTGCGATCTGATCGCGATGTCCACGCATGGCCACAAGTTCATCGGCGACATGATTCATGGCAGCGTCTCGAACACCGTGCGCCACGCGTCTACCGTGCCGGTGCTTCTCGTGCGCGGAAGCTCTCACGGACGGAGCGGAGAGGCGAAATGAAAGGGGGGAAGCGCGCGCACCTGCGACTGGAGAATTCTCCCTCGCCTGAGGAGGCGCTAACCGGTCCGGTCGAGGACTATCTCAAGGCGATCTATGAGGTGGGGCGGGGGAGCGTCTCCGTCGCCACCAATGACATCGCGCAGCGGCTGAGCCTGACCCCGGCGTCGGTGAGCGGAATGGTGCGCCGTCTCGCCGATCAGGGTCTCGTTTCGTACGAGCCGTATCGCGGAGTGACACTCACCGAGTCCGGCCGCCGAGCCGCACTCAGGACGCTCCGCCGCCACCGCGTGATCGAAGCGTATCTCTCCGGCGCGCTGCACTACCCATGGGATCGCGTGGATGACGAGGCCGAACGTCTGGAGCACGCGGCGTCGGACGAGCTCGTGGACAGAATGGCAGCCGCCATAGGCGAGCCGGTCGTGGATCCGCACGGTGCGCCGATTCCGTCGCGCGAAGGGCAAGTGGACGAGACGGAGTACTTCTCGTTGGCCGAGCTTGGCGCGGGGTACGGCGCGCGCGTCGTGCGTGTGAGCGACGACGACCCTGAGATGCTTCGCTACCTTGGCGAGCTCGA
The DNA here is from genome assembly GCA_030647905.1 of Gemmatimonadaceae bacterium. NCBI lineage: Bacteria > Pseudomonadati > Gemmatimonadota > Gemmatimonadia > Gemmatimonadales > Gemmatimonadaceae > Gemmatimonadaceae bacterium. The sequence goes on along the minus strand of JAUSJA010000033.1, from coordinate 253,751 downwards.
GATCACGCCGGGCGCCGAGCTCGTGGTCATCTCGAAGGCGCCGTACGAGGGGCCGATTTCTCTCCGGGTGGCCGGATCGGTTCTTTCGATCGGACCAGCGCTTGCGTCGCAGGTGCTGGTCGCGCCGCTCACCGACATGGACGCCCCGGCGCACTAGATCCGGGGGGCGCCGGACGGCGTATCACCACGTGCACTCTCACGAACCGGTTGGACGCTAACTTCAGGAAGTGATCGCACACTTCCTTGCCGCGCTGTTGTTGCTGCAGCAGCCATCCACGCGCACCATCGCGATAGACGAGCGCCTCGCCGCCGACGCCGGCATCTCGATTGGCGACCGGCTCGTCGTCTCGGTGCGACCCGGCGCCGCGTCGGGAGATACCGTGATCGTCTCGGCGATCGTGAAGCCCGGCGCCGATCCGGCGGAGATCGTACGCAGCGAGTACCGCGTGCGGATGCACCTCGACCAGCTTCAGAAAGTTGCGGGATATGGCGACCGGGTGGATCGCTTCGCCGTCGCGACGCGTGGTCCCGCGGCGACCGAGCGCGCGCTCGCCGACATCAACGCGGCGGCGTTCGGATTCCAGGCGCACCGCTCGCGCGACATCGCGGTGGAAACCTCGCGGACTTTCCAGGTCGTGAGCCGCTTCCACAAGGCGATCGGCGTGATCACCATCGTCGCCAGCGCGATCTTTCTCCTCTGCGTCATGCTCCTCAAGGTGGAGGAGCGACGCCGCGACGTCGCCGCGTTGCGATTGATGGGGATCTCTCGCGCGACCGTGGTGAAGGGAATCGTCGCCGAGGCGGCGGTGCTGGCGCTCGTCGGATGTGCGCTGGGCGTGGGGGTGGGCTGGGTCTCGTCGCAGTTCATCAACTGGTACTACCAGGGCGTGTACCGGACGCCGCTGTATTTCTCGTTGATCACGCCATCCATCGTGACCCTTGCCATTGGATTGTCACTCGTGCTCGGGATCGGTGCGGGGCTGCTCGCATCGCTGCGGCTGGTGCGCACGCCACCTTTGACGCTGTTCGGGCGCTGATGCGACTCGCGCTGGCGTGGGCTTCGCTCAAACGGCATTCGACGCGCACGCTGCTGGCGATTCTCGGAGTTGCGGTTGCGGCGGCGATGCTGCTGGACATGGTGATGATGTCCACCGGGATGCGCGAGTCGTTCCGCGAGCTGCTGCTGTCGCGCGGATTCCAGTTGAGACTCGCGCCCAAGGGAACGCTTCCGTTCGATACCGACGCGACCATCGAGAACGCGAGCGGGATCACGTCCCTTCTTCGTCACAATCCGGCGATCGTGACGATCAGCCCGGTGCTTGGTGGTACGATTCACATTCCGATCGGCGGCAGGGTCGTCACCAGCGCGGCGCTGGGCGTGAATCCGGCGGTGCAGGGCGATTACGAGCTGCTCTCCGGTCGCGATCCCACCGCTGCGGACGCGCTCGCGGTGAACGACGATTTCCTGAGAGCGACGGGCGCGAAGATCGGCGACACGCTCGACGTCGCGACCGGATATGACCCGCAGCTTCGGACATACTCGGGATCGCGGAGGCTGGTGATTACCGGCCGCGTTCGATTCCTGTACGGGGCGGCGAACCAGCTTGCGACGGTGATGCGCCTCGCCACGCTTCAGGAGATGGGCGGGCCGTCGCGCGCCGACGACGCATCGCTGTTCATGATCAAGGTTCGGAACGATTCGGAGGTCGAGAGCACGCGGGCGTGGATCGAGCGTGCGATTCCCGGAGTGAGCGCGATCTCTACCGCGACGGCGCTGGCGCAGGTTGACCAGCGGCTCAGCTACTTCCGCCAGCTCGCCATCATCCTTGGCACGGTCAGTCTGTTCGTCGGATTTCTCCTCGTGACGACTCTGATGACCGTGTCGGTGAACGAGAGAATCGGTGAAATCGCCGTCATGCGCGCGCTTGGCGTGTCGCGTACCCACGTCGTGCAACAGGTCGTGCTGGAAGGGATCGCCATCACGATCGCCGGCGCCATCGGCGGACTTGGTCTTGGTCTCGTAACCGCGCGTTATCTCAATGGAATTCTTTCAAGCTTCCCGGGACTCCCGGTGGCGATTGACTTCTTTCTGTTTCAGCCGCGCGCGGCGTGGACGGCGCTGGGTCTGCTGACGCTCTCCGGGATAGCGGCGGGGGTGTATCCGTCATTCCGCGCCGCGTCGCTTCCGATAGCGACGACGCTCAGGCAGGAGGCGATCGCGTGACGGTCGTGGAAGCGCGCGATCTGGCGAGGGACTATCGGTTCGGCGCGGAGCACGTGCACGCGCTGCGCGGAGTGAGCTTCGACATCTCCGACGGTGAGTACGTGGCGATCGTGGGGCCATCGGGCTGCGGCAAATCAACGCTTCTCAACCTGCTTGGCGCGATTGATCAGCCGACGCGCGGGAGCGTGCGGATTCGCGGGCACGCGTTGGGGGGCATGCGCGATCGCGAAGCGACTGAATTCCGCCTACGGAACATCGGCTTCGTGTTTCAGCGGTTCTATCTGATGCCGACGCTCTCCGCGCGCGAGAACGTAGAGCTGCCGATGGCGGAAGCGGGGCTGGGGAAGGAGGAGCGCGCCGGGCGCGCGAGGGAGCTGCTGCGATACGTCGGGCTCGGGCATCGCGAGAGGCACAGACCGTCGGAGCTGTCGGGCGGAGAGCAGCAACGCGTAGCGGTCGCGCGTGCGCTCGCGAACAAGCCGGCGATCCTTCTCGCCGATGAGCCGACGGGTGAGCTCGACGCGAAGACGGGTGCCGAGATAATCGCGCTGTTCGAGCGGCTGAACGCGGATGGTACGACGATCATCGTCGTCACGCACGACGAAGAGCTGGCGGCCACGGCGCATCGGAAGATCCACATGCGCGACGGCAGCATCGTGGACGGATGATCACGCTTCTCGCCTTCAGGAACATCGTCTACCGTCCGTGGCGGTCGGCGCTTCTCTTCTTCGGGTTCGGCATTGGCGTCGGCGTGATGATCGTGCTGCTCTCGGTCGGCGAAGCGCTGCTGACGCAGGCGCGCGACGAGAAGCTCGTGGGCGGCGGCTCGATCACGGTGCTTCCACAGGGTCTCGACGTGGAGGTGATGAAGACGGGAGGCGTCGGCGGGCTCTTTTTCTCGATAGACCACGGCCGATTCGTGTACGACCAGCTGCTCGCATCCCCGCGACTCGCGTCGTCGGTGAGCGCGGTAGCTCCGCAGATTGACGATCGGCTCGTTTATCTGCGCACGGTGAATGGCGTGGAGTATCCGGTGCGCGCGAGTGGTGAGATACCGAGCCGAACGATGGCTGTTCGCGGCCCGGTTTCGATAAGTGCGGGCATCTGGCGCGACGACGATGGCGACAGGAGATGGATCGCACCGTCCCTCGAGGAGCTTCGGCACGAGACAGATCATTTCCATCTCCCGCCGGACAGCGCTGCCAACCGTGCGAGCTGGGCGGAGTGGCATTACTTCAACGTTCTCTCGCCCGATCGAAAGCGGTGGGCGTTCATCTCGTTCATCGTCGCCGGGGACGTGCGCACCGAGCGCTGGGGCGGCAGTGTCGCGATTACCCTGCGCGAGGAAGGCAGGGAATCGCGGAAATTCGAATCGTTCGTGCCGCGCCAGGCGGTGAGATTCTCGACGACGTCCGCGAACCTGACGCTCGGCGGCTCGACGGTCGAGGTTCAATCGGACGGGAGCTACAAGGTCCATGCTGTCGCCGAGGCCCGGGATGGCGGAGAACCAATCGGCGTGGATCTCGTCGTCGCTCCGGCGCCGCGCGCCTATTTCCCGGGCGCTTCGCTGGGCTCCGAGGAGTTCGTTTCCGGTTACGCCGTGCCCGCATTGCGAGCGAGCGCGACCGGCAAGGTGTGCGTCGGCGCGAAGTGCGAGCAGTACGCTGCCGCGCAATCCTATCACGATCACAACTGGGGCGTTTGGCGCGGCGTGACGTGGGACTGGGGCGCGGCGCGGGCAGGAGCTTATACCATTCTATATGGCCGCGTTCGGGGACCCGAACAACAGGGACGGGAGACGCCGCTCTTCGTGTACCTCGTGGACTCGCTCGGATTCCGCGCCGTGATGCGCCCGGCACGAATCACTTATGAGGATGGCCGGTCCGCTCTGGTGGACGGCAGGACCGTCAGAGTGCCGGCTCGCGCATCGTTCGCCGACGTCCGCGGCGCCGACACGCTGCGAGTCGAGCTCGACATCGAGGACGCGATCGCGACCGACACACGCCGCCAGTCGCGCGATCAGAGCCCGTTTGCCAATCGCGAGCCAGGCGGTGAACGGGGCGATCCACAGCGTGATGCCGGCTTCGCGCATCCATATTTCATTCAGATGAAGGGCGTCGCGAGAATCTCCGGCAGGCTTGGAGGCGAGCTCGTGAGTGGGTCGGGCACTGGATTCTTCGAAACGTATCGCTGAAACGAAAGAGGCCGCGTGTCGCGGTGTGTCGCGTGTCGCGGCCTCCTCGTTCTTCCTGCTTTCTCCCTTTTTACATTCGGCGATCCGTTGGATCGGGTCCCGGCACCGACGCCGGACTGCCATCAACGCGAGCCTCGATGTTGTCCACCGCATCAATCGCCCTGTTGGCGAGGTTGCGGGTCGTATCCGATGCCCGGTCAGCGAGATTCTCGCCGCTGTTCTGGATGCGGTTGGTCGCTTCGCGCATCGAGACGGATCTGCGGCTCGTGTACGCTTCCTCGGCGTACGGGCGCACTGCGGCCCAATCGCCGTGACGCGCGCGGAGGTCGTTGCCCCAGCCGCGTTGCAGGTCCGACTCGATTGTCTCGAAGCTCTTGCCGTTGTAGTCGGGGTTCTCGCTGGCGAGGTGGCCGAGCTGATATGCGGGGCGCACATCCTCGTACGTTCTGTCGGCGAGGCGGTCCGGGCGCGATTCGTACGTCTGGCGGTAGTTGTTGTCGACGTGGTCATTGAACTTCGAGGCGGCTTCGGCGACTGTGCGTCCCGCCCACCATCCGCCTACCGCGCCGGCGATTCCGCCGATGATCGTGCCGATGGGGCCGCCGGCCGAGCCGACCGCGGCTCCCATCACGACGCCCGAAACTCCTCCCACCGCATGGCCAACTTCTTCGCTTATGCTCGGATTGTCGTCATGGCGCAGAACGCCGCCGTGCTGATGCCCGTTCTGATCGTTGCGATCCATCGTTCCTCCTGGAATCAAATTCGCGGGTGTGTTGCTTTCAGCCTTAAAAGGGCAATTTTGAGACCAGATCTCACGAGCCGGAACAAAATGCGCCGCGCACAGTGACGGACAGAAAGCCAGCGATTCACATCGGCACCCAGGGGTGGAACTACGACGCCTGGGTTGGTCCGTTCTTTCCCGTCAACACGCGGCCGGCCGATTTCCTCTCCGTGTACTCGCGCGCGTTCGGCTCGGTAGAAGTGGACTCGACTTTCTACGGCGTGCCCTCGCCGGCAACATTCAAGGGCTGGTACGACCGCACGCCGCACGACTTCGTCTTCACGCTCAAGCTGCCGCAGGAGATCACCCACGAACAGCGTCTCCGCGACTCGCTCGGCGTCGGTGAAGTGTTCTATGAGAGAGCGCGCGAGCTGCGACACAAGCTCGGGCCGATCCTCGTGCAGCTCAGCCCCGACTTCGATCCGGCCGAGCTTCCCGCGCTGGTGGACTTCGTGAGCAGGGTTCCGTCCGATCTGCGCTTCACGATCGAATTCCGCCACCGCGGATGGATCAACGAGGGAGTCATCGCGCTGCTGCGCGACCGTAACATCGGCCTGACCCTGGTGGACGGGCGGTGGATTCCGCGGAAGGTCATGCTTGGTCTGGCGAAGCGCCCCACGGCCGATTTCGCCTACATCCGCTGGATGGGACCCAACCGTGACCTCGTTGACTACTCCCGTGTGCAAGTGGACCGTACGCGTGAAGTGGACGCATGGGTCGAGGCGATCAAGCAGATGCCGCCGGGGCTCTCCGACATCTACGGCTACGTCGCGAATACATTCAGCGGCCATAGTCCGTCCACCGCGCGCGATATCCAGTACCAGCTCGGCCAGCGGCCCGTGGATCCCGCTACGCTTGGGGAGCAGTTGTCGTTCTTCTGATCCGGGCCGCCAAATCGTCGCGCGCCCGCTAGCTACTCTATGTGGCAGCGGGTGCTGTCTGCGAGACCGATGCTGCCAACATTGCCCCCTTCCATCCACTCCGATGCCTCGATGCAAGCCGTGATCTAGATTCACGGCATGAAGCCCCGTGATATCGTGTTCGTTGTTCTCGGTACTGCATTCGCCGCGGTTTTCATCCGGCTCGGGTTCTGGCAGCTCGAGCGGCTGTCGGAGCGGCGCGCGCTCAATTCGGAGCTGCGCGCGCGCGCGGCGATGGCGCCGATCGCCGTGCGGGACTTGCCGGCTGACACCGCGGCGGCGCACTACCGGCGCGTCACGATATCCGGCACCTACGATTTCGATCACGAGATCGTCATCACCAACCGGTCGCGCGACGGGTCGCCGGGGGTGAACATCATCACGCCGGTGCGCCTTCCGGGGAGCGACTCAGCAGTTCTCGTCAATCGCGGATGGGTGTACGCGCCGGACGGGATGACAGTGGATCTCTCGAAGTGGCGCGAGCCCGCCTCGATGTCCGGAGAAGCGTTCGTCGAGAACTTCTCGACCCGCCAGGGCGAGGTTCGCTCCGCACGCCACCGCAATGCGTACCGATGGCTGGATCGCCCTACAGTATCTCAGGCATTCCCTTATCCCGTTGCTGGTTACTATTTAGTACTAATCGGGGGCGGCAGCACCCCTGTGAACGTCCCTCCGCGGCTCGATGTTCCGCCGCTCGATGAGGGCTCGCACAGGAGCTACGCGCTGCAATGGTTTTCCTTTGCGGCCATCTCTATTATTGGCATGTTCCTCTTCGTGAGGCGTAAATGACGGAAGATCCGCGGGCCCTCGCCACCGAGAAAGAAGCGCGAGACGTCGCCGAGTCGGCGCGTGAGACCGAGTGGGAGCACCCGAGTTTCGCGAGGGAGCTTTTCCTTGGACGGTTCCGCCCCGATCTGATATATCCGCACCCGCCGAACGACGACGCGGAGGAAGCCCGAGCCAAGCCGTTCATGGACAAGCTCAAGGCGTTCCTCGATCGCGTGGACTCCGCCGAGATAGACCGGACCGGCGAAATCCCCGAGTCGCTCGTGCAGGAGCTGCGCGACATGGGCGCCTTCGGCATCAAGATTCCGAAGGAGTACGGCGGCCTCGGCCTGTCGCAGATGAGCTACATCAGGGCGATGGAGCTCGTGACGTCGAAAGACGGATCACTCGTCGCGCTGCTTTCGGCGAGCCAGTCCATCGGAGTCCCGCAGCCGCTCAAGCTCTTCGGCACCGAGGATCAGAAGAAGAGATTCTTCCCGCGTCTCGCCAAGGGTGCGATCTCCGCGTTCGCCCTCACCGAGGTGGACGCCGGCTCCGATCCTGCCAACCTTCGCACTACGGCCACGCCCACCGAGGACGGAGAGCACTTCGTCATCAACGGTGAAAAGCTCTGGTGCACCAACGGCACACGCGCCGAGCTGTTCGTCGTGATGGCGAGAACGCCGGACAAGCAATCGAGGGGAAAGAACGTCAAGCAGATCACCGCGTTCATCGTGGACGCGAGCATGCCGGGCGTGGAAGTGGTGCATCGCCTTCGTTTCATGGGTCTCAAGGCGATCGAGAACGGAGTGATCCGCTTCACCAACGTGAAGGTTCCGCGCGATAACATCCTGTGGGCGGAAGGCAAGGGACTGAAGCTCGCGCTTGTCACTCTGAACACCGGGCGGCTAACGATTCCGGCGGGATGCGCCGGAGCCGGCAAGGTGATGCTTCGCATCGTGAGGAAGTGGGCGAACGAGCGTGTCCAATGGGGGCAGCCGATCGGAAAGCACGAGGCCGTGGCGCAGAAGATCGCGAAGATGGCGGCGAACACTTTCGCGATGGAGTCGGTGGCCGAGCTGGCGACAGCGCTGTATGAGAAGGGCGGGTACGACATCCGCCTCGAGGCGGCGCTCGCGAAGCTGTACAACACGGAAGCGGGCTGGAAAATCATTGACGACACTCTTCAGATCCGCGGCGGGCGTGGATACGAGACCGCCGAATCGCTGGCGAGTCGCGGCGAGGAGCCGATCGCCGTCGAGCGCGCGATGCGCGATTACCGCATCAACCTGATCTTCGAGGGATCGTCGGAGATCATGCGGCTGTTCATCGCCCGCGAAGCGGTGGACCATCACTTCAAGCTCGCGTTCAACATCGTGAACCCCGAGTCGTCCATGAAGCAGCGTCTCTCGGCAATGGCGAAGTCCACGCCGTTCTATCTGACGTGGTATCCCACGCGTTGGGTCGGCGCGGGACAGCTCAAGAGCTACGGCGAGTTCGGAAAGCTCGCGACCCACATGCGCTACATCGAGCGCAACACGCGCCACCTCGGCCGGTCCATCTTCCACGCGATGGTGCGGTACGGTCCGAAGCTCGAGCGGAAGCAGGCGGTGCTGTTCAGGGCGGTGGATATCGGGGCGGAGCTGTTCGCGATGTCGGCGTCATGCAGTCGCGCGCAGATGCTGGCGGCGAAGGGACAGAAGGAAGCGATCGCGCTGGCGGACACGTTCTGCCGCGAGGCGCGGCTCCGGATTGACGAGCACTTCCGGAATCTTTTCGGGCCCAACGACGAGAATCTCTACAAGCTCGCGATGTCGGTTCTCAAGGGAGAGCACGCGTGGCTCGAGCACGGCATCGCGGCCGAAAACGAGATGGGGCTGCGCGAAACACTTCCGGCGCGCGGAGTTCCGGAGGTGGCGACGAGGGTCCCTTCGAGGGAGGTAATGACTGGAGCTGGCTGAAAACTTTTACCTGCTGTTTGCGTGGCCACCGACCCTGTTCTACAGTAGCGTCCCCTTCAGGAAGAACAGAGCGACGTAGAAGTAGATGCTGAGCGCCGTCACGTCCACGAGAGTGGCAACGAACGGTGCGGATGCGCTCGCGGGATCGAAACCGATGCGTCTCAATACGAACGGCAGCATCGAGCCCGCGAGCGATCCGAATGTCACTACGCCGACGAGCGCGAAGCCCACCACCGCGGCGATCCGCACGAAGTGATCGCCGTATCCTCCGCCGATCGCGAAGTACTGCCACACCAGCACACGAATGACGCCGAGCAGTCCGAGCAGAATGCCGAGCGCGATGCCGGATGGAAGCTCGCGCAGGGCGACGCGCCACCAGTCGCGCAGCTTCACCTCGCCGAGCGCCATGGCGCGGATGATAAGCGATGTTGCCTGCGAGCCGGAGTTGCCCCCGGAACTCATGATGAGCGGGATGAAAAGAGTCAGCACCAGCGCGCGGCTGATCTCGAGCTCGAAGTGCTTCATCACCGTAGCGGTCGCCATCTCTCCCACGAGCAGGATCGAGAGCCAGCCACCACGCTTCCTGATCATCGAGAAGAATCCGATCTGTGTGTACGGCTCGTCGAGCGCTTCCATTCCGCCGAAGCGCTGCACGTCCTCAGTGTGCTCCTCCTGCAGCGCGTCGATCACATCGTCGACCGTGACCACGCCGAGTATGCGGTGGTGGCTGTCCACGACCGGCAGCACGACGAGGTCGTAGTTCGACGTGAGCCGTGCGACTTCCTCGCGGTCCATCATCGGCGGCACGGTGACGACTTCCTCCCATGCGACGTCGCGCACGAGTGTTCCGTCTGGCGCCGCGAGGAGTTCGTGCAGCGACATCACGCCCTTCACCACTCCGCCGGCGTCCACCGCGTAGATGGCGTGCATCGCCTCCCGGCGGCCGCCGCGAGCGATGCGTCGCACGGCCGCGAGCGCATCCTCGACCAGCGTGTCCTCCGACACCGAGACGAACTCCGTCGTCATCAATCCGCCGGCGGTATCGGGCTCGTAGGCAAGGAGCCGCTCGGTCTCTTCGCGCTCGGGCGCGGGGATCTTGGCGAGAATCTCGTCGGCGCGCTCTTCCTCGAGATCTTCGAGCACATCGGCGCGATCGTCCGGCGTCATCTCCGTGACGAGGGCGGCGGCCTTGCGGGTGGGGAGGCGCTCGAGAACTTCGCTGCGCAACTCCTCGTCGAGGTACTCGAGCACATCGGCGGCGCGGCCGTCGGACAGGGCTGCGAGAAGATCTGCGACGCGCTCGCGCGGCAGCGCTTCGGCTATGTCGGCGAGATCGGCTGGGTGAATCTCCTCGGTCTCGGCGGCAACGCTCGACGGATCGTCGTCGAGCAGAGCGAGAATATCGGGGGCCAGCAGCGCGGCCACTCCCCTCACTTCATGTTCGCCTGTCGGCGGCGTATGCAGGGGAGTGTGCCGCTGCTCCTTCATCACACCACCGGGAGGGTGCGCCGGTCTTCGCGGAACTCCGCGACGTCGTAGCCGGCGATGGAGATGGCCTCGCGCAGAGCGTCGGGGCTGACCGTCCCGTCATGCTCGATGATGGCCTGTCCGATGGACACGTCGGCGCGCGACACGCCCGGCACTCCGCCGAGCGCGGTGAATACCGCCCGCACGCAGTGGCTGCAGCTCATGCCGTTTATCTTCGCCGTCGTGACCATTCGGCAATTATAGTAGAGAATAGGACGTTTGCCCACCGGTTTCAGGGCTAGCTCCTACGGCGTGACGGGAGGATTCGCCGCTCGCGAAGCCAGCGTCTTCTCGAGCGCGGGGACGAAGATGTCGTACGATGACCCGGGGTGCCAAAGCACCCAGCTGTCATAACCGGAATCGTACACCGCCTTCTTCTGCGCCTCGATCTCGGCCGGGCCGTACGCGGGCGCACCGAGCGTGAATGCCTGGAGCCACGGACGGACGCGCTGACCCTTCAGGCCCAGCGCTTCGGTTCTCACGCGCGCGCGGGAGATGGCGGTGTGGACAATCTCGTATGGTGCGGTGTTCGGACGTGCGACGCCGAATGCCCCGCGCGGGTAGTGCGACGGATACACCATCGGCAGAAGGACATCCACCGACTGCACGAGCGGCTCCCATTTCTGTCCGACCTCGAGTGTTCCACCCACAGTTGTCGTAAGGCCGAAGACGTCCGCCGTGGTGCGCACGCCGAGCTTGTCAATGCGCGCCTTCGCGGCCTTGAGAAATTCCGCCAGAGCTTCCGTCTTGCCGCGGGCGTTGGACTCGGGGAATACCTGCGGCGGAAGACTCTTGTACGGCTCGGGGAAGCGGATGTAATCGAACTGAACTTCACCGAACCCCATCTTCACTGCTTCTTCGGCGATGCGGAAATTGTACTCCCAGATCGCGTTGGCGTACGGGTTGACCCACGTGAGGCCCTTGTGATCGCGCCACGGTGATCTGTCGGCCTTGCGAATGGTGTGCTGCGGATTCATGCGCGCCGTCACGGAGTCCTTGAAGACGACGATCCGCGCGATCGGCAGGACTCCGTGCGCGTTGATCGTGTCGAGGAGCGCCTTCATGTTCGTGATCTTTGTCTGGGTGCCGGCGTTCTTCTGCAGAAGAGGATCGCTGGAGTTGTAGTTCATGCCGAACTCGTCCTTCACGTCAATGACGAACGCATTGATCTCGGTCGAATCGGCGATGGCCAGGAGCTTGTGCATCTTCCTGGTGCTCTGGGCGGCGAAGCGATTGACGTAGAGCCCGCGGATCGGCGCAGACGGGTCGGTCCTGAGCTTCTCGAGACCGGCCGAAAGGCTTCCGGTGGCGGGGGGCATTACCGGCGGCGCGGCCACCGGCGCCTGGGCTGAAGCATTGCGGCCACCGACGACCGACCCGGCGACCGAATCAGCGATGACTTCAGCCCGTCTGGCGGCCGCGTCGCGGCTTCCTACGCAGGCGGTGGAGAGAACGGCAAGCAACAGAAATGAACGCATCTTGTGATCGATTGTCGAAGAGGTTTGGGCGGGCATGATGCACTATATTTGCCAGCAATGCGATCCCCCCGCTGGCTGTTCATTCTACCCCTCATGGGCTGTTCGTTGCCCGCTCCCAACCCGCCGGCCGCGGAGTTCCTCGTGGCCGACGCGGCCTCGACGTATTGGGTGCGCAGCGGCCCGCGCGGGATCAGCGCGCGGAATTCCCCGCTGATCCTCACCAGCGCCGGCGACCGCTTCTATGAAGTGTATGTGGACGAAGTCACGCGCTCGTACGAGGACGCCGTCTTCACGGGTGAGCCGATCTACAGCCGCGAGCTGCTGAGCGGCCGCAAAAGGCTCCTCTACGAGGACGCGCGCGTCGGCGCTTGGGAGAAGGCCTACCTCACACGCAATCCCGACGCGCGTCTACTGGATCCGGACGAGGACGGGAGCGAGGACGTGAGCGTCGCGGCTACGGGCGAATCGGCCATCCTCGCAGTGGCCGGCCCATATGTCCTGTACGACCGTCGCGTGACGCTCGAGCGCGACGATTTCCAGCAGTCCGATTCCTCGAGCGGTGCGATAGACGTCCGCTCCGGAGAATCGGTTTCGCTCGCCTCCCTCGTGCGCGACACCGCCATACTCGGCGCCGGAGGCGTTCGTGAAGGCGATGCCGTGCGCTGGCGCCATGGCGGATACGACGTCGTCGCGCGGTGGGACGGCGACCGGTCCGAGACCGATGTCGTGCTCCGCGACCTGAGAGGCCACGAGTGGCCGCTCGGCCAGGTGAGCTCGCGTCTTCCGAGGATTTTCTGGCTCGACGTGCCGCGCGTGGACCCGAAGCTGCGAACGGCGCTCGCCACGGCGTTCGAGGACGCGCGCACGGACGACGTGGAGACGCAACTGGTCAGGCACCGCGGCGGTTCGCGGGAGCACTCGCCTCGTCTGACCGCCCTCGGCCACCGGACGCTAGCGGCAGCCGGTTCCGTATCCCAGTGAAGGCTGGCTCGCGCTCCGGGCTTGAGGAAAGAACCGCGGAAAAGACCACGCTCGGCCAGACTTGACCGCGGCGCGGCGCCTGCGCACAGTTCGCGCATGCGCACGAGCTTCACCGTTGACGAGGCAAACAGGACGCTGCCACTGGTGCGCCGCATAGTGAGCGACGCGGTGCGCGACCACTGGCGGTGGCAGGAAAAGGTGCGGGAGTTCGAAGAGGTCGCGCTCACCAGGCGCGTGGACGAGCCGAACGGCGAAGCCGATCGGCTGGAGAGTGAAGCGCAGCAGCTCGCGCGCGACATAGATGGATATCTGACCGAGATCAGGCAGATCGGCGTGCAGATGAAGGGGTTCGATACCGGGCTGGTGGATTTTCCGGGAGAGGTGGACGGCCGGCCGGTGCTGCTGTGCTGGCAGCTGGGTGAGGAGAGCGTGCAGTACTGGCACGAGGAAGACGCGGGCTTTGCCGGACGGCAGCCGCTGCCCTCGATACATGGAAAGTGAATGGCGATGGGAAAGATGATGCGAGTGTTCAGTGGTCCTGACGGTACGCGCTGGGGCGTGGCGGTAAAAATGCCGACGGCGAGCAACGCGATGGTCGTGTTCCATCATCCCGGCGGGAAGACGTCCGGGCTCGACCGTTATGCGTGGTACCAGTGGCACGGACCGGAGGCGCGGAGCGTTACGTCGCGCGTCACCGGCGACTCGGTGATGAAGGTGCTCAGCGAGGACGTCATCGATCTGCTTTTCCGGCGGTCCATGCCGATAAGTGCGGGGGCCAACCCACTCGTCGGGGTCAGCCCCTGAGATAAGGACAAAAGCGTTAACGCTTTAGTTCGCCGCGCTTACCACGCGATACCGTAATCCTCGCCGTGATTGCTCGACCCGCCCCAGAAAGACCCATGCTTTCTGTCGAAGAAGATGGCGTTGATCGGGCCCGAAGTTCTCTCCTCGAACTCGAGCGTGTATCCCATGCGCTGAAGCTCTGCGCGCACGCTGTCGGGGGTGGATGACGCCACGAGCATGCGGCCGGGTCGCGACTCGTGGGCGCCGAACGACGAGCGCATCTGGTAGCTATTGATGTTCGGCGCTTCCGTCGCCTGCTGAACCGTCATTCCAAACTCGACCACGTTCAGGAAGAACTGCAGCAGATTCTGGTCCTGCGAGTCTCCACCCTGCACGGCGAACGACAGATACGGAAGCCCATCCTTGAGGGCGAGCGTCGGCGTCAGCGTCACGCGAGGGCGCTTGCCGGGCTCGATCACGTTGAAGGGTCCGTCACGGGGGTCGGCGACGAAGCTTTGCGCGCGCTGGCTCAGTCCCACTCCGGTATTACCGGCAATTACCGCCGGAACCCAGCCGCCACTGGGTGTTATGGAAACTACCCATCCTTCTTCGTCGGCCGCTTCGATGGATGTCGTGCCGCGATAGAACGCGTCGTGGAATGCATCATCCGCGCTGGCGAGCGGCGCCGACCCACTGTCCTGAGTCTGCTTGTCCTGCTGCCCGCTCTTCGGCTTGTCGTCAGGCGCGGGCACGACGGTCCACTTCGACAGAAGATCGGCGAACGGGTTCTTCCCGCCCTGATACGCAAAGGGATCGCCGGGCTTCACCGTTGTATCATTGTGCGTCCAGTCTATCTGCGTGTAGCGCGCCTTCGCGTAATCCTTGGACAGGAGACCGCGCACCGGCTCCTCGGGAGCGAAGTACGGATCGCCGTAGTAGAAGTCGCGGTCGGCGAACGCGAGGCTCATCGCCTGATAGATGGCGTGCATGTACTTCGGCGAGTTGTATCCCATTGACTTGAGATCGGCGTTCTCGAGGATGTTGAGCGTTTGCAGCATCGCCGGTCCCTGCTGCCAGAAAGGAAGCTTGTAGACCTGGATGCCGCGGTACGACGTGCTCACCGGCTCCTCGATGCGCACCTTCCAGTTCGCGAGGTCGGCCATCGTGAAGAGGCCGCCTTCCTCGCGCACGCCGCGCACTATCTCGCGCGCGATATCGCCCTTGTAGAACCTGTCGTACGCGGCGTAGATCGCTTCCTTGCGCGATTTACCCGCGCGCAGCGCCTGCTGCTCCGCTTCGACGAGCTTGCGAAGCGTGGCGGCGAGATCCTTCTGCACGAAGATCTCTCCCGCCTCCGGCGCCTCTCGCGGCTGGCCAGGATGAGTGAGATACAGCGCGCGCGAATACTTCCACTTCATTATCTCGCCCTTCTGGCGCTCGATCGAGTTCGCCGTCTGCGCTTCCATCGGATATCCGTCGGCCATCTCGATCGCCGGCCCCAGAACCTCCTTCAGCGACATCGTCCCGTACTCGGCCAGCATCGTTATCAGGCCGCCGGGAGTCCCCGGCGTGACCGCGGCGAGGGGGCCGTACTCGGGCGGATACCGGAATCCCTTCGATTTGTAGAATGCCGCCGTTGCTCCTGACGGTGCGACGCCGAGGGCGTTGATGCCGATCACTTTCTTCAGCTTCGGATTGTAGATCAGCGCTTGCGTCTCGCCTCCCCACGAGAGGACGTCCCACATCGTCGTTCCGGCGGCGAGCATCGCGCATGCCGCGTCAATGGCGTTACCGCCCCTCTCGAACATCATCGAGCCGGCAGTGGCGCTCAGCGGCTTGCCGGTGATTGCGATCCAGTGTCTGGCGTGGAGGGGTGGTTTCTGCGTACGCTGCGCGGTCAGAGGCGAAGCGAGCACGCACAATGCGGCCGTGGCGATCGTTGCGGGGCGGGTAAGTCTCATGGGGGCGAGCTCATGTCTGGGTTGCAACGCTGGTTTGCGCGTTCAATGTGCAGCCGGGCATCGTCGCCCGCCATCGCTGACGATCCGGTCACCGAAGAGGACGAAGACTTCCAGCGCTGATCACTCCTCGGAAGCGAAGGGAACCTCGATTTCCATTCCGTCGCGAGCGATGACGGTGTTCGGAAACAACTCCTTCGCCTGCTGGAGCAGCTCGGAGGCATTGACGGAGTAGCGCGCGGAGAGGTGTGTCAGCACCAGCTCCTTCACTCCGGCTTTCGCCGCGATGTCCGCCGCTTCGCGAGCGGTTGCGTGTCCCGTTTCGATCGCGCGCGGCAGCTCGTCGTCCGCGAACGTCGCTTCGTGAATCAACAGATCCGCTCCCTCGGCGATCGCAATCGTGGACTCGGCCGGACGCGAGTCGCCGCTGAACACGACCCGCCGCCCTGGTCTCGATGGACCGACGAGCTCCGACGCCTCGACGACTCTTCCGTCGTCGAGCGTCACCGGCTGGCCCTTGTGGAGCTTTCCCCACGCCGGACCTTCGGGAATTCGCAGCTCTCTCGCGCGGTCGGGATTGAAGCGTCCGAGCCGGATGTCTTCGACGAGCGCGTAACCGAGCGCGAGCCTGTCCTTGTGGTCAACGGCGTACGGCAGGATCGAATAACCCTTGCGCGCGATCGGGGTGTCGGGAACGACGTCGTTGATCTCGATGGGAAATGGCTGCTTGTCGCTTCCGAGAGCGATCGCCTGTCGCAGCAGTGCTTCGGAGCCCCGCGGCGCCCACAGTCGCATCGGATCCGTTCTGCCCTGCAATGCCAGCGTGCGAAACAATCCGATGACGCCGAGCATGTGGTCGGCGTGCATGTGAGTAAAGAAGATGTCGGCGAAGGCGAAGCTCGTGCCGTAGCGCATCATCTGCCGCTGAGTTCCTTCGCCGCAGTCCATGAGCAGAGTCTCGCCTTCGCGAACGATGGCGAGGGACGTGACGTTGCGCTCGACTGTTGGGCGCGACGCGGAGGTGCCGAGGAAGCGCACGGTGAGCGACATGCGGTGAATATATCGGAATCCCGGCGGTGTCAGGAACGCCATCGGCGATGTGACGACCGTGCGGATTCGCGGGCGCTGTTGCAACTTTGGAAGATCGGAATAGTTTCTTGCGTTCTTCCTTTCAAGGGTGCCTGCATGAAGCGAATTGCATTGATACTGTCACTTGTCGCCGCTCCCGCGATGGCGCAAGGAAGCGCGGCGGCGACAGCGAACCCGGGCGTATCCAGCGCGAAGGCTCTGTGGGGCGACATCACCGGGTACATCGTGACCGCTGCGGAGCAGATGCCGGAGGCGGATTACTCGTTCAGGCCGGTTCCGACGGTCCGCACGTTTGGCCAGCTCATAGGGCATGTAGCGGGAGCGCAGTACATGTTCTGTGCGGCCGCCATGGGCGAGGCGCCAAAGGCTGAGGGTGACATCGAGAAGAGCGTGACGACCAAGGCGGGGCTCGTCGCCGCCATCAAGGCTTCAACCGCGTACTGCGTAAAGGCCTATGAGCAGTCGGATGCGGCGAGCGCGGCGATGATCAAGGTTTTCGGGCAGGACCGGCCGAGGATGTATGCGCTGATGATCAATGCGACGCATAACGGGGAGCATTACGGGAACATCGTGACGTATCTCAGGGTCAAGGGAATGGTTCCTCCATCGAGCCAGCCGAGGCCGCAGGGGCAGTGATATGCAGGCGCCAGTAACGAGCCACTGGCGCCAGTGAAAAGGAGGGTGGGCCTGAAGGCGTATCGTATTTCCGGGCAAGGACTTAGGTGGTCCGGGCAGGGGCATCCTGGCAGAATATTTCTCTTGACATTGGCTCTTGATGGGGGTAGTTTAGATGGAGTCTGAAGCCCCGCCTGCTTTTGCGGGGTTTCGACGTTTGGGCCCGGTGCGACGGGTTGATTGCTTTTCTGAAGGCCGTTACAGCTTGTCGCGCACAAGCGCGGGGCTGTAGCTCAGCTGGGAGAGCGCTGCACTCGCACTGCAGAGGTCAGGGGTTCGATCCCCCTCAGCTCCATTATGAAGTTCGATTCGCAACTCGTTGCGAATGCTGGTCTGGAAGGTCTTTTGGAGTAGCTGCCCGCCGCCGATCGGTAGGACGTAGAGTTCCAATGACGGCGTGCGTGGCACGATTCGCGGCCCATTGCCGCAGATGACAGCCGCGGAATCCTCCAGAGGATCCCGCGGCTCTCTTGTTTTTGTGGCTCGCGCTCAGCCCCGCTATTGTATCAGCGTCCGGGCGTCGAGGCGCATTGCGTTGAATGCATCGGCGCTGAAGCGGTTCTCCTCCGTCTCGGCTTTGCCGACGAAGTCGCCCATCGCGGTGCCGCTCAGGCGATTGAGAAAGCGGAGGATCGCGCTTTCCTGCACTGTGGCCGATGTGCGCCGGCCGATGACGCTCTGCCTGCCTGGTGCGTCGAGGAGAGCGAGTCGGAAAATTGCGCCACCGCCCTGGAAGGGCCGGCGAAGCGGTGTCTTGATGAGGAATCCGACAGTCGGCGGGAGTTTCCAGTCGGGCTCGCGCGTGAACCGCAGGAACCACCCGGTCTCATGCTCGCTGTCTATCACGCTGACATCGCTGACAAGCTTGCGGAATCCGACGTGAAAGATGAGGATCTTCGTCGTGAATTCGGACACGAGCTGAAGCTCGTTGGGAATCGGACGGATGGCGCCCGAGAGCGGGGCGAAGTGTCCGTTGATCGAGCGAAGCCTGAGAGTCATGAAGTTGTCGGCGCCGGAGAGTTCGATCCATCGTCCCCCGCGCTTGTCCATCACGACTGACTTGTACTTCGATTCGGTAGCGTATCTGTCGAGGTATGCGGCGAACGCCGGCATCGCCGACTGGATGTGCCCGGGATCGAGACGGATTCCGAGGACGATTGTGGTGGCGCCATCGGCGTCGTTCGTGACGCGAAGCGTGTCGAGCGTGAGAAGCCTGCCGAGCGCGGCGACGGTGCGCGGAAAGCTTTCGCGGTAGTCGGCGCGGATGGCGGCGGGCGTCCGGTGCTCGGCCGATTTCATGAGAGCCCCGACGACGTTACGCATGTCGTTGGCGGCGATGTATCCGGCGGCGATGTCAACGTTGGTGAGCCACTCGAACTGATCGTCATCTACCCTTCGCAACACCATCAGATGGCGGGAGTCGCCAGCCGCGTCCGCGGGAGTCGTGGACGGCCTTGCGGCGAAGAGGTAGCGGTTGTTGCCGAACTCGCCTTCGACGGTGACCGTGCGTGTCCTGTCCGGGCCCATTGCCGTCCAGACGGAGCTGTCGTTGTAGATGACCGATGGCGTGAGCGCGTTCTTGCCGAGCTTGCCGCGGGCTACACTGAACTTCGGGTTGCGCTGGACGTTGGTGAAGCGCTGAGCGATTCCGCCGAAGAGATTCTCGGCGTTCGCGCGGGCGATGGGGATCGTCGGCCCGAATGCGGGTCCGACGTCACGGCACGCGGTCGCGAGACACGAGACTCCCGCAACGGTGGTGATGGCGCGCCATCGCGCAGCGACGCGGCGAAACGCGGGGAAGCGGTTGCTACTGTACGATGTAGACAGAGGCTGCATGGCCTTGAGTTCACGTGGATCTTCTCGGGGCTAAAAGTTCTACCCTAAAGGCTCGCGGTGGAACCCGTCCTGGGCTGGATTCTTCAGGGGAAACGCGTCCCGGCTGGCGGCAATTGAACAACTGCCAGTGACCGACTAAGTTGGACTGACTGCCTCGGTTGTCTGCGAGGCAGCTTGTTCTGCCCCTTGGTGTAACTGGCAACACGCCTGACTCTGGATCAGGAGAGTCCTAGTTCGAGCCTAGGAGGGGCAACTTAAAGCGTGGAGCTCCGGCATCGTGTTCGTGCGGGTGAGACACACTAGCCTTCCCGCTCTCACTGAATGAGCGGGCGAGAGTCGAGCGGCTACGCGCTCAGTCGGGGATTCCGCGCTCTTCCAGCTCTTCTTCCGACAGCCGACTGGTCGTTTCCCGAACGTACTCATCCAGTAACGATTTGTCGCCGTCAGCCCATTCGGAGCCGTCCCAGACTTCGGGAACCGCCGAGCCCCCTCTCTCGACCACCCGGACAATGGTGGTTCCGCCGAGCACGGAAGCGGGGGGTGACATCACGCGGCCTGTCATAGATCCTCTGGGTGAAAGTGGTGTATCCCCTACACCATCTAATGTAGAGCCGATCGCCAGCCCAGTGGCCGCGGCGGACTGAATGGGATTTCATTCGTCAGAGCCACCTGCTCCGGAGTGAATTTGCTCCTTCGCATCGAGCTGTCCTCTGCTTCCCCATGGAGCTCTGATCAGCCCAAAACCTGGCTCAAAAACTTAGAGCCGCTACTCTCTACTACATCTCTAGTAGATAGGCTCGCAATGAAGATAGCGTTTACGGATCGTGAGCTGGATGTCATGACTGTCTTGTGGCAGCTTCATTCGGTCACCGTAGCAGAAGTCCGCAAGGAGCTGCACGACGAGCTCGCCTACACCACCGTTCTCACTGTTCTTCGTACTCTCGAAGAGAAAGGCTACGTGAGACACCGTGAGGAAGGCCGGGCTCACCGGTATCTGCCCACAGTCGATCCGGCTGACCCATCGGGTCGGCCCTGCGCTCGCGGGAATCATCGGCTACGACGTCGTTCTGCCGAGATGGGTAATCGATCTTCCGTCAGAACAACAAGCACTGATCGTAACGCACGAGCAGGAACACGCACGAGCCTTTGATCCGGTGCTGGTATGGTTAGCGGCGATCGCTACGGTCGCGTTCCCCTGGAACTTTGCGCTCTGGTATCTGATGCGCCGACTTCGAACGAGCATCGAGCTCGATTGCGACCGCCGAGTTCTGCGCCACACCTCGGATTCACACGCGTACGCTTCGCTCTTGCTGGACGTTGGGGCGCGAGTGTCCAGCCGTCCTTTCCTTGCCGCAGCTCTCAGTGAATCTGCATCCCAGCTCAAGCGGAGGATTCTCGCAATGTCGTCGTACCATTCCCGAAGAACTCGCGTTCGCACCGTTGCGACAGCGGCGGCTGCATGTTTTCTCTGCATCGCAGCGGTGCGTCTCGCTGTTCGCTGCTGCCGTGCGTAGCGCACTACCCGGAATGCGGTACGCCCCTGCCGAAGCAGGTCGAAAGAAGGTGCCTCAACTGGTGCAGCAACGCTTCCAGTTATTTCGGCTACGCGATTCCCTGCGAATCCAGCCAGGCGGTCAGCGCCTGGGTGACCTCCGAATCGGGAACGCCGAGTACCTGCGGCATCACCGGCCAGCGCTTGCCAGCTCTCATCAGATACCACATCGGGACGGTCGCCGGCTCGCCGCGCCGAGGGTTCGACGGCTGGCCATCGTAGGAAACGAAGTGGAACTGGTGGCTGCCGCGGACGAGGCGATGCTGCTGGTTCTTGTAGGCGCTCATGGAAAGCTCGGGGATTGGCCGTGGGGAGCCGGCAGATCAGGTGGGAAGTTCTCGAGAAGGGCCGACGCAGCCTAAAGATAACACCCGGACAGCCGACTGCAGGCGAAACGGGTTCGATGATAATCTTCCACCAGCCAAATCAGGTACTCCTCGGGCGGCGTGTACCGCCCAGAACGAGAATGTCAGCCATTGCAGCGATAAACCTGCATCGCTAAATGGAGGGATGGCCTCGTCGCTCACCCTCCGCGCTGGCACCCGGGCTCTCGCGATCGTACGCGAGCGCGGGCTGCGCGCCGAGGACGTGGACATCCTGCCCGCCGCATCGGGTGGCGCGAAGTGGCTGTCCATCGCCGGTCTCGACCGCTTTCTCTTCGGCGAGTTCCTCCAGCAGCCGCGTGAGCGCGTGATGCACCTGATCGGATCGTCCGTCGGGAGCTGGCGCATTGCGTGCCTCGCGCAGCGCGATCCGGTCGCGGCGCTCGAGAGAGGGCATCACGGATACATCTACGGGCAGAGATACACTCCGAAGCCGTCGGCGCGCGAGGTGACGGACGTGCTGGCGCGGCTGCTCGACGATCTGCTCGGCGCGAACGGTGTCGAGGAGATTCTCTCCCATCCGTGGGCGCGCGTGCACGTGATCACCACGATGGGATCCGGTCTCGCCGCCAGTCCGCGGCGCATTGCTCTCGCCACGTCGCTCGCCATCGCGGCGGTTGGCAATCTCGTCAGCCGCCGCGCTCTCGCGCTCCAGATGAAGCGATACGTGTTCCACTCGGCGGGGAGCGACACGCCTTTCCTGCATCTGTCGGATCTACCCACCGTGCATCTTCCGCTCACGCGGGAGAATCTTCGCGCGGTGCTGATCGCTTCGGGCTCCATCCCGCTCGTGTTTGAGGGAGTCGAGATACCGGGCAGGGAAGGCGAGACTCACTGGGACGGTGGCATGCTGGATTACCACCTCGATCTCGACTTCGGGCCGGGAGACGGGCTCGTGTTGTACCCGCACTTCTACGATCACATCGTGCCGGGATGGTTCGACAAGGGAATCCCATGGCGGAGGGCAAGCGGAGTGAACTTTGACCGCGCGCTCCTCATTGCGCCGTCGGCCGAATTCGTTGCGTCACTGCCGGGCGGCAAGATTCCCGACCGTCGCGACTTCTACACGATGACCGAGGGCGAGCGCATCCGCAGATGGCAGGGCGTGGTGGACGCGAGCGAGCGACTCGGCGAAGAGCTGCGCGAGCTTATGGTAACTGGCCGCATCGCCGAGCGCATCACGGCCTGGTAGGCTTCGCGGCCGCGGCGCGGACACCGCGTGACCTTCTGGCCGCGGCAGTCCTCGGCTGGTATCATGCGCGGGTGGAGAACGCGCACACTTTCCTCGAGAACCTCGCGCTCGTCCTGTGCACCGCGGCGGTGACGTCGTTCGTATTCCAGCGACTTCGCCAACCGGTCGTATTCGGATATCTCCTCGCGGGAATGCTGGTCGGGCCGTATGTGCCGATCCCGCTTGCGGCCGACGAGAAAGTGCTGCAGACGCTGTCCGAGCTCGGCGTGATCCTGCTGATGTTCTCGCTTGGTCTGGAATTCCGGCTCAAGAAAGTCGGTCAGATCGCGGTGACGTCGGGACTCGCCGCCGTTCTCGAGACGAGCACGATGGTCGGGCTTGGCTATCTCACCGGTATTCTCCTCGGATTCACGCCACTCGAGAGCGTGTTCACTGGTGCGATCGTGGCGATCTCCAGTACGACCATCATCGCCCACGCGTTCGAGGAGAACGGAGTTCAGGGCAAGCTTCGCGAGGTCGTGTTCGGGATCCTCATTGTCGAGGATCTCATCGCGATCATTCTGATCGCGCTTCTTACCGCGACTGCGACTGGCGCCGGCCTCTCCGCGTGGAGTCTCGGCATCACCGTGATAAGACTGGTGACGTTTCTCGTGGCGCTGGTCGGGATCGGCATTCTGATCGTTCCGAGATTCGTGCGCGGGATCGTGAGACTGAATCGCGCGGAGACGACGCTCGTCGGCACGATCGGGGTCTGCTTCGCCGCTGCCTACGTGGCGTACGCGTTCGGCTACTCGGTGGCTCTGGGAGCATTCATCGTCGGATCGCTTGTGGCGGAATCGGGCGAGGCGGTGAGGATCGAGCGGCTGGTGCATCCGGTCCGCGACATGTTCGTGGCGATCTTCTTCGTGTCGGTGGGGTCGCTGATAGATCCGCGTCTCATCGCCGAGCACTGGGTCGCGGTGGTCGTATTGAGCGCCGTCGTCATCACGGGCAAGGTCGTCGCGGTGACGGCGGGCTCGTTCATCACCGGCAACGGTTTGCGCAAATCCATGCAGGCGGGAATGAGCCTCGCGCAGATCGGCGAGTTCTCGTTCATCATCGCGGGGGTGGGATTGGCGGCGGGCGCGACGCGGAGCTTCCTGTATCCGGTGGCGGTGGCGGTGTCGGCGATCACCACTCTGACGACGCCGTGGCTCATCAGGGCGGCGGGTCCGGCGGCGTTGTGGGTGGATCGCAAGCTGCCGCGGCCGATTCAGACGTCGGTGGCGCTCTACGCGTCGTGGGTGGATCGCATTCGCAGCGCGCCTCCAACGGCAGGGCGATCGCGCACGCGGCGCCTCGTCCGGCTGATTCTGTTAGACGCATTCCTGCTCGCGGGAGTGATAATCGGGGCGGGGGCGGAGCGGGGCAGATTCACGACGATGTTCAGCAACTGGACGGGCGCAACGCAGCGAACTTCGTTGCTCGTCGTTGTGCTCGGAGCCGCGGTGGTGGCGGTTCCGCTGCTTCTCGGGATGATTCGCAGCGCGCGGATGCTCGGGTTCGTGCTTGCCATGCGTGCGTTGCCATCGGCCGGAAGGAGGAAGGCGGACTTCGCCGCCGCTCCTCGTCGCGCATTGGTGACGATGCTTCAACTCGGAATTCTGTTGATTGTCGGTGCGCCGATCGTCGCTGTAACCCAGCCATTCATACCGAACTTTTCCGGGTTCCCGCTTCTGGGGATACTGACGATCGTTCTCGGGTTCGCGTTCTGGCGAAGCGCGCTCAATCTGCAGGAGCATGCACGCGCCGGTGCGGAGGTGATCGTTGCGGCGCTCACGCCGCAGCTCGCACGCGACGACGATTCTGAGAATCTGTTCCGTACGATGGAGCACATCGCCATCATGCTGCCCGGACTTGGCGAGCCGGTACCGGTGAAGATAGACGCGACCAGTCCGGCGCTAAATCGCAGTCTTGCCGAGCTCAACATCCGCGGGAAGACGGGCGCGACGATTCTGGCGATCACTCGACGCGGCGAGTCGGGGAGCAAGGTGGTGGTGCCTTCCGGAAAGGAGACGCTGCGCCTCGGCGACGTAGTGGCGCTGGCGGGGACGCGGGAATCGGTGGACGCGGCGGTGGAGATGCTGACGGTATCGAGGAGAAGGCCAGGCGCCGAACAGCCGGTTCGCGAGCCGGCTGGCTGAGGCACTCGAGGGGGCCGGGGCGTCTGGTCGCTGAGGGCTATCTCTTTCGGGACCGGTTGCGTGGCCGCTGGCCTTCCCATGATACCCCGTGCGGCCCCGCCTCGCTCCCGCACGGTACTATTGAGTGAACAGAACAGCACACAGGAGCTCGCACATGCACTGTTTCATCAGGCTGGGCATCGCGGCGACACTCGCAGCATCGCGCACGGGAATCGCTCAAGTCCCCCCGTCACCGATCGGTCCGGAGGTTTCCGTGGTAGGCCGGGGTGAGGTGAACATCACGCCGGATCGCGCTGTTCTCATTGTGACTGTCGAGAGCAGAGCATTGCTCGCGGCGCGGGCTGCGGCTGACAATGCGCGAAAAGTGGACGCGACCATTACAGCGCTTCACGCGGCCGGCGTGAAGCCCGCGGAGCTGACCAATGGCAGCTATTCCGTCGCGCAGGATTATGAGGCCAGCAACAACAGCCGGCGGCCCAACGGGTTCATGGCGCGCAACACACTTCGTATCGAAGTTCCGCTCATTGCCGACGTCGGCAGGCTCATTGATGCCGCGCTCTCCGGGGGCGCGACGCAGGTTCTGCCGGTGCAGTTTCTCGGGCCCGACATTGAGGGAGCGCGTCGCCGGGCCCTGGCGATCGCCGTGAGGGAAGCCCGTCTCGACGCCGAGGCGCTCGCTGCCGCCGCGGGCGGCTCGCTTGGCAAGCTGATGGCGCTCTCCACGTCGATGTCACCCGGCTACATGCGGGAAGCGTACATTGTGGCGACGAGTTCTCTCTCGAGCAGCTACGGTCCAGTTCCAACCAATCTCACACCGGCAGATCTGACCATCACCGCGGTTGCCTCCGCGCGCTGGGAATTCATCGCGCGGCGAGCGCCCTGATCGCGAAGGTCCTCAACCACGTGCCGGCTTCGCCGCTCGAGCGTCCGGTCGTTGATCTGACGCGAAACCGCCGCCATTAAGTGTCTCGATGACGGCGGTTTCGTTTTTCAAATTACGCCTGTGTCCGTCCCGGGTCCTGATATTGGCGGCGGGGTAGGCGGCTCGCTCGCGGCGTAGGGTGATTGCGGCGGCTGGGGCGGCGGCGGGGCCGGAGGAGCGACTGCCCGTTTCACCGGCGATTGCCGTCGCACGGGCTTCTTCGCCGCTGGTTTTCTGGGTGCGACCTTCTTCACGGTTGGCTTTCGTCGCGCTGACTTCTTCGCCGCCGGTTTTCTGCGCACGACCTTCTTCGCGGCAGGCTTTCGTCGCGCTGACTTCTTCGTAGCGACCTTTCGGCGCGAGGACTTCTTCGCCGCCGGTTTCCTTCGGGTGGATTTCTTTGTGGTGGACTTTCGCCCTGCCTTCTTCGCGGTTTTTCTTCTTCCCGCTTTCCTCGCCGCCATAGGAACTCTCCTCGATAAGGGGTCGCTTCCATCGGACCGCTTCGAGAACATTGGCGCGTTCAGGAGATTTCCGATAGCCTGAGAGAGCCGACAGAAATCGTGCCAGCGTTACCCGCGAGCGGCTTGTCCGCTCCCGACCCCCCGGCTGCCGAGTCTGGTCAGCGACTCACTGCCCCCGCTTCGGGGGGAGGATGGGAAGGCCGGTGAGCGATCGTTGAGGGTCTAGAACGCTATCCAGTACGTCGCCTTGACCAGGAAAATGTTGTCCGGGTGCGAGTTGAACAGCGCCGACCGGTCGCGGCTGAAGTCGAAGTTGCCGATAGGCTCCGAATCCGACCGGTTCTGCTGCCATACGAAGAAGATCGTGGAGCCGGGCCTGTACTCCCATCGCACCACCGCGTTCCCGCGAAGAGCGCGGAAGTTGAAGTTGGGATCGAATACGCTGAACGGCGCTGCGGGTCCCGCGGGTCCGTCAGGATCGATCGTGTAGCGCCGCTGGCCGTCCACGACCGTCGAGCTGATCTCGTTTCCGCTGAAGGTGTGCAACGTGCGCTTCCGCGGCGCGACGTACTCGTTGAAGGTGACATAGTCTCCACTGGCGATAAGCGGCTGGGCGAAGAGCTCGAACGTCAGTTGCGGAGTGAACGTCACGTTCGCACGCGTGCTCATCGCGAGCTGCTTCTGCTGCAGCTTGGCGAAGATGTACCGCCTGCCGTAGAAGGCAGTCGCGGTGGAATCGGCGACCGACGTCACGAACTGGCTCACCGAGCCATCGCGCCGGTACGACGGTCCGGCGGAAAGCTGGACGTTGGACGTCGGCTTCCACGTGACGTTGGCGTTCAGGTTCAGCGCGTCGGGTCCGTAGTCGAAGTCGTTGAAACTCGGGTTGATCGAGAAGGAGACTGTCTTGCGGGCATCCGTGCCGAGGAAGACCTGGTGGTACCGGTATCCTCTCTTCTGGATCACGGGACCTCCGCGCAGGAGACGGTCGTCGTACACCTTGGGTGTCCGGATGATGAACGCGTTGGCCTGCCAGAAGTTGAGGAGCTGCGTGAACATCCCCACCGAGTATTCGCGGTCCGTCAGATCACCGTCATAATTGAACTGCTGCTGCGCGCCGGCGACCGCAGCGTAGTTGCGGAAGATCGGGCCGGGCTTGGTGACCGAGCGCGCGATGTTGCCGTTCATATACACGTAGTCCGCCGTCGTGTTGAACGAGATGTCGTTTACCTCGAAACCGGGGCTGCGGTAGTTGACCATTGCCTCCCACAGCCATGTGCCGCCGTCCTTGGCGAGGCGCGCGTATCCGCCGTATCCGGTGAGACTCGTCGCGTCCGGATCGAATTCGTCGGAGAAGATTCCGTTTCCGCCCGGGCTGCGGTCCGGTCGCTGGAAATAGCGCGCGCTCGAGCGCTGAGTGCGCTGCATTGCGAGCTTCGACCCGCGCACGTCGCTCAGCGCATATTGTCCCATGAACGAGTACTCGCGGTTCTTCCATGAGGTGACCCAGTCGAACCCGGCGCCGCGAGCATTGCTCGGAAGCCGCACCTCGGCCAGCGAATCGCTCGTGAAGCGATCAACCGACGTCAGAATCCCGCCGAACGACTGGGCGCCTCCCTGGAATTCCTTTGTCGCCCGGCCAACGAAATAGTTCGTGAGCGGCTCGACCTCCGCCTTTGACGCTGTGCGAGAGCCCGTGGCGGGGTCAACGGTGATTACGTTCGCCATCTCCTTCCGCGTCACCGCGTCCAGAATCCCGACGAGATAGTTGCTCTTCGTTCGTCCGGTGATCTTGCCCGCGCCGATGATCGTCGCGTTCTCCGGTTGATCCACGTACGTGCCGGCCGGAAAGAGCTGCGGACTGCGGCCGATGCGACGCGTGTAGAACATGTCGAGACCGCTGACGTTGCTGCAGAAGAAGCAGCTGAAGTTCCCGAACCCGAATGCGTTCTGTCCTTCGATGAAGAAAGGCCGCTTCTCCGAGAAGAACGTCTCGAAGGCCGACAGGTTCACTACCGCGGGATCCACTTCGACCTGCCCGAAATCCGGATTGAAGGTCGCATTGAGAGTCAGGTTCGACGTCAGGCGGTACTTGAGGTCGCCGCCGATGCGGTAGTCCTTGTCACTGGTCTTTGTGAACGGGTTCGACGAATCGAGAGGTCTGATGTATCGCGCGCGTCCTACGGTGTAAGGGAGAATCTCCATTCCCCGCGGCCGGTCGCCGATCCTGATCCCTCCGATGTGGCCATAGCGTTGTGGCCCGCCCACCTCGTTGTTCGGCCACCACGCGAAGTGTTGTCTCTCGTTGAGACGGTGGATGAACCGGATGACCTGAACGCCCCACGTCTGGTCAACGTCGCGCGAGAAGTTGAGTTGATTGAATGGAATGCGCAGCTCCGCCGTCCATCCGGCCGAGTCAATCTGGGTCTTCGCCTCCCAGACCGGATCCCACGTCGGATCGCCGGTGCCGTCGCGCTTGGAGCCGGAGGGGTTGATCCAGAAGATGAAGCGCGAGCTGTGATCGTGATAACTGTCGAAGGTGAGCTGGAAGATGTCGCTGTCGTTCTCGGTGAGCGCGTCGCGGCGCAGCAGTCTCGTCACTACGCCTTTTGCGCCAAGCGAATCGAACATCCGCGCGCCGATGTATATGGCTTGATCGTCGAAAGCGAACCGGACCTCGGTGCGCTGGGTCCCCGGCTTCCCCTCGTTGGGCTGCGACTGCCTGAACTCGGTGATCGCGGGCGCGGTCCGCCACACGTCCTCGTCGAGCTTTCCATCAATCGTCACAAGCGAAGTCAATCGGACGGCTGTCGCGACGGGCGCGGGCTGCGGGTGCACGCCCCCATTCTGCGCAAAGAGCGACGCGGGCGCGATCAGCGACGCGATCACGATCAGCGACGCGACGATCGAGGTGCGGAAGCGGGTGTCAGGGCGCATACGAGGGAGACGTCCAGATTTTATCTGAAGCCTGCTACTTCCAGCTGCTCAACTCGCGGATTTGCGCGATAGACTGCCGCGGCAGCGAGATCATCGAATTGCATTCGCTGCAAACGCTCACGAGAATATTCGAAAACGTGACGCCCGACCGACTAATACGGATGTCGCGGGTCTCATAACGGGCGTGAACCTGCTTCCCGCATACCGTACACGTGGTGGATGCTACGTCGCCCTCTTGCCATGGTGCCTGCATATCGCCTCACTGATTGGAAAACGAGCGGTGATGATTTCGATATACTCGTTGGACATGAGGGCACTACGAAAGGTTCGTCGGTTAGTGTCGAAATTCGTCGATTTTACGAATCCCATACACGGCGAACAAATAAACAGGCGAATCGGCTAGGCGCGCGGGACCTCACTCATGAGGGCGAAGTGGTTGTCCTCCGAATCTCTGTAGAAGGAAATCCACAGGTCGTGGACATTGATGGCGATCTGCCCGATCGTGCCGAGTGTCACGGCGCTGCCTGTTGCTTCCATCGTTCCCTCCAGAGTCCGGTTCGCCTACCTGAGCATCATCAGAGCGGCCATCATCTCGATTCCGTCCCACAGATTCTGAATCCGGATGCTTTCGTCCTCGGCGTGCTGATTGTTGTCATAGTTGGCGATCGGCACCGTTATCGTCGGAACGTGAAGTGCATCGCTGATGATGGACAACGGCAGACTTCCGCCGAGCGTCGGAATCGCCAGAGTGCGTCCCGGGAAAGCCGACTGGATCGCGACGAGCACTGATCGCGAGATGGGCAGATCCATTGCAGTGCGCTCGGCGTTGTATCCACCGGGTCGCTGCTTCACCATTGCGATGCGCGAATACTTCAGTCGTTCGGCCGCCGCCGGCGCGTGATCGAGCACGGTGAATCCCTGTTTTCGGATGTGCTCGACGAGCCGCTGCATCTGGCGGCGGTAGTCCACCGACTTCACCAGTCGCAGGTCGAGGGTCGCCATTGCAGTCGTCGGAATGATGTTCCGCGCGCCAGGGCCCGCCTCGGCGCTCACGATCCCGTTGATGTTGAGCGACGGCTGATTGATCAGATCGGCGAGCGATCTGCCTCCGCCTTCGGGATGCATGAAGCCGAGCTGGGTGCGCAGCGTGTCGTCGAACGGCGGCAGATCGCGGATCGCCTGGCGCTCGAGCGGGCTGAGTGGCTGTACGTCATCATACCAGCCGCGAATGAGCACGCGACCTGACTCGTCTTTCATCGTCGCCAGCAGTCGCACGAGGAGAAGGGCGGGATTAGGTGCCCAGTTCCCGTAATGTCCGCTGTGAAGCGGCCGGTTGGCCCCATAGACGGTGACGTCCACGTTCATGTCGCCCCGCACTCCATAAACGACCTGTTTGCGCCCCGACTGGTGCACCGGCCCGTCGCAAATCAGCCACGCATCGCCAGTCAGCAGCGCCGCGTTGGCGCGGATGATGTCGCCGAGGTGGGGTGAGCCGGCCTCCTCCTCTCCATCGAACACGATCCGGACGTTCGTCGTCGGCGTGAGGTTCGACGCCTTGATCGCGTCGATCGCGGTGAGGATCGCGAACACGCCGGCTTTGTCGTCCGATGCGGAGCGAGCGTAAATGCGGGACTCGGGATCAATGCGGGTTCCTTCGGGAGGGACTGGGATCGTCTGGCCACCGCTCTCGAGCGCCCTTGATCGCAGGACCGGAACCCACGGCTGGCTTCCAGTCCACTTCGCCGGATCAGTGGGCTGTCCGTCATAATGCGCGTAGAGCACGACGGTGCGGGTGGCGCCGGGAACGCGCCACTCGCCGTAGATGAGAGGTGGCGCTTTCTTGTCGGCGCCTGTCAGGAGACGGGGAGCGAGCCCGCGCCCTTCCATCATCGCGATGATGTGCGCTGCGTTTCGAGCGATCCCGGCGCTGTCCGACGCGATGTTGGGGATCGCCAGCAGCTGCATGAATTCGCCGAGTATGCGGTGCTCGTTCGCGGTCCGGTACAGCCGTACCTGGGTTTGCTGCGCGCCGGCGATGGTGGCGGCGAAAGTGAGCAGGGCGAGCGCGGTAATCCTGGAAAGTCTGGGCATGGTACCGATGATATTGGTGCGTGGAGACTCTGAAAGCCACTCGCGCGTGTTCGTATGAACTCGATCCCAATACGTTAGTATAAGAACCATGGATCGAAAGCGGGCAGCGGTGGCTGCAACGTCGCTGGCAGTGATTGCGGGCGCGACAATCATCGGCATGGAGATCGGCTCGGGAGCCCCTCCGGCAGCGGTGACGCGTGGCGTGGTCCGACCTGCCGCTGTCCCGCCGATTCAGTCACTCCCGCCCGCTGTGGTGGTCGCCAGGCGTCCCACTCTATCCGAGATTCTCGACATTGTTCTGCGTGACCGGCCGACGGCGGCGCAGCTCGCCAGCGGCTCGGGTAGTCGAGGCGGATTCCCTCTGGGAAGTGATGAAGGTCACGTCTCGCAGATCCTTCGCGCGTACACCAGGGACGGTGCGCGCGCCGACCGGATTGCCGCGGCTCTCGTGAAGGAGGCGCGGAGGCGCAAGGTGGGATCGTCGCTTCTCGTCGGCGTGCTGCTCACCGAGAATCCGTGGCTCGATCCGCGCGCAACCAGCTTCGTCGGCGCTCGAGGGCTGATGCAGGTGATGCCGTTCCACGCCGGCAAGTGGGGCTGTCCGTCGTCCGACCTCTTCGACATCGAATCGAACATCTGCCATGGGGTGGCGATTCTTGCCGACAACCTCAGCCAGTCGAGGACGCTGCCGCAGGCGCTGCTTGGATACAATGGCTGCGTGCGCGGCACCAATACCCCCGACTGCCGACGGTACCCTGTCGCGGTTTACCGGCACGCGCGCAAAGGTTCCGACAGCGAAGGCAAGACCGGGCGGCCATTCGCCGCGCCGGCACGTCGCTGGACGCTGCCGAACTAGCAGACCGAAGAGCCCCAATGACGCAGATCGAATCCGTGCACGAGGCGCTGCCGGCAACCGGGCGGGATCTGATGAAGAACCACCTCAAGCACTGCGCGGCCACG
This sequence comes from Gemmatimonadaceae bacterium, assembly GCA_030647905.1. Lineage (NCBI taxonomy): Bacteria > Pseudomonadati > Gemmatimonadota > Gemmatimonadia > Gemmatimonadales > Gemmatimonadaceae > Gemmatimonadaceae bacterium. The sequence goes on along the minus strand of JAUSJA010000033.1, from coordinate 221,895 downwards.
GCCATCAGATCGAGCGAGCAGGAAGCGAGCGTCATATACGACGAGATCGTGGATCTGATGTACAGGAGCGGGCGGTAGCATGACGAGTGTGACTGTCGCTCCACCATCGGCTGCGGAGAGCGATCGCGTCGATCTCCCGATAACCGGCATGACGTGCGCCGCCTGTGCTGCGCGCATCGAGAGATCGCTTGGCAAGGCGGAAGGGGTCACCGAAGCCGCGGTCAATCTGGCGACCGAACGCGCGATGGTCCGGTTCGACCCCGCGGTGACCGACGTGAACAGGATCGTGGAAACGATTCGCGCCGCGGGCTACGACGCGATTCTCCCATCGCCGGCGGGCACCGCGCCCTCTGTGGCAGAAGAAGCGGAAGCACTCATCAGGCGCGACGACTACGGGCGGCTGCGAAGAAAGTTCATCGTCGCTGCTGCGCTCGCTCTTCCGGTGCTGGTGATGGCGATGGCGCACGGAAGAATTGTCGCGCTCGAGTTCGCCGGCTCCGGCTGGCTTCAGCTCGCCCTCACGACTCCGGTGGTCATCTACTCCGGCTCGCAGTTCTATCGCGGCGCGTGGGCCGCGCTCCGCCACCGCGCGGCGGACATGAACACGCTTATCGCGCTCGGCACGGGCGCGGCGTACCTGTACTCTGTCGCTGCGCTTGTCGAACCAGGCTTCTTCACTGCGACGCACGGTGGGAAAGACATGTCTCCCCCCGTGTATTTCGAGGCGGCGGCGGTAATAATCGCGCTCATCCTCCTCGGAAAAATGCTCGAGGCACGCGCCAAGGGACGCGCATCCGACGCGATACGACGGCTCATCGGACTGCAGGCGAAGACGGCGCGTGTCATTCGCGGAGATCGCGAGACGGACGTTGCGATCGAATCGGTCGTGCGCGGCGACATTATTGTCGTGAGACCGGGCGAGAAGATCCCGGTGGACGGAACGGTTTGCGAGGGAAGCTCGACGATCGACGAATCGATGCTCACCGGAGAGAGCATGCCGGTGGACAAGGCGCCCGGCGACACGGTGTTCGGCGCGACTATCAATCGCACCGGCTCCTTCCGATTCGAGGCGACGCGTGTCGGCCGCGACACTGTGCTCGCGCGCATCGTCGAGATGGTCGCGGAGGCGCAGGGATCAAAGGCGCCGATCGCGCGGCTCGCGGACGTCGTGAGCGGCATCTTCACGCCTGTGGTGCTCTGCATCGCGATCGCCACGTTCGCCATCTGGTTCGTCGCCGCTCCGGTCGAGACGCGCTTCACGATGGCGCTCGTCAACTTCGTCGCGGTACTCATCATCGCCTGTCCATGCGCGCTGGGTCTCGCCACTCCGACGGCGATCATGGTGGGAACGGGAGTCGCCGCGGAGAACGGCATTCTCGTGAGAAGCGGCGAGAGTCTGGAGACCGCTCACAAGCTGTCCACGATCGTGCTCGACAAGACGGGGACGATCACACGAGGAGAGCCGGCGGTCACCGGTGTTCTCCCGGTCGGAATCACCGACCTCGATCTCATTGCCCTGGCCGCGAGCGCGGAATCGGGGAGCGAGCACCCCATCGCGAAGGCGATCGTGCGATTGGCGGATGAGCGCGGCCTCGCCCGTGAGCGCGCGACGGAATTCGAGGCGCTGCCGGGGCAGGGATTGCGAGCGGTCATCGGCGACAGAAATGTCCTGCTCGGAAGCCCCGCGTTCATGCGGGACCGCGGCGTGGATATGTCCGCGCTGCAGGTGGAAATGGACGAGCACGCGTCACGCGGCGGGACACCGATTGTCGTGGCTGCGGACGGGAATCTGCTGGGAGCGGTGGTGGTAGCCGACGAAGTCCGCAACGAATCGGCCGCTGCTATCGCGGAAATGCAGCGAATGGGACTCGAGGTGGTGATGCTGACCGGTGATAACAGGCGCACAGCCAACGCCGTCGCGGCCCGCGTCGGGATTCGCCGGGTCGTCGCCGATGTTCTCCCCGACCAGAAGGCGACCGAGGTGGCTCGGCTCCAGAGCTCCGGCTCTCTCGTTGGAATGGTGGGAGACGGAATCAACGACGCGCCGGCGCTCGCCCAGGCGGATGTCGGGATCGCTATCGGAACGGGGACCGACATCGCGATCGAGGCGGCAGACATCACGCTGCTGCGCGGCGATCTGAGGCGTGTCGTGACGGCGATCGCGCTGTCCCGCGCGACAATCCGCAGCGTGAAGCAGAACCTGTTCTGGGCATTCGTCTACAACGTCATCGGCATACCGGTGGCAGCCGGGCTGCTCTATCCGGTCACCGGGTGGCTTCTGTCTCCGGTTCTCGCCAGCGCGGCGATGTCGCTTTCCAGCGTCTCGGTGCTCGGCAACAGTCTGCGGCTTCGCGGTTTCCGCGCGCCGCCAATCGGGGAAGCGTGATGCTCGACAAGACCGAGATGGTGGTCGTGGCCTCTGCAATCGCGCTCATCGTGCTCGTGCTCTGGTACTTCTTTGGTATGCGCCGGGAGTGACGACGCGGCGATAAATTAAAACCGCCGCCCCACGAAATCTCATCGCCTTCCCGCGCCTCAATGAGCGACAGCTTCATCCTGCCACTTCGTACCAAGATCGCCGCCGGGCTCGTCACTTCAGTGCTCGTGGCGATCGTCGCGGCGATATCGTTCTGGACGGTTTCGCGGGCGGAGCGGTCGTCCGAGGAAGTGGACCACACGAGTCAGGTTCTTCTCGAGCAGCAGAAGGTTCTCGCTGGACTAGCCGACGCGGAGACATCGGCGCGCGGGTTCGTGCTGACGGGTGATTCATCCTTTCTCACGCCGCTCGCCGCCGCCCACGCGGGTGTGCCGGCGTCCATAGCCAGGCTGCGCGCACTCACGTCCGATCCGGCACAGCAGGCTCGTCTGGACACGCTGGAAAGCGTGGCAATGCTGCAGCTCCAGTTGAACGATCAGATCGCGAGGTTCCGCGGCACAGACGGGTTTCGCCTGGCGAGCGATCTGATCAGGTCCGGTCAGGGCAAGCTGGTGATGGACCACGCGCGTGCCGTCACCGCGGCGATGGAGATGGAAGAGAGCCGGCTTCTCCGGATACGCACCGTACGGCAGGAGAAGAATCAGCGGCTCGCCTATCTCGTCATCGGCATCGGCGGCGCGCTGGCGTTCATTCTCTCGCTGCTCATCATGTGGTCCATTCGCGCCGACGTCATCGAGCGCGAGCTCCAGCGCTCGGTGATCGAAAAGCAGACTCGCCAGCTGAAGCGGCAGGCGGAGAAGCTGGAGAGCGCTCTGCGCGATGCTCGGGTCGCACAGCAGGAACAGGGACGCCTCGCCCGCCAGATGACCGCGCTGCTCGAGTCCACCGAAGCCGGCTTCCACGGCATGGACCCGAACGGAAACTGCACCTTCATCAATCGCGCCGGCGCAGCAATGCTCGGCTATGCGGTGGACGAGCTGATCGGGAAGGACCTGCACATGACCGTGCATCATCATCACCCTGACGGCACACCGTACCCCGCGGAAGACTGCCCGATCAGGCAGGCATCGCGCACCGGCAGCAGCGCGGCCAGCGAGCACGAAGTTTTCTGGCGCAAGGACGGATCGCCCCTGTCAGTCGAATACTCGAGCTCGCCAATCATCGCGGACGGGGAGCACCGCGGAGCGGTTGTGGCGTTCGCCGACATCACCGCCCGGAAGAAGGCGGAAGCGGAGCGCAACCAGCTCATGAAGGCGCTGGCGCGGAGCAACCAGGAGCTCGACCAGTTCGCCTACGTGGCGTCGCACGATCTCAAGGCACCACTTCGCGGCATCGCCAACCTCTCGCAGTGGATCGAGGAGGATCTCGGCGAGCGGCTTGGTGGCGAGAACAAATCACAGATGGAGATGCTGCGTGGCCGGGTGCATCGCATGGAGGCGCTCATTGACGGAATCCTCCAGTACTCGCGTGCGGGCAGGGCAAAGGCGAGACCGGAGGACATAGACACAGGGGCTCTGGTGAAGGATGTCGTGGAGCTGATCGCTCCTCCGAAAGAAACGAAAGTGCAGATTGCGACCGACATGCCGACCGTCAGCGCGGAGCGGATCCCGCTCCAGCAGGTGTTCATGAACCTGATCGGAAACGCGATGAAGCACACGGGCAATGTCAACCCGTTGATCGAGATCGGATGGAGCGACGCTGGGCTGTTCTACGAATTCTTGGTCCGGGACAACGGCCAGGGCATCGCGCCGCAGTATCACGAGCGCATATTTGGCATATTCCAGACACTGGAGGCCCGCGACAAGGTCGAGGGGACCGGCATCGGGCTTTCAGTGGTGCAAAAGATCGTGGAAGCGAGGGGCGGCAGGGTGTGGGTGGAATCCGAGGTCGGAAAGGGCGCCCGTTTCAAGTTCCTCTGGCCAAAGGCAAAATCGCGGGAGCGTGTCTGAATGTCCGACAGAGTGTTGAATATCCTGCTGGTGGAGGACGACGAGGTGGACGTGATGAACGTCCGGCGCGCGTTCGAGCGGAACAAAGTCTCCAATCCGCTGTTCGTGGCGGGCAACGGCCTTGAGGCCCTGGAGATGCTCCGCGGCGCCGGGATTCCCAGGGAGCGGCGGCTGATCCTGCTGGACCTGAACATGCCGAAGATGAACGGCATCGAGTTCCTGCAGGCGCTGCGCGCCGATCCCGAGCTGGCGGGCACGCCGGTGGTCGTGCTCACGACGTCCAACGACGATCAGGACAAGATTGACGCATACAACCTCAACGTCGCGGGCTATCTGCTGAAGCCGGTGACGTTCAGTAATTTCTGCGATCGGATGGCGACGCTCAACAAGTACTGGATGCTGGTGGAGATGCCCTGATCGCATGGCTGAGCACGGGTTGAAGATTCTCGTAGTTGACGACGACGACGTCGATCGCATGGCGGTGCGCCGTGCGCTCAAGGCGACGGGCCTCGAGGCGAGCATCACCGAAGCCGAGGACGCCCAGAGCGCGCTTGCCTGCCTGACGCGGGAACACTTCGACTGCACGCTGCTCGACTTTCGCATGCCGGGAAGCGACGGGCTCGAAGTAGTCCGCAGCGCGCGCGAGCGCGGACTGCTCACGCCGTTCATCATGCTCACCGGTTTCGGCGATGAGCAGACGGCAGTCGAGCTGATGAAAGCCGGGGCCGCGGACTACATCCCGAAGAGCTCGCTCACTCCCGAGCGGCTGGCACAGAGTCTTCGCGGCGTGCTTCGTATCCATCAGGCGGAGATCGAGGCGAGTCGCGCCGACGTCGAGCTGCGGCGATACGCGATGCAGCTGAGATCCGTCGCCCAGGCGGCAGTCGAGATCAATTCCACGCTCGCGGTGGACGCGATGCTCCAGGCGACCACCGAGAATGCGCGCAGGATCCTCAATGCGCGATACGCCGAGACGCGCCTCACGGCGATGCCTGACGCGAGCGGCGACACGCTCGAGGCGCAGACCGCGATGTGGCGCGCTTCGGCGCCGGCTGACGGAGAGAAGGAGCTCACGTCGTGGGCCGATGCCACGCGCGACGAGATGACCGGAATAACGCCCGAGATGCTGGCGATGCTGGCGAATAACCCGGACGCCGTGGATCTGGGAAAGACCGGCTTCCACGTTCCCAACACTCTGATGTGCGATCTCGTGGGTCGCGACGGACACAAGCTCGGCACCATCCAGCTTTGGGACAAGAAGGACGGCGCACCGTTCGACGAGGCCGATGAAGCGGTGATGACGCAGTTGTCGCAGCTCGCGTCGGTGGCGCTGGAAAACGCCCGGCTGTTCCGCGCGGCGCAGGACGCCACGCGGGCGCGCGATGATCTCGTCGCGATCGTCTCGCACGATCTGCGGAACCCGGTGCACACGATCAACATGGCGGCGTCGTTCCTGCTCGACATCGCGCCGGAGGACGATCGCCGTCTCACGGCGCGACGTCAGCTCGAGGTGATTCAGCGGTCGGCGATGCGGGCCAATCGCCTCATCCAGGATCTCCTGGACGTCGCGCGCATCCAGGCCGGCGGGCTGGCCGTGGTTCCGGTGCCGGTGGATGTGAATTCACTGGTGCACGAGGCCGTGGAGGCGGCGACCCCGCTCGCGACCGCGGCCCAGATCAAGGTGAGCTTCACCGTGCCCGAGGTCGCCACTTGCGTTGCCTCCGACCGGGAGCGTGTTCTGCAGGTGTTCGCGAACCTCATCGGCAACGCGATCAAGTTCACTCCCAAAGGCGGCGAAATTCGCATACTCGCGAACTGCGACAGCGCCGAAGTGCGTTTCACGGTGGCCGACACGGGTCCGGGAATCCCTCCGGAGCACGCCGCCCACGTTTTCGACCGGTACTGGCAGGCCAAGTCCACGGCAAAGCTGGGGACTGGGCTTGGACTGTCGATTGCAAAGGGAATCGTCGAAGCCCACGGCGGACGGATCTGGGTGGACAGTCCCCCCAACAGCGGCGCCGAATTCAACTTTACGCTCCCGGTGGCCTGATAGCCGGGTTGATCAGACGGAGACAGAAAATGAAGAGTGTATTCCTCATGGGCGCGCTGGCGCTTGCCGCCGCCGCTCCCGCGGCGCGCGCCCAGGCACCCTGGCCGACGGTATTCAAGGATGCGAGGGTCGCGGTGGCGCTCGATACGGCCAACGCCAGGCGCAATGCCGACGGATCGTACCTCACGCGGACGCGCTGGGATTACGCGAAGCTCCATGCGCTGGAGAGCAGGCGGCCGTACCTGTCCATGACGCAGTCCGCGCTGCTCCGCTGCACGCCGGTGCGCGTCAAGCGGCTCACCGAATCGTTCTACTCGGCCAACGGCGCCGTAGTGCGCGAGGGGTCGCAGCCCAATCCACGCGACATCCAGTACATGGCCTGGGATCGGGTCAGGACCGGCAGCGACGCGTCGAAGGCGTACAACGCGACGTGCTCGCTTCTGACCCGCCGCGATCGGAGGCGGTAGTCCGGCCGCACCCCCCAACAACGCGGATTTGGGGACCGACGGCCACTCGCGAGGGTGGCCGTGGCTTGTCGAGACGATTAAATCAATCGGATGTACATCCCACCCCTCGGCCCACTGATCCCGGCGCGCGGCAACGTCATCTCGCGGTCCATCGGGCGCGCGACGATGTCGCTCATCCGGTGGAAGTTCGAGGGTGCGATGCCGAACCAGCCCAAGTTCGTCATCATCGTCGCGCCGCACACTTCGAACTGGGATTTCACGCTTGGCGTGGCCGCGCTCTTTTCGCTGGGATTCCGCGTTTCATTTCTCGGCAAGCACACGCTGTTCAAGTGGCCCCTTGGGGTGTTCGTGCGGTGGCTCGGTGGAATTGCCGTCGAGAGATCGGTGAGCCGCGACAGGGTGAGCGAGACTGTGGCCGCGTTCGACGCTGCCGACCAGCTGATTCTGGCTGTGGCGCCGGAGGGAACGCGAAAGCGCGTCACCGAATGGAAAACCGGCTTCTACCATGTCGCGCACGGTGCAAACGTGCCGATCGTTCCGGTCGCGTTCGATTACGGGAAGAAAGTTGTGCGCATCGGGCCTCCGTTCTGGACGACGGGCGATGGCGACCGCGACATGGCGCAGCTCAGGGATTTCTACCGTGGCGTGATCGCCAAACGGCCGGAGAATTTTGCGCTGTAGCGGATCGGCGGTCCGCTTCTTCCCATTCGCCATTATCCCGAGTGACGGCGGGGTCGTTCCGCGCGTCGTTCAATACACGTCAAACAGCAGGAATCAACGATGAATTCAGGCACGTTCGCGGCGGCCATTCTTGTCGCTGCAATCACTTTCGGTCCGGCCCGTCTCGCTGCCCAGGGAATAGACCCGCAGTGCCCGCCGGGCAGCTCGAACTCGCTCGGACAGCCCGACAATACCATGGTTGCGCAGGACGCGTGTCAGAAGGCGATAGACCTGTTCAGGTACATGGCGCCTCAGCTCGGCGCCGTTCTCGCCGGCGGGAATCCCACTCAGGGAGTGTCGGGAACGCTCGGAGGAATCGGGCATTTCTCATTCGGCGTAAGAGTGAACGCGCTCCGGGGATCGCTGCCCGAAGTGGATCGCGTGGTGCCGAACACACGAGGCGCACAGCAAAGCACTTACACTCTCGACACGCAGCCCATCGGTTTCGTGACGGCGGATCTGGCGCTCGGTGTGTTGCCGGGCCGGGCCTCGAGCGGCTTCGGCGCGGTGGATCTGCTCGTGAGCGCGGCGTACATCCCCGAGTACAGCAACTCTTCGATAGACGTGAGCGTCCCGTCAGGCTCCTTCAAGGTAGGGTTCGGAGGCAAGCTCGGATTGCTGAAGGAGACGGCGGTGCGCCCCGGAATCTCGGTGAGCTTCCTGGATCGCGAGCTGCCGCGGGTGAACATCACCGGCACATCGGGTGACGACAAGCTGCTCCTCGACGACGTCACCGTGCGTGCTCGATCGTGGAGAGCTGTCGTGGGAAAAAGCTTTCTCTTCCTGGGCGCGGGCGCGGGAATCGGACGCGACACGTACGATTCCAGGGCGAACATCACCGTGATCGTCGCGCCGAGAGCGCTTACCCAGGGTGGCACGGGCGGACCGATCGCGCTCGGCCAGAAGCTGTCGCGCAATAACCTCTTCGGCTCGGTCTGGATGAACGCGAAGGTGGTGCGGATCGTCGGAGAACTCGGGATGGTCAGTGGCGGCGACATCGTCACGTACAATCAATTCGATGGCGTGCAGCCCGCCGACGCCCATACCTACGCTTCGCTGGGGTTCAGCTTCGGACGCTGAGCCGCGTGAGTCACTCGACGAACGATTTCACCTGGCGATAGACGGTCTCGTCGGTCAGGAACTGCAGGTGCGCGATGCACGCGCTGAGATTATTCGTCGCGCCGAGCAGGATTACGCTCTCGTCAGGGTTGATCGTCGAGTCGCAGGGCGAGCGCCATGTTGCGTACCGCACGAGCGCGGGCGTCTCGTCGCCGGCATTGAGCGCCGTGAGGAATGCCGAGCCCGGGATGATCTCCTTGCACGGAGTGAAGGAGCAGTTGTTGTTCTCGACGGCGTCGGTGCCGTGATTCGGTCCGGCAAGCGAGACCCAGGCGTCCACCTTCGCCGTGCCACCGAGATTCTTGAGGTAGTAGCGTGACGAGACGCTGCCCATCGAGAAGGCGATGATGTCCACCTTCGCCGCGCCCGTCTTCGCGATGATGTTGTCAACCTGATCGCGGATCTCGGCCGCGCTCACCGCATTGGACGAGAGAACGCTGTAGTTGTACGCGTAGAGCTCGACGTCGAGCCACCCGTCCGCGAGAAATCGCACTTTCATGTCCTGCCAGTTGCCGCCGTTTCCGGCGTAGCCGTGGACGAAGAGAATCGGGTCGTGCTTGAGCTCCGGTAGAACTCCCGTGCCGGGGCCCGCCGTGTCGGTGCAACCGGCGGCTGCCATTATGACCGCTGTGAACAGAGCTGTCTTACAAGTCTTTGTGATCATGATTCGAATGATGAGTGTCTTCATTAACAGACGATCAACTGAAGATTAGAGGTCACATGTGGGATAAAATCTACCTCGGACCTGTGTCGTTCCAGGTTGATCTTCGGTAACTTCTGCGCGTCCCGAATCGGAGTTTACAGGTGAGAGTTGTCGCGTGCGTCCTGGCCGTATCGATCGCGTTGACGTCTAGCGCGCATGCGCAGGCCCCGGTCTCGGGCAAGCGGGCCGAGAGTCTGGTGATCCGTAATGCGATGATTGTGGACGGGGCCGGGACCCCCGCAATCGGGCCCGCGGACATCGTGATCCGCGGCAACCGCATCGCCGAGATCGTCTGGCTGGATCCGGTGTCGGTTGCGAATGGTCGCGCGCGACGACCGGCGGCGGCGACCGAGATAGACGCGGTGGGGAAGTACGTTCTCCCCGGGCTCATCAACGCCCACGCGCACGTTCAGGACGAGCGGGGAGGGATCCCGCAGCCACTCGACTACGAGCTCAAGATCTGGCTGGCGTGCGGAATCACGAGCGTCAGAGAAGTTGGCGCCAACGATACGCAGAGCATCATCGATCTTCGCGGGCGCAGCGACAGGGGCGAGGTGGCCTCACCGCGCATCTTCGTCTACGGTCGCTTCTCGAATCCTCCTTCTCCCGAAACTCCCGACGCCGCGCGGCAACGGGTGCGCGACCTCAAGAAGATGGGAGCGGACGGCATCAAGCTTCTCCTTGTGGATCGCGATGTGATGACCGCGATGGAGGACGAGGGACACAAGCTCGGGCTTCGGATCGCGCACCACGTCGGTGTCGAGGAGACCACAGCGTGGGACGACATCCGCCTCGGCACCACGAGCATCGAGCACTGGTACGGGATCCCCGACGCGGCGTTGAAGGATGGCGTGCAGAACTTCCCGCCCTCGTACAATTACAACAACGAGGTGGACCGCTTCAGGTACGCCGGCCATCTGTGGCGCGAAGCCGATGCCGACAGACTTCTGGCGGTTCTCGACGGCATGGTCGCGAAGAACGTCGCGTGGGTTCCGACTCTCGATATCTACGAGGCGAGCCGCGATCTCCAGCGCGCGCAGAATCAGCCATGGTTCAGGGACTACCTGCACCCGACACTCGAGGAGTACTTCAGGCCGAATTCGAACAATCACGGCTCGTACTTCCTCGGTTGGACTTCGACCGATGAGACCTTCTGGAAGGAGAACTACCGCATCTGGATGAATGCGCTACGCGAATTCGAGAGGCGGGGCGGGGTGATCGGCGCCGGCGATGACGCCGGATTCATCTACCAGATGTACGGCTTCGGGTTAATCCGCGAGCTCGAGCTGCACCAGGAAGCCGGCTTCAACACGATCAAGGTCATTCAGCACGCGACCTCGAACAATGCGAAGATCCTCGGCCGGGAATCGGATCTGGGACGCATCAAGGTTGGCTATCTCGCGGATCTCATTGTCGTGAATGGAAATCCGCTCGAGAACCTGAAGGTGCTGTATCCAACCGGCGTGGACCAGATCGTGAACGGGAAGGAAGTCCATACCGGTGGAGTTCAGTGGACGATAAAGGATGGGATCCCATACAATGCGCCGGCTTTACTCGCAGACGTCAGGGAAATTGTTCGTCAGGCGAGGGCTGAAGGGCGGAAAACCCATTGACCACAATCGACCTCTTTTACTGGCCGCTCGGGAAAGTCTCAGGAACCTCGCCGTCAACGAGAACGGCCATGTGTAAGGCGTCCACCGCCTCGGTCTTCTCGATGTAAATGAACGCGTCGTACCGCCCGGGAAGTATCGTCGGCACGTAGTTCCCCCAGTGCTCGGTGTGCGGATTGTACACGACGCCAATCGCACGATGACCGCGCGGCTCGCGGAGCTCACGGGTCTCGTCGCTCTCACCGGCCGGGAAGATGAACAGCGAATCCTCGATGCCAGCGAGCTTCATCGCGTGCTCGTAGCTGCCTTCTCTTGCCTCTGGAACGCGCATCCGTTCCATCGTGGCGCCCCACTCGCGCCCCGCGATCACGGTGCCTCGATGGGTTCCGAACCCGACGAGCACCACGCCATCGCGCTCGTGCTCCTGACGCACGAGCTGGCCGACGTTCACCATTCCCGACGTCGCCATGTCGGTGAATCGCGCGTCTCCGACATGCGTGTTGTGCTCCCATACGATGGCCTTCGCGCCGCGGCCATGGTGCGACATCAGCCGGTTCAGCGTCTCCACCATGTGATTGTCGCGCACGTTCCACGATCCCGGCCCGCCGCGAACCATCGTCCGGTAATACAGCTCCGCGTTGCGCGCCACGAGCGCGTTCTGCTCGGCGTTGAAGTACGCATCGGGTCCGTCATCCCGGAATTCCGATGCGCGCCCACGAAGAGCGCGCAGGATGCTCACCGCTTCGTCCTCGCACGATGTGGGAACGAGCGTAGTCGCGCGCGCGTACTCCTGCGCATCTTCGTCGTACGGCTCGAAGCACGCATATGCGCGGCGCGCGGTTCTGGCGAGCTCGGGATCCATTTTCTCGAGGTATTCCAGAACCACGTGCATGGATTCCCATAGCGAGTACACATCGAGCCCGTAGAATCCCGCCTGCCGTTCCGCCGGGAGACGGGCATTGTGATCGCACATCCACTCCGCGAGCTCCGCAACCTCTCGATTCGCCCACATCCAGGTGGGCCATCGCGCGAACGCGTGCAGCACGTTCTCCGCTGATCCGCCGGTCAGCCCTTTTACATACCGGTTCACGGTGTAGCAGTCCGGCCAATCGCCTTCGACGGCGATGAACGAAAAGCCTTTCTCGGTGATCAACCGGCGCGAGATCTCCGTTCGCCACGTGTAGAACTCGGACGTCCCGTGCGTCGCTTCGCCGAGCAGCACGTAGCGCGCGTCGCCGATCGAGTCGAGAAGTGGATCGAGGTCGGCCGGCGTGCGCAGCGGACGGGCGAGAGACTGAATCTCGCCGATCAGCGCGGCATCCGGCGAGGCACCGCGCCAGAGTCGGGAAAACGTCTGCTGGGCCATGCTTCCAGGTACATCATTACTCGTGCCGCAAGGCCCCGCTCTTGGGGTAAGACCGGGGATGACCCGAAATACCGCCGCTCGCCAGCGATCCCCTCTATCGCGGGAATCAGTTACGTCTTTCCGGCATGTACGCGCACGGTGCGCGAGCTGGCCGGCGAGGCGAAGTGTTCGCGCGAAGTCACGACTCCGGTCATTCCGCGGCCAGCGAATTGGCCCGGATGAAGTCGGCCAGCTCTCCCCTCGACCCGACGCCGACCTTCGCGAAGATGTTGGACAAGTGCGTGCTGACCGTCCGCGCCGAAATGTCGAGGGCAGTGCCGATCTCCCTGTTCGACTTCCGCTGCGCCACCATCCGGGCGATCTCGAGCTCTCTGCCTGTCAGTCCCGCCATTCCCGTAGCGACGGTGCGAGCGGGGAGCCGCGCGCCCAGCTGTCGCAGCTCGTTTCGAACGCTGTCGAGCTCGCCCGCCGCCCCCAGTCGCGCAAAGACGTCGTGCGCGATTCGGAGCTCGCGCATCGCTCCTTCTCTGTCACCGGCGTGCTTCATCGCGCCGGCCAGCACCCGGCGCGCCCTCGACGCCGCATCGGGAAGAGGAATCGCCTCGAACGCGCTGATTGCCGCACGCAAGAGCGGTATTGATTTCTCGACGCTGGCGTCGCGGAAAAGAAACAGCATGCCATCGCACGCGTCGGCCATCGCCAGCGCCACGGGATTGCTCAGCCGCCGCCCATCGCGCCTCATGCGCGCCGAATGCGCCTCGGCGCGCCTGAAATCCCTCTTCCAGAGTGCCGCTTCGCCAACCACCGGCAGCAGCCACTGAAGCGTCCACGCGACATAGCCGAGTTTGTCGGCAAGCTCGAGCCCGGCCTCGCCGATGCGGATCGCGTCCGCGTAGTTGTCTGTCTCGAGGTGATACGTCGCCAGACCCATGTGTGCGGGCACGACCGTCTGCACATCCACGCGGTGCTCGGTCGCCGTCCCCGCACCCGACAGATCCCACGCCTCGTCGAAATAGGAGCGCGCGCGCTCGAGATCGTGGCGCCAGAGGTAGATCAGTCCCGTCCACACGAGAAGCCGCGGGAGGAGAGTGCGCTGGCGCAGCGAGCGCGCCAACGCGATCGTGCGCTCTCCAGTGGCGAGCCCGGCATCCCATTCGCCGACCCACGACGCGTACTGCAGCGACAGCTCGGCTGTCCAGAGCGGAAGCAGCGGCGACCTGAGCTGCTCCTCGATCCGCTCACATTGATGGATATGCGCGATGACTTCGGGGCCGTTGCCCGTGAGTCCTGCGAGCAATCCCATCCCCCAGTGAGCGGTCCACTCGAGCATTCGCTCGCCGGCGGCTTCGGCGAATGCGATGGCTTTCTTTCCGTGCGAGAGAGCGACGTCGGCGGGGCCAGTCCACGCATACAGCAGCAGAAGGGCGCGGTGAGCGCGTGCGAGCAATGCATCGCTTCCCGTCTGCTCCGCCGCAAAAAGCGCGCTTTCCACTTCCTCCTTGGCCGCATCGAGGCGTCCCAGCTCCTGCAGGCATATCGCCTTCGCGAGGTGAAGCCGGACCACTCCAGCGCGATCGCTCTGCCGCTCGGCCGCCTCCAATCCGCTCGCGTAGTGTGCGAGCGCTTCGTCGAACCGTCCGCTCCAGAAGCAGGCGAGGCCCATTCGATACTCGATCATCGCCAGCGCTTCATGATCCCCGCGCGCGACGGCGGAATCACGCGCTGTCGCCCAGAGCACCAGGGCTTCGTCGTAGTCTCCGAGCCGCTGTTTCGCCCGCGCGAGGTTGCGGATGATCTCGTCGCGTTCCACAGCGCTTTCCTCCGTCTGCTCCATCTGCTGCAACGCCGAAGCGAGATAGCTCGCCGCCTCGCGATTCGCGTAGCTCGCGAGCGCGGTTCGCCCCGCCTGGTTCAGGTAGAGGATCGCCTTCGGCGCGAGCGTGCTGGATCGGGTGAAGTGGAATGCGAGCTCGCCAGCGTGAGATGCCGCGTGTTTTCCATAGTAGCTCTCGAGTGCTTCGGCAACGCTGGCGTGCAGCAGTCGCGCACGCGCGGCGCCGAGGGCGCCGTAGCTCACCTGCTGGAGGATCGGATGGGCGAAATCGTACGCCTGTCCTTCAGGGCCTTGAACTTCCTCCAGCACGCGATGATTGCCGAGCTCGTCGAGCGCGTCTGCGAGCGCCGATTCGGGAAGCGGCGACAACGCCGCGAGCTGCTCGAACGTGAGCCGCGTTCCGACCACCGCCGCGAGATTCGCGATATCCCGCGCCGGTGAGCTGAGCCGGTCCATTCTGGCCGCGACTGCGTCACGTACCGTGGGCGGCAGCTGCAGCGACTCGATATCCCATCCAACCCACCGTCCGTCCTCCTGCCGGAGAACTCCGGACTCCACGAGCCACTTGAGCGTTTCCTCGACGAAGAATGGATTCCCGCGTGTCCAACCATAGAGGAGCGCCGTGAACTGGCGAAGCGCCGATCCGTTGGCGCCGAATCTCTCCTCCAGCATCTGCCCCACGTCCGCGTGCGAGAGGGGGCCCAGACGGCGGTGCACGGCGACACCGAGGCTGATGAGCGACTGTTCCGTCGTGCGGAGAACCGGATTCGAATCGCGCTCAGCGTCGTTGTACGAGGTGAGGAGCGCGATGGGATGGCTGGGGATCTGGCGCGCGACGAAATGCAGGAGCTCGAGCGACGACACATCCGCCCACTGAAGATTCTCGAGCACGATGCAGAGCGGCTGGCGCGCTGCGAGACGGCAGAGGAACTGCGTGAAATTCCACAGGAGGCGCGCCTTGAGCTCGGATGGATCTACGGCAGCAGCCGCCCGCTCACGATCGCCCGGCCCGGCAATCGCTGGAAAGAGATACGCGAGCTCCGCGGTTCCGCCGCGGGTCAGAACGGAGAGGGCGCCCGGTTCCAGCTTGCGAAGCAGCGGGAGAAGCGCGTCGGAAAACAACGCGTACGGGATGCCGGTCTCCACCGCGTAGGCGCGCCCGAGCACGACGTTCCATCCTTCCTTCTGCGCCCGTTCCGCGCCGGCGGTGAGAATGCGAGTCTTGCCGACGCCGCCTTCACCCGAAATAATCAGGGTTCTGCCCGCTCCCTTCGCCGCGTCGCGCAGGATCTCGGCGATGAGAGCCAGCTCTTCTGCGCGTCCTACGAGAGGCAGTGAGTCGCCGCCTATGCTCGGATGGCCGGGACGGGCGACCGGTTTCAGCGGGTCACGAAGGTCGGGGGTGGAACGACGACAGTAAGAGACCTGTGTCCGTTGACACCCACCGATCGAACGCCGGCCCACAGATCGTCGAGCTGATCACTCAGCAGATACGATGTCGCTCCGTTGACGCGAATGAGTTTTTCATGCGTGGGAGCGATGGTACGGCGGACGAGAACTTCGTACGCGACGGCCCCCGGCACGGGCTTCCACGAGAGCATCCACTTCTGGCCACCGGAAGGTTGGTTGCGTCTCGCCGTCACGCTGTCGGGGACGGGGGGCGCACTTGCGAGGGCGCCGAGTGTGGCCGCGTTGAGGCGCGCGACGTTCGCGACATAGCCGAAATTCACGTCCGCGAGACGGTCCGTCGGGAGATGCTGCCTCTTGTAGTTCTCGAGCCGCTCGGTGAAGCGAAGTCCCGCGTCGCGGTGAGTCACGAACGGCGAATGGTCACCGCCCCGCGAAATCCGATCGAGACGAAAGACGGGATACACCGCGAATGCGGGACTGTAGAGCATGCCCGATGCCCAGGCGTAACGCGCCAGCTCGCGACTGGGACTATTGTCGGGATCCGCGCCGAAAACGCGCACGCTTGTCGAGTCTACGCGCCCATCGTCGGCGACGACATTGCCGACGATGTCGTTGGTGACCGCGGCGGCGACTTTGTAGCCGGAGTCGTGCAGCCGCTGAGCCAGGTGCGTCGAGCCGAGGAGTCCGAGCTCCTCCCCGGAGTAGAGCGCGAAGACGACAGTTGCCTCCAATCCCCCGGGATAGCGTTGTGAGAAGACGCGGGCGAGCTCCACGACCGCCGAAGTCCCCGATCCGTCGTCGTCAGCGCCCGGTGCGTCGGACGTGAAGTCGAATCTGTCCACGTTACAGATGCAGGAATCGTAATGCCCGCCAATGACGATGACGCGGCTGGTGTCGCGTCCGGGAAGCCATGCGAGCACGTTGACGACATTCACCCTGGGACGCTGCGGATGGCGGGTGACCTCGATCATCGCCGGGTCATACTCGACGCGAAGGCAGCCGTTGCAGTCGCGGCTGTATCCGCTCAGCCGTTCGAAGAGAAACCGTCGTGCCGCACCGATTCCTCGTGTCGCGCTCGTCGTGTCGGCCATCGTGTGGCGCGTCCCGAAGGCGACGAGGATCGAATCGGTCTGGCGAATCCGGCTGGGTGAAATCTCGCCGAGCAGCGACGCGATGGCCGGATCGAGACGCAATCCGATCGTGGCATCCAGCGGCTCTGCGCCTGTCCGCGTTCCAGCCGCTTCCTTCGTCGCGACACGGACGCCGCGGGTGGTGGACGCCACGCAGGCGGCGGCCACGGCGGAAAGAGCCGCGCAGGTTGCGATGCGGGCCAGAATTCTGAAAATCATGCCTGATGCTTCGAAGGGGTTTTCGCGCGGGGCAACCCGAAGAATATTCGCGTCCCATGGCAAACAGGTAAGACCCGCGGACATATATTGAGCTTTCACCTGTCACGCGACGGAATGACGCCACAATCCGCAACGCCCATTTCGGCCATCTCCTGGCAGTGCACGGCGTTCCAGGACCTGACTCCCGACGATCTCTATGCCGCGATGCAGCTCAGGCAGCGAGTGTTCGTCGTCGAGCAGACCTGCCCTTACATGGATGCCGACGGGTCCGACCAGAAGGCGACTCATCTCTTCGGCTGGGTGACGGAGGACAGGAGGCGGCGGCTGATCGCGTACGCGCGGCTCTTCCCGCCGCGCGTGAAGTACGCGGAAGCGTCGATCGGGCGGGTGGTGACGCATCCCGACGTTCGCGGGGCGGGCGCCGGCCAGGCGTTGATGCGCGAGGCGATCGGGCGAATCGAGTCCGAAGGCTGGGGAAAGGAGATCCGCATCGCGGCCCAGATGTATCTGGAGCGGTTCTACGAGGGGCTCGGTTTCCAGCGCGTCACCGAGCCGTACACCGAAGACGACATCTGGCACGTGGACATGCGGCGTGGATGATCGTCCGCTCACGCTGAAGGAGCGCTTTCTCGCCGGATCCACGTTCGCCGAGCTCTTGGCGAGACCGAAAGAAAACTCCGAAATGTGGAATGCGGTCTTCAAGCGCGCGTTGCTGACCCCGGAAGCCGAAGATCGGGCGAAGGCGGTGCGTCCGCGCTGGCATCTCCTCGTTCTGAATGAAGACTGGTGCGGTGACTCGGTAAACATCCTGCCGTATGTAGCCAGGCTCGAGGAAGCGGCGCCGAACATCGAGTTGCGCCTCCTCGGCAGAGACAGCAATCGTGACCTGATGGATGCCCATCTGACACGCGGGTCGAGGTCCATTCCGGTGGTGATCGTCTACGATGACGATTTCGCCGAGAAGGGCTGGTGGGGGCCGCGGCCGGGCCCGCTGCAGGAGTGGGTGGTGACTGAGGGTCTCGCGCTCCCGAAGCCCGAACGATATCCTCTGATTCGCGCCTGGTATGCGCGTGACAGGGGCAAGACGATTATGTCGGAGATTCTGTCCATCATCGAGGACGCGGGTGGCTGAAATGCGGAAACGGCTGACGGAATTGTTTGCGTACATGGATGAGACGCGCGCCGCGCTCATCGCGACCGCAGGTGACATCAATCCTGCCGTGGCGATGATTCGTCCGCGTGGCGCGTGCTGGTCGGCGGCAGAAGTCGTGGCCCATCTGGCGATCGTGGAGCAGATCGTCGCCAGGATGGTCTCGAGCGCCATCGCGAAGGCGCGTGAAGAAGGGATCGGTGGCGACGAGTCCGACGATTCGATCATGTCGAGCCTCGACAGGTTCAGGGTGACCGAGGTCGTGAAGAAGATCACGGCGCCACCGACGACCACGCCGGATGACAACACGCCCGTTCCCGAGTCGCTCACGGTGATGACCGTGGCGCGGGCGCGGCTTCGCGATACGCTTTCGGCGGCTTCAGAACTGGATCTCAAGTCCATCAAGCGGCCCAATCCGTTGCTGGGCGAGCTCGACATGTATCAGTGGGGATTGTTCGTGGCGCAGCACGAGGAGCGGCATCGCCGGCAGATCGAGCGCACCCTCAGCGAAGTGACCGAGCTTGCGGCCGAATCGGCGCCGATGGTGTAGAAGTTGGCAACCGTGGCCGGATTGGGCGCGGTTGATGCAATTTCCGCTACGGACGATAATTTATTTCCGGGTCCGGGTCACCCGGCGGCCGGAACTGCCCGTTACACCGTTCAAGGGATGATGTGACCGTTAACACGGCTGACGCCGCAATGCTCTCCAGGATCGAGGTCCTGGCGGATCTCGAGCCGTTTGTTGCCGAGCTCATGGCCCAGCACGAGGCCAAGCGGGTACTGTGGTTTCCGAGCGAGATCCTGGATCCGGCGCCGGATACGGATCCCGATCGTCACATCCGCGAGCTGAGGAAGCGAGCGGAGGGGATCAGCCCGCCCGCGCGCGTCGCGCTCGCGCTGAATCTTCTGACGGAGGAGGGGCTGCCACACTTCCACCGCATTCTGGCGGTCTATCTCGGCAACGAGAGCCACTGGCGCCACTGGACCAATCTGTGGACCGCGGAAGAAGACAGACACGGGCTGATCCTGCACGATTACACACGCGACGCGCAGGTCTTCGACCGGGTCGTAGTGGAGAAGATGCAGTTCGACTATCTGCGCGCCGGGTTCTCGCCGGACTGGGACAGGGACCCGTACCGCGTGTTCGTGTATACGTCGCTGCAGGAGCGGGCAACGCAGATCTCGCACGCTAACACGGGCAAGCTTGCGTCCGAGTACGAGCCGACGATCGGAGTGGTGCTGGCGAACGTGGCGAAGGAGGAGGCCCGGCATTTCGCGTTCTACCGTACGGTGTTCCGCGAGGTGTTGAAGCGTGATCCTAACCAGGCGCTGGAATCGGCGGCGAAGATCATGCCGGCGATAGAAATGCCGGGAGTCAGCATGCCGCACTTCCGCGAGCTGGCCGACGTGGTGCGCCGCGCCGGCATCTACGGACCGCGCGATTATCTGAAGATCGTCGAAGAGCAGATCAAGTTCTGGGCGATCGACACGCTCGAAGGGCTGAACGACACGGGGCGCAAGGCGCAGCAGAAGATCATGGAGATCCCCGCGCGGCTGGAACGGATCGCGGGCGTGATCGAGCAGAAGACCAAGCGCAAGACATTCTCGTTCGACGTCGCGTTCAGGCGCGAGTTCGTGATGGACTGAGGCGCGCTCGGCGTCACCCCCGTTAAGGCTGAAACCCAGAACGTCGGAATCGCGACGACGTCATTGGAGGCCCGCGCGGAAATGCTCGTCGCGGAATTTGACCGCTCGATGCTTCCCCCCCGCGCGACCGCGCGGATACCACGTGGAGTCGAAGACACGCACCACGACGCTATGACCCTGCCAAACCGATTTCAGCCGCGACGGACTGCATCGCGCTGATCACGAAGGAAATGTGCTCGTCAAGGTCCACGCCGAGATCGGCGGCACCGTTGATCACGTCGTCGCGGCTCACGCCCCGGGCGAAGGCCTTGTCCTTCATCTTCTTGCGCACCGACTTCGCTTCGACCTCCAGCACGCTCCGGCTCGGACGCACCAGCGCCGTCGCCGTGATCAGGCCGGTCAGCTCGTCCACGGCGAAAAGAGTCTTCGCCATTCTCGTTTCGCGCGCGACGCCGCTGTAGTTCGCGTGTCCCAGGATCGCTTCGAGGATGTCTTCGGGAAAGCCGTGGCTTCTCAGTATCCGTACCCCCTCGGCGGGGTGCTCCTCGGTCGGCGAATGGGCTTCGTTGGGGAACCGCTCGTAGTCGAAGTCGTGCACGAGACCGGTGATTGCCCAGCGTTCGGGATCCTCTCCGAAATGCGCGGCGTAGGCGCGCATGGCGGCTTCCACCGACAGCATGTGCTTGCGCAGCGAATCGCTCGCCGTGTACTCGTGTACGATTGCGAGCGCCTCCTCGCGTGACGGGACCGTATCAGTCAACGGATTCTCGGGAGTAGAGGTGGTGCTGCCGTGCGGGAATGGGCCACCAGGGATCCTTAGCATTTTTTCAGCCCGGGTGTCAGCGTGAATACAATATCGGCGGCGAGCTGAACCGCCATGAGTGCGACGGGGATCGCCATCATCGCCCTCGTTCCACGCCGGTCTTCGGGGAAGGACCTCCGGTAAAGAAGCCACCCCGCCACGATCACGACGGATTCGACAGCGAAGTCCATCATTGGCCGACCGTAGAGCTCGAGCCCGATCATCGGCCCGCCGGGCCAGGTGGGCTTGATCCCGGTGAGATAATCGCCGCCGGCATGCGACAGAACGACAGCCAGGACGAGCATCGCTCCCGCAGTGTCGCGCTCCCTGGCGTAGAATGCGAGCGCGATCGCGGCCGCGAGGATTGCCACGGCGGGGAGAGAATGGGACAACATGCCCGGCACAGAGGGGCGCACGCCGGCGATACAGAGTGTGGCGTCGCTCCAGTCGGGCAGCTGGCTGGCGAGAACGAGAAGCCAGAGCGGAATCGTTCTCCTGATTCCATTCGCGCCAAGTGCGACACCGATGTGGCCCGCGTACACTACTTTCGCGCCCTGCGGTCGAGTAGGAGCGTCAGCACGGCGATGCCGAGCGTCACGAGTACGAGCCGGATCGAATCGATCATGAGAGGCGAGATTGCGTCGTCGCGGGGCTGAAGCGAATGGAGGATGGTTCGCTTAACTTAGCCCTGCCTATGACCAACGTCACCCATCTCGAGTGCGCCGCGTGCGCAACCCGGTACGAGCCTGCCCGGCTGTACAACGTCTGCGAGAAGTGCGGGAAACCGCTGCTCGTCCGCTATGACCTGGAGGAAGCCCAGCGCTCGCTGACGCGCAACTCGCTCAGGACCCGACGCAGCGACATGTGGCGCTACCGCGAAGTGATGCCGGTCGCCTCCGACGCGAACATCGTCTCGCTTGGAGAAGGCTGGACTCCGATGCTTCACGCGGTGCGGCTGGGCAGCGCGCTCGGCATGAACGAGCTGTACATCAAGGACGAGTCGCTGAATCCGACGCAGAGCTTCAAGGCGCGCGGTATGTCCGCCGCGGTGTCCATGGCGAAGGAGCTTGGCGTGACGAAGGTGGCCGCTCCATCCGCGGGAAACGCGGGCGGTGCGCTGGCCGCGTACGCCGCAAGGGCCGGAATGGAGGCGCACATCTTCATGCCCCGCGACACTCCGCGGGCCAACGTCGTGGAATGCGAGCAGGTCGGTGCGCACGTTACGCTGGTGGATGGACTCATCACGGATTGCGGCGCGGAAGTGGCGAAGCGCAAGGATGCAGAAGGCTGGTTCGATATGTCCACTCTCAAGGAGCCATATCGCGTCGAAGGAAAGAAGACACTCGGCTACGAGCTCGCGGAGTTCTTCGACTGGACACTGCCCGACGTGATCGTCTATCCGACAGGAGGAGGCACCGGCCTCATCGGGATGTGGAAGGCGTTCGACGAGATGGAAGAGATGGGTTGGATAAGCGCCGACCGTCCCCGCATGATCACGGTCCAGTCCGAAGGCTGCGCGCCGATCGTGAAGGCGTTCGAGGCCGGAGAGCGATTCGCCCCGATGTTCCCGGATGCCAGGACCGTGGCGTCCGGACTGCGGGTGCCGAAGGCGATCGGGGATTTCCTCATTCTCGACGCGATTCGTGAATCGCAGGGCGCGGCAGTCGCGGTGAGCGACGCGGAACTGATCGCGGCGGTGCGGGAGATCGGAGCCGCCGAAGGATTGTTCGTCGCCCCCGAGGGAGGCGCGTGCCTGCCGGCGCTGCGAAAGCTTCTCGGCGCGAATAAGGTCGGTGTGGACGAGCGCGTGGTGCTGTTCAACACCGGCGCCGGCATCAAGTACCTCGAAGCGCTTGGCTGAGGCCGCGGGTCCGCCTCAGCTCGTCGCTACCGCTGGGCGCGAATCGAGATTCCCACGTACGCGTTGCGCCCCGCCGCGGGCTCGTAATTCCTCCCGCGCGCGGCATGCCGTCACGCAGGACGCGCACGCCGCGCACGCCGAACGCCGATCGCGCGCCGAATCCTCTGATCGAGATTCGCGGATCCTGAGCCGGATTGTTGCGATTGACAGCCAGGAGTCCCGGGACGAGCGTCAGCGATTCGTCAATCGAAGTGTGACGCTGCCCCGGGCGCGAGCTGTCGGGACGGACGACGGAGAGCGCGAAGGGAGAGGTGAGCACGGAACGCCCCGGCCCTCGATCCACGGTGACCACGACCGTGTCGAGACGGACAGGCGCCGTCTCCTGCGCCATCGCCGTGACGGAGAATGTTGACACGACAGCACCCGCGCAGCACGCAAGGAGGCCCACGTTCATAGGGACGGAGAAGTCAGCGGATACCGAGCTGCTTGTGGGTCTGAAGGCTCAGCCGCCAACGCGGATGCCGCATGCAGTACTCGATCGCGAGGCGCGTGTTCTCGGCGACGGCCGGGCCGTCCATCGGCTGGAGGAAGAAATGATCGAAGTCGAGCGCCTCGAACTCCTCGGGCATCGCGGCGGGCTGCGGAAAGACGAGCTTCAGCTCGTCGCCGGTATTCTGCACGAGAGACGCGCCGGCTTTCGGGCTCACGCAGATCCAGTCAATGCCGCGCGGCGCGTGCATTGTTCCGTTCGTCTCGATGGCAATCGTGAAGCCGGCGTTGTGTACCGCGGCGATGAACGGCTCGTCCATCTGCAGAAGCGGTTCGCCCCCGGTGCACACGACGAGCCGCGCGACCGGCATGTCTTCGCCTCGCCACGCGTTGGCGATCGCAGCGGCAAGCGATTCCGGCGTGGTGAATCTCCCGCCGTCAGGGCCGACGCCGACGAAATCGGTGTCGCAGAAGTTGCACACTGCCCGCGAGCGATCCTCCTCGCGTCCCGTCCACAGATTGCATCCGCTGAACCGGCAGAAGACGGTGGCCTTCCCGGCGTTCGCGCCCTCGCCCTGGAGAGTGTAGAAAATCTCCTTCACCGTGTAGCTCACTTCTTCACCCCGTTTGCGCCTGCGTATCGCACAGGATCCACGGCGCCAGCCTCTTCGAAGCCGCGGAGGCGGAGCTGGCAGGCGTCGCAATGGCCGCACGCTTCGCCACTCGCCGACGGATCGTAGCAACTGGTGGTAAGCGAATAATCCACGCCAAGCCGCAGCCCAAGCTCGATGATCTCCTTCTTCGACATGTCTATCAGCGGAGTGCGGATGCTGATCCACGGCACGCCGTCCTCCGCCTCAACTCCGGCGCGCGTCGCGAGGCGTGCCATCCGCTCGAACGCCTCGATGAACTCGGGGCGGCAGTCGGGGTAGCCACTGTAGTCCAGCGCGTTGACTCCGATGAATATGTCGGCTGCGCCGAGCACCTCGGCCCATGCCAGAGCGAACGAAAGAAAGATCGTGTTCCGCGCCGGCACGTAGGTGATGGGAATCTCGGCGACTCCGTCAATTGGCCGGTCCCTCGGGACGTCAATATCGGATGTCAGCGCGGATCCTCCGATGGCCCGAAGGTCTATCTCGGTGACGACGTGCTGGACTGCGCCATGGCGGGCGGCAATCTTTCGCGCTGCCATGATCTCGGCGGAGTGACGCTGGCCGTAACGGAAGCTGAGAGCATGCACCGCGTAACCTTCGCTCGTGGCAAGCGCCAGGAGCGTCGTCGAATCGAGGCCGCCGCTAAGCAGGAGGACGGCTTTTTTCCGGTCCATGATCTTTAAGATAAACGTCAAAGGGAGAAGAGAAGTGAAACGTTCGGAAACACTGCGCACCATGTCGTTCATCGCCGCGGCAGCGGCAGTCACCGCGTGCGCCCAGCAGGTTGTGCGCAGCTCGCCCTCACCACGTGGGACTTCTCCGGGAATCACCGTTGGCGATCTCCGGACGCGCCTTTACACTTACGCCGACGACTCGATGATGGGTCGCGAGACGGGGACGATCGGAAACCAGAAAGCCACGACGTACATCGCCGCCGAAGTGGCGCGGATGGGGCTCGAGCCCGGTGGTGAGAACGGGACGTATTTCCAGGACATGCAGTCCACGTCAGCGCGTTTCGCGGGCGACGCCCCGCCGGGCACGGCGAGAAACGTAATCGCCATCCTGCGAGGGAGTGATCCAGTGCTCCGCAACGAATACGTCGCCATTGGAGCGCACAACGATCACATCGGCACCCGCACGACGGCAGTGGATCACGATTCGCTGCGCGCCTACAACATCGAGCTCACGCGGCTCGGCGCGCCGGTCTGGGACAGAAGCAAGCGCGCGCTCCGCGATTCGCTTCGCGCGGTGATCCACATCAACGTGGACAGTCTTCGCAGGATTCGTCCGACACGTCTCGACTCGATCAGCAACGGTGCCGACGACGATGGATCAGGCACTGTGACAGTGCTGGAGATCGCCGAGGCGCTTGCTTCCGCGCCGGTCAAGCCGAAGCGATCGGTCATCTTCGTATGGCACACGGGCGAGGAGAAGGGTCTGCTCGGGTCGAAGTGGTTCACCGACCATCCGACCGTTCCGCGGGATCAGATAGTCGCCCAGCTCAACATGGACATGGTGGGACGCGGAAGCGCCGCTGACATCGCCGGCGGCGGCCCCGACTATCTGCAGATCGTCGGCTCGCGCCGCGTGTCCACCGAGCTCGGCGACATCGTCGAGCAGGCGAACTCGGCGAGCCCGAGGCCGTTCAAATTCGATTACCAGTTCGATGCCAACGGGCACCCCGAGCGCATCTACTGCCGTAGCGACCACTACATGTATGCCCGGTACGGCATCCCGATCGCTTTCTTCACGACGGGCCTGCACCCGGACTACCATCAGTTAACGGACGAGCCGCAGTACATAGACTACGACCATATGACGCGTGTGGCCGACTTCGTCCGCGACATTGCCGTGCGCGTCGCGAACCTCGATCACCGTCCGAAGGTGGACAAGCCTGTCGGAGATCCGGCCGCCGCCTGTGTGCAGTAGACGTTCATCTCACCCGAGGGAGAGATTTCGGAATGGCTCAAGACAACGGGTAGCGGGTAGCGGGTAACGGGCAACGGGTAACGGGCAACGGGTAACGGTCAGTCAGGCGGCCGCGGTGCGAAGCTCGCCGACCAGTGACTTGAGCTGCCTGCTCCCGACCAGGAGCTGAGTCGATGCGCTCGTCATCTGCTCGCACGCGGCGCTCTGCTCCTCTGTTGACGCGCTAACCTGCATCGCTGCCGCGGCGTGACTCTCGGCGGTCTTCGCTACCAGAGTCAGGTTCTCCACCACGCCCTCGACGGCTCGTACGTTCTCCTCGGCGGCCGACGACACCGCGGCGGCGCTGTGCCTCGTCCGCTCAGCGGCGGCGACGATTGTCGCGAGTGCACCGCTCAGCTCGCGGGCGACGCGCTCGATCTCGACGACATGAGATGCGCTGCCTTCCATCGCGCGCGAAGTCGTCGTCACCCGCGTCGCCACCGCTTCTGTCAGGCGCACGACGTCGTCGGCGGCGGTCTGCGTCTGGTCGGCGAGCTTCGCGACTTCCGCGGCAACGACCGCGAAGCCGCGTCCGGCCGGGCCGGCGCGTGCCGCTTCGATTGATGCGTTCAGAGCCAGGAGGTTCGTCTGCTCGGCGATCCGACTGACCGAGACGACGAATCCATTGATCTCGGCCGCCGTCGCGGTGAGGCCGCTCACTTCCGCCGCCGCCTTCTGCACCACGTTCCTCACGTCGAGAAGAATCTGCAGCGCCCGTTCGACTTCCGACCGCTTCGATTCGGCCTCCGATTCGATCGCCCCCGCGAGGGCATGAACTTCGCCCGCTCCCGCGACCATTCCGTCGGCCCGGGCGCGAATGCCGTCGAGCGTGTCGTTTACGCTCTTCAGCTGCTGCACCTGCGACTCGGCGCCGAGAGAGACCTCGCCGACCGCCTCCGCGACCTGTCCGGCTGAATCGGCGATCTGCTTTGACGCCGATGCGAGATCGCCCGCGGAGCGCGCGACGTCATCGGCGGTATGAGCCGCGCCGGACACGACGCGCGACAGCGATTCACTGGCGTGGTTCATCGCGTCCGCGAGCATGCGGAATTCGCCGGGCATGCCCGGTGTCGGCGTCCGATTGAGCAGATTGCCACGGCTCAGCTGCAAGGCGTGACGAACGAGGGCCCGAAGCGGGCGCCCTATCTCCCGCGATGTGCGTATCACGATGATGAATGCGAGCAGCAGCGCGAAGCCGATCACCGAGATAAGAAGCGCCGAGCGCTTGATCGCGTGCTCGTTCAGCGCGTCCGAGGCGCGAATGAAGGCGAGATTGTTCGCCTTGTCTACGCGCTGGAGCTCCACCAGCAGCTGTCCGACGAGCCGCCGGGCGACCCGCGTCTGGTCCCGCGCCTCTTCGGTACGTCCGAGATCACTCAGACGATGCGCGATCGCGAAAGCGTTCTCCACTTCGGCGAGACGGCCGTCCACCGCGATCGTGTTGGCCACTTCGCCCGCCAGCTCCGTGCGCTGCGAGGTGAACGAGCGGTGAAGCTTGTGGGCTTCGAGGCCAAGACGGCGGAAATCCGCCTCCGATACCGGGTCGGCGTCGGAGAGATACGTTGTCGCCGCCTGCACTTCCTGCGTTATGACGTGCGAGAACCGCGCGGACTGTTGCGTGACGTCGTTGGCATGACGGAATGTCACGCCGACTTCATCGGAAAGATTGGAGATGGACGCCCAGCCCACGAATCCCGCCTGAAGAAGCAGGAGGATGAGGAGCGCGAATCCGAGCCCGAGCGTGCGGCGGATCGTCTGGGTCGGATTGAAGCGGCTGGTCATGGATGCGCCTGCGCTGGAGGAACAGGAACGACCGCCGCAATGCGGGAGCCGCTCGACGTGAGCGTCCCCGAGACCACCTGTGCGACATGGAATCCCATCCCTATGGGATCTCCGCTGCTATTGAAATAGATCGGTCCAGTCACCCCGTCGAACGCGTTGGCCGAGTTGAGGGACGCCAGATAGTCGCGTACGCCCGCCCGGTTCGCGCCTTTCTTCGCCAGGGCCTGGGCGATCAGCTGGGTCGCGTCGTAGGCGAGCGCGGCGAATGCGTCAGGTTTCGTCTGGTATTTCCCGCGGAAAGCCTTCACGAACCGCTGAACCTCGGGACTCGGGTCCTCGGCGTTGAACGACGTACCGACGTAGGCGCCGTTCGACGCCGCCGTGTCGGACACGATGCTCTGCCAACCGTCGCCGCCGATGAATACGGCCTCGAGCCCCTGCCGCCTCGCTTCACGGAGAAGACGCAGCGCAGACGTCTCGCGCCCGGCGACGAACACGATGCCGGGCCGGCGCATTTTCAGGTACGACACGAACGGCTCGGGATCCAGGTGCTCGCTGATCGGATCGAAGCTGATGATCGTGCCGCGGAAGGCGCGCCGGAACGCGTCAGCCAGACCGCGTCCATAGGAATCGTTCTCGTAGAGAACCGACGCCTGCTTCAGGTCGGCCGACGTACCGCCGATGCGCGATGCGAACCGCGCGAGAATGACGCCGTTGAGCGAATCGCTCGAGATGACGCGAAAGGTCCATTTCGACACCCCGGTGAGATCCGGCGAAGACGCCGTGGTCGCGACCGCGGTCAGCTGGCCGTCATAGATGTGGGCCGCGGCGAGCATCGCACCCGAGTTGACGTGGCCGATCACTGCAAGCACGCTCGGATCGGCGACGAACTCCTGTGCGATCGCCGCCGCCCGAGCACTGTTGGCCTCGTCGTCGCGGGGAACGACCTTGAGCGGTACGCCGTTGATCCCGCCGTTGCGGTTGATCTCATCTACCGCAAGATCGATCCCGCGGCGGCTCATGACGCCGTATCCCTCCTTCCAGGGACCCGCGGCGCCTACCGTATATGAGTTCGTGCCCTTGCTGCATCCCGCGACAAAGGCCAGACCGATGAAAAGTCCCGTGAGTCTCAAGTATTTCTCCGAAGGGGCGCGGTGCATCCCCACCCGTCAATTGGACGAGGGTGGCGGGGCGTGGTCACGGGCCGATGGCTTCTCAGTCGCTACTTCAACCCTTGCAGTCGAGGTTCGGCTCGCGGAGCTGGCAGTGCTCTCCGCAGCCGAGCCGGTACCGATTACGCGCGAACCAGCGGTAGAATCGCTCGACGATCGGCCGCGCGAATGGAATCGAGAAAATCCACGAGATGAGCGGTCCCTTCGGCAGGGTATCGAGGAGCCGCTCGAGTGCGGCCGCGCCCTGCCACGTCAATCCAGTTCCGTTCTCGACCACCTGCACCGATTCGAGAAAGGCGTGCGCCGGAATCCACTGAAAGCGTGCGTGAAGACCCGGCGTCTGTGAAGGAAGAATCTCCAGGTCGCCGCGCCTGTCCCATTTGGTGACCATCCGCACGAGTCTCCTGCATACGTTGCAGTGACCGTCGTACACCACCGTATAAGGGCGACCCGGCAAGCCGGAGCGGACCGCTTCCGGCGACCCTGAGTTCACACAGCGCTTCCGCTGCCAGAATCATTACCGGTGGGAGCCGGCTGCTGCTGTGTGAGGCAATGCAACGTGCCGAGTCCCCATACCAGATCCACGGCGTGTATTCCCACGACTTCGCGGCCAGAAAACTCGCGCGCGATCATCTCCAGCGCGACGCGGTCGTTCGGATCGTTGAATGTCGGAACGAGCACCACGTCGTTGGCGATGTAGAAATTCGCGTAGCTCGCCGGCAAGCGCTGACCTTCCATGATGACCGGCCGGGGGTAGGGCAGGCGGACGACCCGCAACGGACTGCGCTTCGCCGCGCTTTCCAGTCGCGACAGGTTATCAGCCGACTGGGGGTGATTGGCATCGGCAGGATCATCCTCGTACGCCAGCAGCACGACCCCCGGGGCAGCGAACCGCGCGATGTCATCTATATGACCGTGCGTGTCGTCACCGACGCATCCCTCGCCCAGCCAAATGGTATTGGTGATGCCGAGATACTCGGCGAACGCCGATTCGTAGTCCTGCCGCGTCATGCCGGGATTCCGGATCTGGACGTCGCTCAGCAGCCATTCCTCGGTCACTAGCAGCGATCCGGCGCCGTCCGTCTCGATGCCGCCACCCTCGATGACGAGCCACGAGCCGTCGTCGGGGCGCTTCGCCGTCACGCGCGGGAGGCCGGTGATCTTCTCCACCGCCTCGCCGACCCTCTCGTCGCGCGTGTAGTTGTGGTACTTGGCCCACCCGTTGAAGCGCCAGTTCACCATCTCTATCGCGCCGGTCTCGTTCCACACGAACGTCGGAGCCGAATCGCGTAGCCACACCCGGTCGTTCGGTACCAGATGCAGACGGTACCCGGCGGAGTCCACGGCGTGAGCATCGAGCGCCACTCTTGCCGCGTTTCGGACGGATTCGTCATGACAGAGAATCTCGACGCGCTCGTGCGTGTGCAGCGCACGAACTATTTCCGCGTACACCCACGGAATCGCACCCAGCTTGCCGGGCCAGTCCGGCTCGTCGTGCGGCCACGCGATCCACGTGGCATCATGGCGCTCCCATTCCGCCGGCATGATGCGACTTCCGGCAGGATGTGACGATGTCACGACAGCCCACGGTGCCACCGCGGGCTTCGCGGCTGTCATCCGATGTACCTGTTGAGAATCGGGCCGTAGGCGTCTATCCGCCGATCCCGCAGGAACGGCCAGTTGCGACGCGTATCCTCGATCAGCCTGCGGTCGCACTCGGCGACCAGAACCGCCGGCTCCGTACCCGCTTCGGTGAGAATGCGCCCGAACGGATCGGAGATGAACGAATGACCGAAGAACTCAATGCCGTCCGTCCCTTCCTCGTCCTCGTGGCCGACACGGTTCGGAGACGCGACGAACACGCCGTTGGCGATTGCGTGCGCGCGCTGCGCCGTCCGCCATGCATCCACCTGCGCCTTGCCGAACTCCGCCTTCTCCGAGGGATGCCACCCGATCGCCGTCGGATAGAAAAGAATCTCGGCGCCGAGCAGGGCGTTGATGCGCGCCGCCTCCGGATACCATTGATCCCAGCAGATCAGCACGCCGATCTTCGCGTAGCGGGTGTTCCACACGCAGAACCCGCTCGCCCCTTTGTGCGCGCCATCGTACGAGACGTTCGAGTCGCCGGGGGTGAAGTAGTACTTCTCGTAGAACAGCGGATCGTCGGGGATGTGCATCTTGCGATACACGCCGAGCATGGATCCGTCGGCGTCGACAATCGCGGCTGAATTGCGATACACACCTGCGGCCTGCCGCTCGAAGACCGGAACGATCAGAACAACCTCGAGCTCCTGCGCGACCTTCTGCATCCGCTCCACCGCTGGGCCCGGAATCGGCTCGGCGAGGTCGAAGCGCTCGGACTTCTGCGCCTTGCAGAAATAGGGGGCGTTGAAGAGTTCCTGGAGGCAGATGATCTGTACTCCGCGCGAGGCCGCCTCGCGCACCCGCTCGACGGCGCGCTCGACATTTGCGTTCGCGTCGGAGGTCACGGACTCCTGGATCAATCCGACGGTGACTGTCGTATTCATGGCTTCTGAAAGCTGGTACGTTTACCCCGATTTCGAAACCTTCCACCAGACTTGCGATCCGATTGAAGGTTCTCCCGAAAAAACGGCCTGCGGAGATTCTGCTCCGCGGAAGCGACAGGCGTACGAAGACTCGCGAGGATGCGGCCAGTAAGGGCTTCTGGCAGACGTCTCAGGAAGTGGAGGAGGAGAAGCTCATCGGAAGGCGGCGCGTGGTGGATCGGATCGGCGCGTCGAAGTTCGAGATCCAGCGAAGAAAGCTGGACGTAGGGATTGGCACGTTCGCATCGAATGTCGCGATGTATTTTATCATTCTCACCACATCACTCACGCCGCATTCGCGTGGGTTGACCCACTTTCGGCGGCCACTTTAGCGATGTTCATCGCGATATTCGGACTCTTTGTGTTTCAGTAGCCATCAACATCCTCGACCAATTGCCATGACCGAAGACGACCTCAACCAAGACACGATTCTGCCGGAGATGCTGAGGACGCAGCATGGAAGCCCGCTGCCGGCGGGATACGACCGGCGTACCCGGCGTAGCAGCCGCATTCACACCACCTTTCGCGCCATCAAGGCGCAACACTCCGGCGAGCACACACGGATGCAGGTCGCTGCGGACTGGCTGACGCGCCTCGCGAGCTCGACCGGTTTTTTCGTCGCTCACGCGGTCGCGTTTACAACCTGGCTTGTCTGGAACAGCAAATTCACGGCTCTTCCGAAGTTCGATCCGTTCCCGTACGGACTTCTGACGATGATCGTCTCACTCGAGGCCATCTTCCTGTCCATTTTCGTGCTCATGAGCCAGAGCAGGGAGTCGGCGATTGGCGAGTTGAGGGAAGAGCTGGCTCTTCAGATAAATCTCCGCATCGAGGAAGAGGTCACCAAGACACTGCATCTCATTGCGGGGCTGTACACCCGGCTGGGCCATACCGTGGGGAACGATCCCGAATTGAGGGACATGCTGCAGCCTCTCGATCCGGTGCGCATGCAGCGCGAAGTCACCGAGCAGATACACGATGCGATTCCGCGGCTCCGCTTCACCAGGAAGAAGACGGAGATGGCCGGGTAGTCAGCCGACGAGCTGCCGCAGCACGTAAGGAAGGATGCCCCCGTGCCTGAAGTAGCTCATCTCTTCCGGCGTATCTATTCTCGATACCGCCTGGAATACCCTCACCGCGCCATCGTCGCCCGTCGCGCGCACGGTCAGAGTCGCGCGCGGCTTCATCTCGTCGGACATGCCGACGATGTCGAACGTCTCGAAGCCGGTGAGCCCGAGCGTTTGCCGCGTCTGCCCGTTGATGAGCTCGAGCGGCAGCACTCCCATCCCCACCAGGTTCGACCGGTGAATGCGCTCGAACGACTCGGCGATCACCGCTCTCACGCCGAGCAGCAGTGTACCCTTCGCCGCCCAATCGCGCGACGATCCGGTGCCGTATTCCTTTCCGGCGATGATCACCAGCGGCACGTCCTGCCGCTGATATTCCATGGACGCGTCGTAGATCGTCACGGCGTCACCGCCGTGCGACACCGCCGTCCAGCCGCCCTCCGTCCCTGGGGCGAGCTCGTTCCGCAGCCGGATGTTGGCGAATGTTCCGCGCATCATCACTTCGTGGTTGCCTCGGCGCGCGCCGTACGAGTTGAAGTCGGTCGTCTTCACTCCATGCGCGATCAGCCACTTGCCCGCGGGGCTCGCCGCCGGAATCGAGCCCGCCGGTGAGATGTGATCCGTGGTGATGGAGTCGCCGAGCATCGCCAGCGCACGCGCCTCGTGAATCGGGTGCACACCGGGAGGCGTCAGCGTCATTCCGTCGAAGAACGGCGGATTCTTCACGTAGGTCGAGTCCTGATCCCACGCGTAGAGATCGCCTTCCGGGACCGGCAGCGAGCGCCAGTTGTCGTCGCCATCGAACACGTTCGCGTACTGCGTCTTGAACATGTCCGCCTTGACCGAGCGCAGGATCTCGTCCTCGACTTCCTTCGGAGCCGGCCAGATGTCGCGCAGGAATACCGGCCCGTCCTTGCCGACACCAAGCGGCTCGGTGTTGAAGTCAATGTCCATCCGCCCGGCGAGCGCGTACGCAACGACGAGCGGCGGCGACGCCAGGTAGTTGAACCGCGTGAGAGGATTGATGCGCCCCTCGAAGTTGCGGTTGCCCGAGAGCACCGCCACCACGACGAGCTTGTTTGCTTCGACCGCGTCCGCGACCGGCTGCGGCAGCGGACCGGAGTTGCCGATGCACGTCGTGCATCCGTAACCGACGACGTTGAACCGCAGCTTCTGGAGCGGTTCGAGAACGCCCGCCGCCGTGAAGTAGTCGGTCACCACCTTGGATCCCGGGGCGAGACTTGTCTTCACCCACGGCTTCGTGCTCAGTCCCTTCGCGACCGCGTTCCGCGCGAGCAGACCCGCCGCGAGCATCACGCTCGGGTTCGACGTGTTGGTGCAGCTCGTTATCGCGGCGATCACGACCGAGCCATGGCGCAGACCGAACTTCTCGCCGTTCATCTCCACCGGCACAGCGGTGTCCGCCCCCGCCTGCTCGTCGTGACTCGTGGCGACAACACTGGGCGAGAGCTGAGGTGATGCCGACACCGACATTGCCTGCTTCGCCGCGGCGACTCCTGCCAGCGTGCCGGTTTTCTGCAGATCGCCCGCCAGCGCTTCGCGGAAGAGCTGCTTCGAAAGCTTGAGTGGTACGCGATCCTGCGGCCGCTTCGGCCCCGCGAGACTCGGCTCGATGGTCGCAAGATCGAGATCCAGCGTGTCACTGAAAACGGGATCGGGCGTGTCGTCGGTGCGATACAGGCCCTGAAGCTTTGCATATGCCTCGACGAGCTGAACCTGCGCCTCGTCGCGTCCCGTGAAGCGAAGGTAGTTGACCGTCTCCGCATCGATCGGGAAGAAGCCCATGGTCGCGCCGTACTCCGGCGCCATGTTGGCGATCGTCGCGCGGTCAGCCAGCGAGAGGGACGAGAGTCCCGCTCCGTAGAACTCGACGAACTTGCCGACGACCTTCTTCTGCCTGAGGAGCTGCGTGACCGTGAGCACGAGATCCGTGGCGGTGGCGCCGGGCGGAAGCTTGCCATACAGCTTGAATCCCACGACTTCGGGAATCAGCATGGATACCGGCTGTCCCAGCATCGCCGCTTCCGCTTCGATTCCGCCGACGCCCCAGCCGAGTACGCCAAGGCCGTTGATCATCGTGGTGTGCGAGTCCGTGCCGACGAGCGAGTCGGGATAAGCCGTCGTTTCCCCATTGGCGTCGTGAACGAAGACAGCTTGCGCGAGATACTCGAGATTGATCTGGTGCACGATGCCGGTATCGGGCGGAACGACGCGGAAATTCTGCAGCGCCTTCTGTCCCCAGCGGAGGAATGCGTAGCGCTCCTGGTTGCGATCGAACTCGAGATTTGCGTTGATCAGGAACGACGCCTCGGAGCCGTACTCGTCCACCTGCACCGAGTGGTCGATCACGAGATCCACGGGCTGAAGCGGATTGATCTTCTTCGGATCGCCGCCGAGCCGTGCCAGCGCGTCGCGCATCGCCGCGAGGTCCACCACGGCAGGAACGCCGGTGAAGTCCTGAAGGAGGACGCGGGCGGTTCTGAAGGCGATCTCATTCTCCGTCTTGCCCTTCACATCCCAGTTGGCGAGGCCTTCGATGTCCTCGCGCCTGACGAACTTGCCGTCCTCGTTACGGAGCAGGTTTTCGAGGAGAATCTTGAGACTGTAGGGGAGTCTGGCGGCCTTGCCGCCGGAGACCGATTCGAGCGAATCGAGGCGGTAGATGGTGTACTGGCGCCCCCCGGCCTCGAGCGTGGACCGGCTTCCGAAGGAATTCGGGTGTGTCATGGTGTCTTTCTCTGGAACAGGCCGCGCCGTGCGCTGGCCGGTTGCTCTGAGCCACTGGCGCCCTGGGTTTTGGCGGGCGTCAGGCTATTCTAAATGTAGCATATCGCGAGACGAACGCGTGTCGTGGTGGAATCCGGAGTAGTGGGTCAGTTTAGCCATGTCTCTGCACTTGCCACAAGACACGAAGCACACGGAGGAAAACGGTTGTTGGGGGAACTGCGGGACCACGCATAGTGCGGTGCTGAGGGCCTCCATTCTCCGTGGCACGCAGGGCGGCTCGCCTCCATCCTGCCAACTCGAAACTGACCCACTACGGAATCCGGAGTTGGGCGGGTGCTCGGTTCACCTTCAAGCCGTTTCCAGCCGCTCTTCTTTCTCCTCGGGCGTTTTGGCTTCAATCGCCTCATGGATGTTCTCCTTCCCATTCGCTACGGCCGGCTCGGCCCCGATCGCGTAGGTCGGGCAGTGATGCACGAAGTCTCCATCAGCGGGTGACCAGTCCACCACAGGGATCCGCGGAACCGCCTTGCCGGTATCGTCCATTGCCATCACTTGCGGCGCCAGCGCAACGCACAGCGTGCACCCGATGCACTTCTCCCGGTTCACCGAGATGCGCATGGCCCGCCGCGGGAAGATGCCGCTCTCGGCCTCGAGGGTCTCGTCGAAGTGCTTGAGCGCCTCCATCGCCGCCTTGTACCCGGCTTCGATCAACTCATCGGTCTGCGTGAAGCTGAACCAGTCGATGTGCGAGACGCGCGGCCTGACGAGGATCATCGGTGGACCCGCCCATCGCTCCAACGGAGACAACTGCAGGGCGTGCATCATCGTCGTCGCGGCTCGCATGTAGATAGCCGTGAATCCGTTCCGGGCGATGTCGCGCTGCGTGACGAGCGAGCTGCTGCCGGTATCCACAGCGATCACCGCGTCCATTCCCTGAGACGCTACCCCGACCGGAAGGTTGTCAATCACACCGCCGTCCACGCAGGTCCGGTCTCCCACCGTGCCCGGCGGATAGAACCCCGGCAGCGCGCACGACGCGTAAACGGCATCGAGCACGCTCACGTCCCGCAGCCCGGGAACTCCCCACACGACGGGTGATCCGCGCTGGAGATCCACGGTATTCACGAGCAGAGTTGTGTCCAGCTCGTCGAATTGCGCATCACGCACTATCGATGCGCACACATCGCGCAGCGGACCACCCTGGTAGATGGATGGTGCGTGTGCTCTCTCGAGAAGCATCCCCAGCCGGTCAAAGCGGAACAGATCCCGTCGCCGCAGTGCCTTGGCGTGGTCGGTCATGTCATCTATGGACATGCCGCCTGCCTGAGCCGCGCAGATCAGCGATCCGATGCTGGTTCCCGCGAGTACCGCGGGCACGATTCCCTTCTCCTCGAGCGCGGCCAGCACGCCAATGTGCGCGAACCCCTTGAGACCACCGCCGCCAAGTACGAGGGCGATCTTTCGCGGGTGCGGCGCGGAGGCGCGGGACGGATAATCGAGACTGAGTGACGGCATGGATTCAGAAGAAGGTGCGACTCGCTATTATCTTACGATCCACCACCCAACCGCATAACATCGCCGACATGAAATCAGCCCGCCTCGTTCTCGTTGCCGCGCTCCTTGCGCCGCTTGCCTCACTCCACGCTCAGGCCGTACCACAGCTCCAGCGCATCACGCCGAATGAGATAGACGCGCACATCCAGTTCCTCGCGTCGGATCTCCTCGAGGGGCGCGCACCGGCGACCCGCGGCGACAAGCTTTCCACGGAATACATCGCCACACAGCTCAAGGCCTTCGGCGTCGAACCGGGAGTCACGGGCTCCTATTTCCAGGAAGTGCCGATTGACGTCGTGGGCGCGACGAACGGCTCCGTCAGCGTCACGGCAAGCGGAAAGGCCACCGCAACTCTCCGCTATCCCGAGGGCGTCGTCGTCTGGGCCGGCTCCGCCACGCCGACGAGTGTCGCGCGAGGAGAGCTGGTATTCATCGGATACGGTGCATTCGCCCCAGAGTACCGATGGGACGACTTCAAGGGAATGGATCTGAAGGGGAAGGTGCTTCTGGTGCTGGTAAATGACCCCCCGGCGCCCGCGAGCGAGCCCAATCTGTTCGGCGGCAAGGCGATGACTTACTACGGCCGCTGGACCTACAAGTTCGAGGAAGCGGAGCGCCGCGGCGCGGCCGGGATGCTCATCGTGCACACCACCGACCGCGCCGGATATCCGTGGCACACCGTCGTCGGCTCATGGGCGAAGGAGCAGCGCATGCTTCCCCGCGACCCGAAGCCGCCCGCACCGATCGGAGTGCGCGGCTGGATCACCGACAGCGCGGCCACGGCCCTCCTCGCTCAGGCGGGGCTCAGCATGCAGACACTGCGCAAGCAGGCCGAATCGCGCGACTTTCGTCCGGTCGCCACGGGCATAGACATGGACGCGCACTTCACCAACAAGGTCGAGCACCTCAAGTCCGCCAACGTCGTCGGAGTCGTGCGGGGCCGCGACCCGAAGCTCCGCGACGAGTACGTCGCCTACAGCGCACACTGGGATCACCACGGCATAGGTCCGGTCGTCAACGGCGACTCGATCTACAACGGCGCGAGCGACAATGCTTCAGGGGTCGCCGACGTCCTCGCCATCGCCCGGTCAGCCGCTGCGTCACCGAAACCCCGCCGGTCCCAGCTTTTTCTCTTCGTAACCGCCGAGGAGTCGGGGCTGCTGGGCTCGCAGTACTACGGGGAGAATCCGACCGTCCCCGCGGCGAGCATCATCGCCAACCTCAACGTCGACGGCGGCAACATCCTCGGTCGCGTGAAGGATCTGCACGTCCTGGGCGACACCAAGAGCTCGCTCGGGCCATCACTTGCACGCTTCGTTGCACAGTCGGGAATGCGACTCTCACCTGACGCGCATCCGGAAGCAGGCTACTTCTACCGCTCCGACCATTTCTCGCTCGCCAAGGTTGGAATCCCATCGGTCTCCATCGGGGAAGGCAACGACTTCGTCGGGCTACCGAAGGAGTGGGGCGCGAAGCAGCACGACGACTATACGGCCCACCGCTATCATCAGCCGTCCGACGAGTACCATGCCGGATGGGATCTCTCCGGCGCCGTCCAGCTCTCCGGGATCGTGCAGCGCTTCGGTTGGCAGCTCGCCAACGCGCCCGGCGTCCCAACGTGGAATGCCGACGCCGAGTTCAAGCCGCTGCGCGACAAGCAGCGGAAGTAGCGCGTGACCGACGGGCTGCTCGAGTACCGCGAAGAATTTCCGATACTCGAGAGGACCACATATCTCGTCTCCAACTCGCTCGGCCCCATGCCTCGATCGGTGCCGGGCAGGCTGGCGGAGTACGCGGCTGACTGGGGCGGGCTTGGCGTCAAGGCGTGGGCGCGCGGGTGGTGGGAGATGCCGGTGGATGTCGGCAACGAGATCGCGCCGCTGATGAATGCCGGCCCGGGCGAAGTCGTGATGATGCCCAACGTCACCATCGCCCAGTCCGCGGTCTGCTCGGCCATCGATTTCACCGCGCCACGAGACACGATCGTGATGACCGAGTTCGACTTTCCATCCGTTCGATACGCGTACGAGGAGCTGGCGAAGCGATTCGGCGCGAGGGTGGTGGTGGTGCGCTCCGACGACGGCATCTCGATAGACGAGGATCGCCTGCTCGCGGCGATAGACGAGCGCACCCGTCTCGTCGCGATCTCCCACGTGCTTTTCAAATCCGCGTTTATTAATGATGCGGACGCGATCTGTGCCCGCGCGCACAGCATGGGCGCGCTGGTGTCGCTGGATGCGTTCCACTCGGTCGGAATCATTCCCGTGGACGTGAGGCGAAGCGGCGTGGACTTCCTCACCGGCGGCGTGCTGAAGTGGCTGTGCGGCGGTCCCGGCGGCTGCTTTCTCTATGTATCGCCGGAGATCCGTGACACGCTGGCTCCCGCGCTCACGGGCTGGCAGGCGCATTCGCGCCCGTTCGCGTTCGAAGAGCGGATGGAGTACACGCCCGGACCATTCCGCTGGCTCAACGGCACGCCCGTGATCCCCGCGCTTTACGCCTCAGCGGAAGGTGTGAAGATCATCCGGCGCGCCGGAGTTGATGCCATCAGGGAGAAGAGCATCCGCCAGACATCGCGGCTCATCCAGCTGGCCGATGCGCGGGGCTATCGCGTCTTCGCCCATCGCGACCCGAAGAGGCGCGGTGGCACCGTCGCCGTTGACGTGCCGCACGGCTACGAGGTGACGCAGGTGCTCCTGTCCCGCGACATTCTCGTGGACTATCGCGTCGGAGCGGGCATCCGCGTCGCTCCGCATTTCTTCAACCGTGACGACGAGGTGGACACGCTCATGGAGGCGATAGACGACGCTCTCGAGACCGCTTCCTGGGAGCGCTTCACGGAGCGAACGGCCGTCGTGACGTGAAAGCGACGCAACGCGTCGAAAGAGAGGAACGAATTGCTCTCGTAGCCGCGTGTTCGGCGCAAAATCTGTGCAAAATCTGCCTTGAACAAAAGCGGTTTCGAATAGTACAATATGGCAACTCGATCAGTCGGAGGTTGTGACCGCCCATGACTACCCCGTTTCTGAGTTCCGAGGAGTACGATGAGAGAGCGCATCAGCTGTACAACGAAGGCCAGTACGATGACGCGTTGGACGTACTTCGTGAGGGGCTCGCGCTCTACCCTAATGCGGTGGAGCTGCACATCGGCGTCGGTTACGCCTATCACGCCCGCGAGGAATACGCGTGGGCGCGCAGGAGCTTCGAGGAAGCCCTGGTCCTCGACCCTGAGCACGAGGACGCGTTAGCCGGCTTCGGAGAAACCCTTCTCAGATTCGGGCAGCGGGCCGCGGCGCTGAAAAGCTTCCGCCGCACGCTCGAGCTCGGCTATGAGGACGACATCGAGCTGATGCTTCAGGTTGGCCGCGCACTTTTCCGCGAAGGACTGATCGAGGAGTCGCGCGAGTACTTCGAGACGGCGGCACGCCAGACGCCCGATTCCGCCGAAGCGGTGTCTTGCATCGGCTATGCGCAGCACCGGCTCGGCGAGGACGACTCGGCGATCGCCACGCTCAGGCGCGCGCTGAAAATAGATGAGGATCACGCCGAGGCCCGGATCTACCTCGGAAACATTTTTTACGACCGGGGAGACTACGAGGCGGCCCTGTACCATCTGGATCGCTCGACGCCGGATGATCACTGGGACGAGCTGGGCATCTGGAGACTCATCGAGTTGAAGAAGATGGTCTATCGTTTGCGTGACAGTGACCCGGAGCTCAAGCCATGGGAAGAACGCCTGGCCGAGCTTGCCGGCGAGCCGGACGACATTGACGAGATGCTGGCGGAGATCGAGGCCAAGGCGGCGGAAGCTGCCGAGGGCGAGGCCCGTGGCCAGCTGGAGTTGTTCGGAGCGCTGCTGAGTAATTTCGCCAGCGACAAATCGGCGGAGCCGCACGAGCACTGCATCACCATCGACGAGGACCACTCGTTCGAAGGAACCTGGGAGGAGATTCTGCTTAAGATGAGCGAGGCACGAGGCGTCGCGGGCGAGAGCTCGCTGAAGGAGTTCATGCAGACGGAGGCGCGCCGCGGCTATTCGCTCACGGGATATTCCATTCCCACGGCGGATGCGGAGAGCTTTATCCGCGGAAGCGCCAACGCCGGGCTTCTGCGGATAGTCAGATGAACGGCAACCAGCAGTCCGCGCTCGCCACTCTGAGGGCGGCCGAGCCGATAGTCGCGCGGCTCGATCGCTCTCGCGACGGAGAGGACCGCGCCGCCGATATCCTCGAGCTCTGGCAGGGAACCGAGAACGCGCTCCGCGCACTCATGGGCGGGTCTTCGCTGAGCGGTCAGGGACTCATCCGCGAGTTGCGCCAGCGCGAGATGATCTCACTCGGCCAGGCCTACGCGCTGCTCGAGTTTCTCGGCGCGCGCGACCGCGCCAATCGCACCACATACCGTGCCACCGACAATGACGTCGTCGTTGCACGTGAGGGATACAGGCAGCTCGAGGCCGGACTTGCCGCGCCTGCGGGCGACCAGGCCGCTGCCGCTGTCCCGCCGGTAGCGGCGCCGTCGCCGGCATCGGGACCCGATTATTCGCGTCCGGTGCCCCCGCGGCGTCCTCCGCCATCGTATTCTCCGCCACCGGCAAGCACGTCTCCGCCGGCGGGCGCTCCTCCGGCTTCACAGGAGCCGACGTACACCGACAGGCCGAGCCGCATTCCGGCGAACCTGTGGTTCATCATCGCGCTTGCCGTGCTGATCATGGCGGCGATCGGCGGGTATATGGTGTACACGCGCCGAGCCGATCCCGACAAGCAGATGAACGAAGCAGTCGCGGCGATGCAGTCGGGACGTCGCGAGGCAGCGCGGGGCGCTTTCGCGGAGATCGCGCGCGAGAACC
Organism: Gemmatimonadaceae bacterium; assembly: GCA_030647905.1. NCBI lineage: Bacteria > Pseudomonadati > Gemmatimonadota > Gemmatimonadia > Gemmatimonadales > Gemmatimonadaceae > Gemmatimonadaceae bacterium. Next base: position 180,572 of record JAUSJA010000033.1, on the reverse strand, counting down.
CGAACATGGCGACTCCTCACGTCTTCCTGTCGCGACTGGCTCGCGAGGAAGGCGACCTCGGAACAGCGCGGCGTGAGCTGGAGACGGCGATCCGGCTCGAGCCGGCCAACGCCATCGCGCTGCGCGAGATGGGGCTGATACTGTTTTCCGCCGGCAACTACGAGCTGGCGCGGCGGTTCTTCGTGCGCGCGCTCAACGCGAATCCCGCCGACAAGGCATCGCAGGGATATCTCGGATGCGCGCTCGCTCGCCTCAACCGGTTCGACGAAGCGCAGCGGTTCATCATCCGGGCCGGCCCCGGGAGCTGGAGCTCCTGTCTCCCCAACCGCCCTCTGTGATCGAATTCAATTCCGCCACCAAGATCTACAGATCGCTCCTCGGCCGCTCGGTCACGGCAGTCGAGGAGTTTTCGTTGCAGGTGGCGGAAGGAGAAGTGCTCGGCATCGCCGGCCCGAACGGAGCGGGGAAGAGCACGCTCATATCGCTGCTGCTGGGCTATGTCGCGCCAACGCACGGATCGGTCACCATTGCCGGACTCTCGCCGCGCAAATACGTCGAGCGGAACGGCATCGGCTACCTGTCGGAGCTGATGACGATCAATCCCAACTGGACGGCGGAGGCGGCGCTCACGAGGTTCGCAACGCTCGCCGCGGTTCCGCCGGCTGACGTGAAGGCCCGCGTCAACGCGGTGATCGAGCAGCTCGGAATCGGCGAGCACCGGTCGAAGAAGGTAAAGGCGCTGTCGAAGGGAAACCTCCAGCGGGTCGGCCTGGCGCAGTCGCTTCTCCGCGACGAGACGGTTGTGGTTCTTGATGAGCCGACGCACGGTCTCGACCCTGTGTGGACCCAGAGGTTCCGCGGAATCGTCGAAGGCCTGAGACGTCCCGAGCGCACAATCATTATCGCGTCGCACAATCTCGACGAGCTGCAGCGGCTCGCCGACCGCGTGGCGATCATTGATCGGGGGCGGCTGCAGCGGTTGGTGCGCACCGGATACGATCAGACCGCGGAGACCGCGGGCACGTATCGAATCGCCGTGGTCAGCGGTGCCGACCGGATGAAGGAGATGTTTCCGACGGCCGTGGATCTCGGCGGCGGCGAGTTCGAGATACCGATCGCCAATGTCGCCGAGCTGAATGCGGCACTGGGTCGTGCGATCGGCGGGGGTGTTCTGGTCGCCAGCGTGGTACCGGCCCGGTCGGTGCTGGAGCAGCAGTTCAGGGAAGCGGTCGGAGAGACAAGCTGATGGGAAGCAATCTGCGGCGCTACGCGCTATGGCAATTCAGGGATTTCGTTCGCGACCGGGCGTTCGCGCTGCTGCTGATCGGGCTCGCGATCGGGTTCACGATTGTGGGACCGATTCGCGCCGTGGGCGGCGCCCTCGACGACGCGACGGCGGTGCGCGTGCTTGGAATCCTGCTGTCGCAGGTCTCGTACATCGCGTCGTTCGTGGCGCTCAACGGGATCGTGTCGAACGACAGGAAGATGGGATACTACCGCTTTCTCTTCTCGAAGCCGGTGAGCATCCCCGGGTATTATGCGCAGCAGTTCGTCGTGTTCTTCGTCGGCTTCATGGCGGTATGCGCCGTGCTCCTCGGCGTGTTCGCGATTTTTGCGCGTCCCGTGTCTCCTGTCGCGCCGCTTGTGTACTGCGCGCTGGTGTTCCTGTCGTTTGGCGGCATCGCATTCCTCATCTCGAGTCTTTTTCGCTACGACTGGCCGATTCTCGCGGCCGTGTTTCTCGGCTCCGCGATCTTCCAGTCCATGTGGCAGGCGCAGGAAGGATGGAGGAGAGTGGTGCTGAGCATTCTCCCCCCGCTGTACAAGCTGCAGGGCGCGCTGCCCGATCTTCTCGACCGCGGCACGGTGAACGCACAGGATGCCATCTGGCTGCTCGGATACAGCGCCGCGTGCTTCGCGGCCGGACTCTACGTACTTCGGCGCCGTCCTTTCGCCTGACGGGCGATTGCCATCAATAGAACATGACTTCGTTCATTGATCCATCCACCGTGCACCACGTGGTGCTTGCCAACGGTCTCACCGTACTCGTCCGCCGCGACACTTCCGCGCCGGTCGTCGCCATCGTGACGCACGTGAAGGCCGGCTACTTCGACGAGACCGATGAGGTCAACGGAATTGCGCATGTTCTCGAGCATATGTTCTTCAAGGGGACTGAGCGGCGCGGCGTCGGCGACATCGCCAAGGAGACGAAGGCGAGCGGCGGCTACCTCAACGCGCACACGATCTACGACGGCACCGTATATCACACCGTTCTGCCGTCGTCCAGCTTCGCGGCTGGTCTCGACATCCAGGCCGATGCGTACGCCAACTCGATCATAGATGCATCCGAACTCACCAGGGAGCTCGAGGTGATCATCCAGGAGGCGAAGCGCAAGGCGGACAATCCGCCGGCGCTTGCCGTCGAGACGTTGTACGAGCTGCTGCACGATGAGCATCGCATGCGCCGGTGGCGAATCGGTCACGAGGCGGGACTTCGGGCGCTGGATCGCGACGCGATGACACGCTTCTACCGTAATTTCTATCAGCCCTCGAATACGATCCTGTCAATCGTCGGCGACGTAGACGTTGACGAAGTGATGCGCCGCGTCGAGGAGCTGTACGCGCCGCTGTCCGACGGGTGCGCCGAGCGGAATCCCGGTCCTGCCGAGCCGCACCATGATGATTTCCGGTATCGCGAGCTGAATGGCGATATCTCGCAGTCGCAGGTTGTCCTCGGCTGGCGGACGCCGAACGCGATGCACGAGGACACGCCGGTGCTCGACGTTGCCGCTCACATCCTCGCCGCAGGGCGGGCATCGCGTCTTTACCGCGCGTTGCGCGAGCGGCAGCTGGCGTCGTCGGTGAGCGCCTACAACTACACGCCGACTGAGCTCGGCGTGTTCGTCGTGCAGGCGGAGACCCGTCCGGAGCGCGCTGTCGAAGCCGCGCGCGCGGCGTGGGACCAGGTGCGCGCTCTGCGTGAGGATCCGATCAGGCCGGCGGAGCTCGAGCGCGTCCGGCGCATCTTCGAGGCGCGGTGGATGCGGCGCTTCGAGTCCATGGAGGGTCAGGCTAACTATCTCGCCGAATGGGAAGCGTTCGGCGACTGGAAGCTTGGCGACGACTACTACGCGCGGTTCATGTCCGTTACGATCGAGCAGATTCACGACGTCGTGTCACGACATCTGAGTCCCGAGAGAGCCGGAGTCGTCATCTACCGTCCGGCTGTCTCGCCGTCCGTCGCGTCGGATGCGAGCGGAATCCTCTCTCTGCTGGACGCCGCCCGGCCGGAGCCGCTCGATCCTCTGCCACGGCGCGAGACTCTCTACGTGCCTGGCGATGCTTCCGCACCGCGACTGGAAAGCGTGGAAGCCGGTGTGTCGGTGTTCAGGACGGCCAACGGTATGCCGATCCTCGTTCGCCCCAAGCCGGGAGCCGCGATCGTGCATATCGGACTGCACGCCGTCGGAGGCGTCCGCGACGAGCCGCGCGAGCGCGCGGGCATGACGACACTCGCCATGCGCACAACGATCAAGGGAACGACCTCGAGAACCGCCGCTCAGATCGCCGAGGATTCCGAGATGCTCGGCGGGAGCATCGGGACGAGCGTGGGATCGGAGAGCTTCGGCTGGTCCATGTCCGTTCCCGTGCAACACCTCGAGGCGGCTGTCGGTCTGCTGGCCGACGTCGTCGAAAACGCAGTGATCCCGGAGGATGCGCTGGAGACCGAGCGGACGGTCACGCTCTCCGATCTCGCGGCGCTGCGCGACGACATGTTCCGTTTTCCGATCCGCCTTCTCATGCTGGGCGCGTACCAGGGGCATCCGTACTCGCTCTCGCCACTCGGCACCGAGGAATCACTGCGTGAGCTGAGTGTCGAAGATGTGCGGCAATGGTATCGCGGACGGCTTCTCTCGTCGCCGCTCGTAATCGGGATCGTCGGCGACGTGATTCCGGCCGATGCCGCCGCGGTCGTCGCGCGCGAACTCGATTCGTTGCGTCCGGGCGAGCCACGCACTCTTGAAGCACCTTCGTGGCCCGCAGACGGGAAGGTTGTCGTCGAGTCGCGGGAGAAGGCACAGACCGCACTGGCGCTCGCGTTTCCCGGTCCCCCCCGCGACGATGACCGGCGGTTCGCCGCTCAGCTCACGGCGACGATTGCGAGCGGGCTGGGCGGACGGTTTTTCGACGAGCTGCGCGACCGGCAATCGCTCGCGTACACGGTTCACGCATATACGAGCGAGCATCAGCTTGCAGGGATGTTTCTCGCGTACATCGCCACTTCGCCGGAGAAGGAGGAGGTCGCGCGGCAGGGCCTCCTGGCGGAATTCGCGAAGCTGTGTGAAACGCGGGTCTCCGACGAGGAGCTCGGGCGCGCGCAGCGCTACGCGATCGGATCGCACGCGATTCGCCAGGAGAGCGGCGCCGCGGTGCTCGGCGATCTGCTGGATGCGTGGACGCTCGGGTCGGGCCTGCGCGAGCTGACCGAGCATGACGGTCGCGTTCTGGCCGTGACTTCTGCCGGGATCCAGGAGCTGGCGCAGACTTTTTTCGATCCCGCACGCCGCGTCGAAGGGGTGGTTCGCGGCGTGGGAAAAATAGTCTAGCGCTACTGCGGCGCGACCGTCTCCCTCAATCCTCTTTCGGCGCGAAGTATCGCTGAAACCGAGGAGCGATAGCGGCCTCCCGCGGTGAGCAGCCCGCGAAGAACGTCGTAGTCGCCGGCTTCCGTCACCACGAGTCCCTTGATCGGCGTCTGCGTCGTCGCCCACGCCAGCACCCCCCAGAGTGCGAGTTCCTGGCTCTCCTCTCCATGCGCCGCGGGATAGCCGCCTGCCGAGAACACCCAGTGCGGCTTGGGCCGCGTGGGAAATGCGCGCATCCAGCGTTGCGCGACGCGCATGTGTGTCTCGAGCGACGTTGCGCCGTCGAAGCCCGGCATCATCGAGAAGCCGAGCACATCCACGGGAGAATTGCGCGCCGCCGCCCAGAAGTAGAGTGTGCTGTCGCGTGCGCCGTAGCTCGACGCCGACACGGCGACGCGGATGCGGCGATTCACGTAATGCGCGATCTTCGCCGCGCGGGTGACGTAGTCAATCCAGTACTCCGGCGGCTGCGTGCCGATCGCTCGCGATCCCTCTCCGTACGGTTCCACCGCCGGTATCAGAATGTCGGGCCGCAGCCGACGGGCGATTCGGTCCACGTCTGCGATCCGGTCGCGCGTGTATTGCTCCGGCGACTTGCGGAACTTCCGCGCCGCGTCCTTCGGGTATCCGAGTGCGATGATGATGAGCGTGCTGTCCGCGCGCTTGTCGTCCACCGTTCGCGCGATGGAGTCGAGCGCGGCGAGTCGCGCACCCTCGGGATCGATCACCATCGACACCGCGTCAACGTCGAGCGAATCGGCGAGCGCGATGTCAAGCTCGAGCGCGAGGGGAGGTGGCGGCCCGCGAAGATCCGGGAAGATCTTGAGCCCGATCTTGAAATCGCCGTCGGGATGCTCCTGCAGCTGCTCCCTGGCGTAGCGGAGATAGCTCTTGTTGGTCTCGAACGCGTTCGGCATCTCGATGAGTATCAGCCCGGCAAGCGCCGCTGCGGAGACTGCGATCCCGGCGCGCACGAGCCGGCTGAACCGCCACCGCGCAGGCAGCGACGGCGACATCAACGGGACAAGGATGTATGCCGGTCCCCATAGAGCGGGCGCACCGAAGAAGAGGCCGAGCGCGCTCGCCTGTGCCACCGAAAGCGCGAGACCGAAGTCCGGCGGAGTGAGGCCGCGCGCGATCGAGAATCTCGAAACCGCAACGATCGCGATGAGCAGGTTGTAGACGAATATCGGTACGCCGAAGAGCGGCGTGACGAGTCGCCGGCTGAGCGCGTACGTCGCCTGCAGCGCGAAGAGGACAGTGGTCACCGGCCACACCCATGCCACCGGCTGAATGGCGCGTCCGTAGAGAATGGACGCCGATGCGTAGGCGATGAGAAGCGCGGGGACGATCAGAAGCCCGGCGAAGGCGCTGATCGCCGCGAAAATGCGCGGAGCGCGGCGCAGCTGCGACACGCGGCCGGCGACCAGCACGTCCCACATCACCATGATCGCCGCTGCTGCGATATACAGCGCGGGAAGCAGCGGGTACTGGCTCAGGGCTCCTGACACGACCGGAACCTAGAGTTCACTTGACATGCTGGCAAGCGTCGAACACGCCACCTAGCTTTGGCCGATGGAGCGCGGCAAGATCTTCACTCTTCCCAACAGCATCTCTCTTTCCCGCCTCCTTCTGGCGCTCGCGTTCGTAATAATCGCTGGTCCGTGGCAGCGTGTGGTTCTCATCCTTTCAGCGGCCGCGACGGATTACCTCGACGGATGGATGGCCCGCCGGGGCAACAGCTCGACGGTCGCCGGCGCGCTGATTGACCCCTTTGCTGACCGTGTTTTCGTTCTCGCCGCGGTGTCGTCATATCTGGTCGAAGGGAGCATCACCACCGGCCAGTATTTCATCTTCCTCTCGCGAGACATCGCCACCGCTGTCGGCTTCATAGTGGCACGATTCATTCCGGGACTCACGGCCTCGGCATTTCAGGCCCGGCTGCTGGGCAAGACGGTGACGACGTTCCAGCTCGCGCTGCTTCTGGCGGTGCTGCTGGCGCCGCGGATAGTGCAGCCGCTTGTGCTGCTCATTGGTGCGCTGTCAGCCGTGTCCATCGTGGACTATACGGTAGCGTTGGAGCGAGCGCGACGTGCCGCGAAAGCCGCCCGGTAACCGTCTGTGGCTGGCCGCCGCGCTGGCCATGCCAATCGTGGCGAACGCCCAGGGCAGCAATGCCCACCGCATGGATGTGGAGGCCCGCGTAGACGCGATCGTCGCGTCAGTGAGCGCGCTCCAGGCCGGTGCCGGCTTCACGACCCCGGTCGGGACGTACCTGCGATCGGGAATGGTTACCGGCGTGGGAGCCGGTCGTGACGGGCTGAGCGGAAGAATTGATTTCATCAACCGATTCCACCTGGATCCGTTCCGCGAGCACCGATGGGCTCCATACGGGGGAGGCGGATTGAGCGCGCGATTTGACGAGAGCAGGCTGGGGCGCGTCTATCTGCTCGTGTTCGCGGGCGTGGACGGACCGGTACACCACGGCTTCACGACATCGGTCGAGGCTGGCCTCGGAGGTGGCGGGCGGATCGGTGTGATAATCCGCCGGGCGGCTGCGGAGCGGCGGCGTTGACGCGCGCTCCGCACGTGCTGCCGCCGGAGAACTAGACTGCCGCTTTGACCTTGGCGGGCTGCGAGAACCGCTCGCCGAGTACTCTCAGCTCACCGATCTGGCGGGGGCTGAGCTCGTGGTAGCGCTCCGCAAGGTAGTTCATCGTGCCGTCGAACCACTCCTTCTGGTCGTCGGGAATAGACCCGATGACGCCACACTTCATGATGTGCTGAAACATCTCGTCGCGCGCTTCCTCGAACGGAGTCGTGACCGGCGCGGCGCCTCTCGTGTATTTAGGCTTCTGCTTGTTCATTAATCCGGGTAAAAGATTTGACATTGATACCCGAAATCTAATCGAAAAGTGTCGTTTTTACAGTCTTTCAGGCAACTGCGCGGCGTCTCATGAATTCGAGCAGGAGCTCGTTCAGTTGCTCGGGATTCTCCTCGGGAATGAGGCGTCCAACTCCGGGAAACCGCACGAGCCGCCCGTCGGGCAACGCGTTGACGAGCCGGTCGGCGATTTTCGGGTCCACCCATGTGTCGCGCTCTCCCCAGAGAATCAGCGTCGGCACGTGAATGGTGCGGAGGTCTATCTCCTCCATGTCTTCATCGGTGATCGAGCTTGCGAGAGTCAGCAGATGGTTGACGCCGTCCTTGCCAACGAACGGTGCCAGATACCGCGCGACCAGCCGGGTTGGCATGTTAGTGTCGGGATCGGCGACGCTGCCCCGGAGAACGCCCTCGATCAGCGGCGCGGCTCCGAGTATTCCCCGCGTGGTGCGGAAGGCGAACTTCGCCGTGCTGCGCTGCATCTGGGTGATGTCCTTCGCGGGGATCTCGTCGAACGCGGGTGTGTTGATCAGCACGAGCTTCTCGACCCGCTCGGGGCGTGTGGCGGCAAGTCGGAGGGCCACGTCTCCTCCGATGTCCACTCCGACGACGATGCCGCGCGCGACGCGCAGCACCGTCATCGCCGCGTCCAGGTATTCCGCCTGGGCAGCGATGCCGAAATCGGCGTCCGGCGAACGGTCCGATTCGCCGTGCCCGAACAGGTCTATGGCGTACGCAGTATGACCGGCATAGGTGATCGCAGGCGCGACGTTGCGCCAGAGAAAACTGGAGGTGCCGAAGCCGTGTATCAGAATGACGGCGGTGCCACCGTGACCGAATCTTTCGACGTGCATCGCGCCCGGGCCGACTGGTACGCGAAGAACATCAGCTTGCATAACGGGTACTCTCCCCTAGCTTTTCAGCCTCGGTCACGCGTCTTCACGACGCTTGGAAACACTCTAACACGGCTCGGTAATGGCTGACAACAAGAACAAGCGACGGAGCACCGTCCGCAACGCATCAACCCGGCCAACCGGGTTCTACTACGTCCTCGCCGCCATCGCGGTCATCGGCGCAAGCATACTGGGCTATACGCTGCTCCGCAAACCTGCCGGTGCAGTCGGCACTGAGGTCAAGGTGGACCTCGCCACCGTCGGCCCCGCGCAAGGCTACACCATGGGCAAGTCCGATGCCCCGGTGAAGATCGTCGAGTTCGCGGACTTCGAGTGCCCGGGATGCGGCCAGTTCGCCACCGTCACGGAGCCCGACGTCAGGAAGCGGATCATAGACACCGGGCTGGCCAGCCTGACTTTCTACGATTTCCCCCTCCCGCAGCACAAGAACAGCCAGGGCGCGCACAACGCCGCTGCCTGCGCCAACGATCAGGGGAAGTTCTGGGAGATGCACGACCGCATCTTCATGGCCCAGGATCAGTGGAACACGGAGGCGACCGACAATCCGAAGCCGTTCTTCGAGAAGTACGCGTCCGACATCGGCCTCGACACGAACGTCTGGGAGAGCTGCTACGATTCGCGCAAGTATCAGGGCCGCATCATGGCGAACCAGGCGGAAGGTGAGCGCCGCAGGGTGGACACGACGCCGACGTTTATCATCGCCGACAAGATGTACCCTGGCGCGCTGCCCTACGACGCCCTCAAGGCAATCGTGGACTCGGCAACGCAGAAGTGACGAAGCGGATGGTCGTGGCGGCGCTCTCGCTCGCCGGGATCTTCGTCGCGCTCTATCTGCTTCTGTACAAGCTGGGCATGGTCGGCGCGCTCACGTGCAGCATCGGCTCGTGCGAAACGGTGAACACCAGCAGGTGGGCGACATTCTTTGGCATCCCGGTCGCCGGCTGGGGAGTCGCGTTCTACGGCGGGATGTTCGTGCTGGCCGTCGCGAGCACTGGGGAACGCTACGCCGAGTCGGTGTCCGTGTCGCTGGCGCTCGTCACCGCAGCCGGCACCGGAGTCCTCTTCTCGGCGTGGCTGACGTACCTCGAGCTGTTCGTGATCCACGCGATCTGTCAGTGGTGCGTCATGTCGGCGATCATCGTGACCAGCATCTTCCTGGTGTGTGTCGCTGATTACCGGGACACGAGGCGTGGGTCGGATCCCGGGGATACCTGAGCGGGACTGAGTGCTTGCTCGATTGAACCACGTTCCACCGCAATTTTTCTTGTAACGGAAACGAGATACTACACGCGAAAGCGAACAACCATTGCATTAGTGCATTGACGCTCTTCGGCAGGAGTTCTATGTTGGCCGGGCGACATCGTCTGATTGCCTTCTGAAGCCGCATTGGCCGCATCCGCTCGAACTGCCGTTGTCGCCGGCGATACGGCAACGGTTACTGCCCGCGCCTTCGGGCCCAATGGCGCACGCGTATCGAACGTGCGATTCACCTTTGGTGCGTCGAATAACTCTGTCTCGGTCATTCAAACGAGTGATTCCACCGCCAAGCTGGCTACCTCCGGGTCGGGAAGCGTATCCATTACCGCTCTCGGCGAGGGAGTGACTGGCACGGGAGCGCTTCTCGTCCTTCCGCGTGTATTCCTGAATGGGAACTCGTTGCTCAACGGCATCGAAGCAGGGGATGACGCCGGATGTGGCCTGATCAGTCTCGGTCAGGGCTTCTGCTGGGGTATTAATAACCACGGCCAACTCGGGGCTAGAGCCGACTCGACTTGCTTCCCGGAAAACCAGACGACCACAATCTCAGGTGATTCGGTCGTTTCCGCAGCGACACCGTGTAGCCTGTTGCCTATACGGATTTCCCGCGACATCGATTTCGCCACGATCGCGAGCGGAGATTCCACCGGGTGCGCCATCAGCATTGCGGGTCGTGCGTATTGCTGGGGAATGAATTCGTTCGGACAGATCGGCAACGGACAGACCGGCGATCGTGCGCAGCCGACTCTCGTAACCTCAGCTCTGACGTTCAACTCGATAACCGTTGGCGGCGCGCACACATGCGCTCTCACAACTGCTGGAGCAGCCTATTGTTGGGGTGCTGACTCTTTCGGACAACTCGGCGATGCACGCGTCGTGCACAGTACTACGCCGATCCCCGTCTCCGGAGGCGAAGCCATCGCAACGTTCGCCAGCATCAGCGCGGTGGGCACGGACGGCAACGCATACTGCTGGGGCTCAAACGTCTTCGGTGGCCTTGGCAATACACTGCAGGCGGCCTTCCGCGGATTCCCCCAGCGAGTCGCGACGCCCAAGTAGGACCCGCTGCCCGCTGCCCGCTGCCCGCTGCTCACAGCAACGGGTAACAGGTAACAGGTAACGGGTTACGCTCTCTTGATGCTCCTCTGCCTGGCAGCGGCGTCGTCGAGGCGGAGGCGCGGCTTCACATCCTCGTCCTCCTGACCGTCTTCGCGGGCACGGCGGCGGAACGGGACCAGATCCCGGCCCAGGCTCACCAGAGCCCGCGTTGCGACGGTGCTGGCGAGCGGCTCGGGGATCCCCATGACCCGGATATAGGTGTCGATCGCCCGATCGAATGAGAGATCTTCGGCCAGGGTGTCCACGAACATCAGGGCATTGTCCACATGAGCGCGGATGACGGTCTCCTCGGCACGCGCCTGCGACAGTCGAAGACGCCGCTCCGCGTTGGGGTTCAGCTTTCTGCCGAAAATCGATTCAGGAAACAAACCACCTAGCATGTGACCGTCCCGGGTATCTGAGTTCTACAGCCGAAATCTAAGGCAGGGTTCATACCATGGTCAGGCGACGCCCGTCGGGAGCATCCGCGCCGATCCCCCGGGCACCCAGCCACGTAGTTCCCCCTAAGTCTTTTCCCGCCTTTTCTGTGTCATCTGTGCGCCATCTGTGATTACGCTTTCAAAGGAGCTGCGTTTGCTCCACTATGGGCACCGATCTTCCGACGCTACCCCTCTTCGCTCTCGTACTGGTCTTTGAGGCTGGCCACCACGTTCGGGTCCGCCAGCGTGGTGGTGTCCCCCAGCGTCCTCCCCTCGGCGATATCCCTCAACAGCCGCCGCATGATCTTCCCCGAGCGGGTTTTCGGGAGATCGGCGCTGAATATGATGTCGTCCGGCCTCGCCAGAGCCCCTATTTTGTCCGCCACGAACTGCCTGAGCTCGTCGCGCAGCGCAGGGTTCGCCTTCCGACCTTCGCGGAGGGTGACGAACGCGGCGATCGCCTGACCCTTAAGCTCGTGAGTCCGGCCGACCACGGCGGCTTCCGCTACCGACGGATGCTCGACCAGAGCGGACTCGACTTCCATCGTCCCGATCCGGTGACCGGCAACGTTCAGCACGTCGTCCACCCGACCCAGGATCCAGAAGTAGCCCTCCTCGTCGCGCTTCGCCCCGTCACCCGGGAAATAAAGATCCGGGCGGCCGGGCCACTTGGTGTAGTAGGTCTCGACATACCGCGCGTCGTCGCCCCAGATGGTCCGGAGCATGGACGGCCACGGGTGGGTGAGTGCGAGCAGACCACCGCCCACGGGAATCGGCTCCGCCTTCGCGTCCATCAGATCGGCGGAAAAGCCTGGTAACGCCATTGTGGCGCTACCCGGCTTGGTCGCCGTAACGCCCGGAAGCGGGGAGATCACGATGCAGCCCGTCTCCGTCTGCCACCATGTGTCAACGATCGGACACCGGTTGCCCCCGATATGCTCGCGATACCACATCCATGCCTCGGGATTGATCGGCTCACCGACCGTGCCAAGTAGTCGCAGTCTCGACAGGTCATGAGCGGCGGGATACTCATCACCCCATTTCATGAACGCGCGAATCGCCGTCGGCGCGGTGTAGAGAATCGTTACGCCGTGCCGCTCGCAGATTTCCCAGAACCGGTCCCTCTCGGGCCAGTCCGGCGCACCTTCGTACATCACGCACGTAGCGCCATTGGCCAGAGGGCCATATACGAGATACGAATGCCCGGTCACCCAGCCCACATCGGCCGTGCACCAGAAGACGTCATCCTCTTTCAGGTCGAAAACAATCCGCATCGTTGTGGTCACGCCGGTGAGGTATCCACCGGTCGTGTGCACGATTCCCTTCGGCTTGCCTGTCGTACCCGATGTATAGAGGATGTACAACACATCTTCGGCATCCATCACTTCCGGCTCGCATCGAATTGACGCGGTCTTCATCAGTCGGTGCCACCAGTGGTCCCGACCCTCCTGCATGTCGGCGAAGGCCTCGTCGCCTGAGCTGCCCGGACGGCGCTGCACGACGATCACGTCGGTGATGGACGGCGTCTCCTCGAGCGCCTTGTCGGAGTTGCGCTTGAGCGGAATCACCTGGCCGCGGCGATAACCGCCGTCGGCCGTGATGAGCACCTTCGCCTGCGCGTCATTGATGCGGTCGCTCAGGGATTCGGGAGAGAACCCGCCGAACACGACGGAGTGGACTGCGCCGATGCGCGCGCACGCCAGCATCGAGATCGCCGCCTCGGGTATCATGGGCAGGTAAATCGCGACGCGGTCGCCCTTCTTCACTCCCAGTCGGCGGAGCACGTTGGCGAACTTGTTGACCTCGCAATAGAGGTCCCAGTACGTGAGTGTTCGCCTGTCGCCGGGCTCACCTTCCCAGACCAGCGCTGCCTTGTTGCGGCGCGCCCCACGGATGTGCCGGTCAATGCAGTTCACCGCGACATTGATCTTCCCTCCGGTAAACCACTCCGCGTGCGGCGGCTTCCAGTCGAGGACCTTGTTCCACGGTTCGATCCATTCCAGCTCGGCGGCCATTCTCGCCCAGAAGGCCTCGAGGTCCCGGGCCGCCTCGTCGTAAAGATCGGGCGATGAGACCAGCGCCGCGGCGCGGAACTCGTCGCCCGGCGGGAACTTGCGGTGTTCCTGGAGAAGAACGTCGATGTTTGTCATGTTGCCGGAGAGTGTGCGTGTTTCGCGAACATTATCCCGTTTTGCACGGGACGCGCCAGAGTGTCACCTTTCGGACACATGCAAACCGCAACCGGCACAGTCGTCGCCACTGAGAACCTGACCAGGTCTTTCGGGACGCGCCGGGCCGTGGATGGCGTGACGCTCTCCGTCGGATCTGGCGATGCCGAATTGCTGCTTCCGATGCTCGCGCTGCCCTTCTTCGTTCCCATCGTCATCCCCGCCGCGCAGGCAACAGCGAAGCTGATGAGCGGGCGCCCGGTTGGAGATGCCGTCGCATGGCTTAAATTGCTGGTGGCATTCGACATTGTCTTCGTCGTCGCGTGCGCTCTGGCCTATCCATTCACTCTCGAGGAATGAAACCGACTCCTCTGACCGTCGCGGCGATCGTGGCGGTCGTCGTTACGTATATTCGCGCCATTTTCTTCACGCCTCTCGAGGCGATCCAGGGCCCCGCCCAGAAGATTCTCTACATCCATGCCCCTGCCGCATGGGTTGCCTTCATGGCGTTCGGACTCGTCGCCCTCGCGAGCGCGCTCTATCTATGGCTTGGCGAGGAGCGGCTCGACCGAATCGCCGAAGCGTCGGCCGAGGTGGGCGTCGTCTATACGACGGTCGTTCTCACGACCGGGCCACTTTGGGGCAAGCCGGCCTGGGGCGCCTACTGGATTTGGGACGCGCGGCTCACGCTGACGCTGTTCCTGTGGTTCATCTATGTCGCCTGTCTGGTGCTTCGCGGCGCGCTCGACGACAGGGAAGTTCGCGCCCGCTACAGCGCGGTCCTCGGAATTCTCGGTGCGCTGCTCATACCGTTCATTTATCTGAGCGTCTACCTCTTCAGAACGCTGCATCCGCGGCCGATCCTGATAAAGCTGAGCGCGCCGTCACTTCCGGGCGAGATGCTGACGACGCTGCTGCTGGCGTTCGCCGCATTCACGCTGCTGTACGTGGCGTTGCTGCGGGCGCGCTACCGCTACGCCGTCGAGCGCGACGACGCGCATCCTCCGGAGTCGTACGTTGCCTGACAATTCGCGCTTTTTCTGTCTCGCGTACGCAGTGGCGGCCGCGATCTACCTCGGATATGCGTTGCTTCTGACTGCCAGGCGCAAGCGCGTCAGGGCTCAGCGGCGCGGCGGTGGCTCGGTGGAATGATGGAGACAGTGGTGCCGTGCGAGATCGCCGCGTGGTGTGAGTGGACCGGCGTGGATCGGGAGACCATTCGGGGCGGTGACGACCGGAGGTACGCGTGAGCGACAAGCAGGGCATCGTGTTTCTCGTCGGTGCGGGACCGGGTGATCCCGGTCTCATCACCGTGCGCGGCCGCAAGCTGATCGAAAGCGCCGACGCGATCGTGTACGATGCTCTCGCCAATCGCGAGCTGCTGCCGGCCGACGCGCGGGAGACGGGACATCCCGAGCTCTTCAATGTCGGGAAACGGGGCGGCGACAGCCGATCCGTCACGCAGGACGAGATCAACGACCTGCTCGTGCGCCTCGCTCGCGACGGAAAGCGCGTGGTGCGCCTGAAAGACGGCGACCCGTTCGTGTTCGGGCGAGGGAGCGAAGAGGCGCAGGCCCTCAACGATGCCTCGGTCGCCTTCGAGGTGGTGCCGGGTGTCACCGCGGGAATCGCGGCCGCCGCATACGCCGGCATTCCCGTCACGCACCGCGGGCTCAGCACGTCGGTCACGTTCGTCACCGGACATGAGGATCCGGCGAAACCCACGACACAGACCAACTGGAATGCGCTGGCGAAGGCTGGCGGAACGATCGTGCTGTACATGGGAGTGAAAACACTGCCCGCGATCGCCGCCGCACTGATCGAGGGCGGCATGTCTCCGGATATTCCGGCCGCCGCCGTGCAGTGGGGCACGCATCCGAAGCAACGCACCGTCACCGCGACGCTGGCGACACTGGCGGACAAGGCGACCGCCGCGGGTGTGCGCGCTCCGGTCATCACGGTCATCGGCTGGACCGTGTTATTGCGCGATGAGATCAACTGGTTCGAGAACCGGCCTCTGTTCGGCCGCCGCATCGTCGTTACACGTGCTGCTCAGCAGGCATCGGCACTCAGCGACAAGCTCGCGGAGCTCGGCGCCGATGTCCTCGAAATGCCCGCGACGCGGATCGCGCGCCTCGACCTGTCGCCGCTCAGGGAAGAGATGACGCGCCTCGCCGACTATCAGTGGCTCATTTTCACCAGCCAGAATGCAGTGTCGATTTTCTGGGAACAGCTGCTTGGCGGCGGACGTGACGCGCGCTCGCTGGCGGGGCTGAGGATTGCCGCCGTCGGTCCGGCGACAGCGGGAGCGCTGCTCGAGCACGGCATCGCTGTGAATGTCATCCCCGAGCGTTTCGTCGCCGAAGGATTGCTCGAGAAGCTCGCCGAGCGCGACGACATTGCCGGCGCGCGCGTTCTCTGCGTGACGGCGGAAGGCGCACGCGAGATCCTTCCCGACGGGCTCACCGAAATGGGCGCCGAGGTGAAACTCATCGCCGCCTATCGCTCGATTCAGGATGGAGCCGGCGCGGCGCGGCTCAAGCGTGCTCTGGAGGGCGGCACGGTCAGCGCCGCCACATTTACGTCTGCGTCGTCCGTGCGCGCATACGTTGACGCAGTCGGCGAGGAGCTCGCGCTCAAGGCGCCCGCGGCTTCCATTGGACCGCGGACGACCGAGGCGATCGAGGCGGCGGGGATCGAGCTCCTCTGTGAAGCCACGGAGTCCACCACCGACGGACTCGTCGCCGCCGTGGAGCGCGCGCTGAAATGAGTGACCGCGTCGTCCGCATCGCGACACGATCGTCGGAGCTGGCGCTGCGCCAGGCGCGGATGGTGGAATCCCTGCTCGGGACGCGCGGGGTCGCGTGCGAGATCGTCACGTTCAAGACCACTGGCGACAAGCACCTCGACGAGCCGCTGAGCGAGATCGGCGCCAAGGGGCTGTTCACGCACGAGCTCGAAGTCGCGCTGGAGAAGAAGAAGGTGGACTGCTGCGTCCATTCGCTGAAGGACCTTCCCACCGAGCTGCCCGACGGGCTCGTGCTCGGTGCGATCCTCGAGCGCGAAGATCCACGCGATGTGCTGGTGGTGAATCCGGTGACGCAGGCGGACGATCTCGCCTCACTTCCGGCCGGCTCGCGCGTCGGCACTTCGAGTCTCAGACGGAGAGCGCAGCTCATGGCGATCCGTCCCGACCTCGAGGTAGTGGAGCTGCGTGGCAACGTTGCTACCCGATTGAAGAAGGTGGACACCGGCCAGGTGCATGCCGCGATTCTCGCCGCGGCGGGACTCATCCGGCTCGACGCTCGCCAGCGGATCACTCAGTTCCTCGAGCCACCGGAGTGGCTGCCGGCGGCAGGGCAGGGCGCAATCGCAGTCGAGATTCACGGAGACGACGATGAGATGCGGGAGATCCTGTCGCACGTCGATCACCGTCCGACGCAGATCGCGACACGGGCGGAGCGGGCGTTTCTCGCTGCGCTTGAGGGCGGATGCCAGGTTCCGATCGGAGCGCTCGCCACGCCGGACAGCGCCGGCAACTGGACACTGCATGGTTTCGTAAGCGATGTGCGCGGACGCGATGCCGTCCGCGGATCCACTATTGTGGACATAGATTCGCCCGAGAACGCAGGTCGCGCCCTCGCCGCGGACTTGCGCACGCGCGGCGCATCGAGCTTGTTGCTGGAGCTGCGCAATTCCGGGCAGCTCAATCCGCCGCAACCCGAGTAAACATGCCTGTTTTTCCCGTATATCGTGGGCGCCGACTGCGCCGGACCGAGGCACTTCGCCGCCTCGTGCGTGAAACGACGCTCGTCCCATCGCAGCTCGTCCTCCCTCTCTTCGCACGCAGTGGATCCGGATTGCGCCGTCCGATCGAGTCCATGCCGGGCACGGCGCAGACCTCGCCCGACGAGCTGCTGCGCGACGCGACTGCTGCCGCCGAGGCGGGGGTCGGGGGCGTGATCCTTTTCGGGATTCCCGACACCAAGGATGCGACCGGCACTGAAGCATGGGCCGAGCAGGGCGCGGTTCAGCAGGCGGTGCGTCTCCTCAAGCGCGAGCTGCCGCAGATGGTCGTCATCACCGACGTCTGCATGTGCGAGTACACGGATCACGGTCACTGCGGTATTCTCGAGGACGGCGAGGTCGTGAACGACGCGACTCTCGAGCTTCTGTCGCGCGCCTCGCTTTCGCACGCCGCCGCCGGCTCGGACATGATAGCGCCAAGCGACATGATGGACGGGCGGGTCGGAGCGATTCGCGCCGCGCTCGATGAGAACGGTTTCGCGAACACTCCCATCCTCAGTTATGCGGCCAAGTACGCATCGGGTTACTACGGTCCCTTTCGCGAGGCGGCGGAGTCTGCGCCGAAGAGTGGCGACCGAAAGGGATACCAGATGGATGCCGCCAACGCCGAGGAGGCGTTGCGCGAGGTGTTCGCCGACATCGAGGAGGGAGCCGATGCCGTGATGGTCAAGCCGGCGGGCCCGTACCTCGACATCATCACCCGAGTGAAAGAGGCGACGGGCTATCCTGTTGCCGCCTACCAGGTGAGCGGAGAGTACGCAATGATCTGCGCAGCCGCCGAAAAGGGCTGGATAGATCGCGATCGCGTCATGATGGAGTCGCTCGTGGGGATCCGCCGGGCGGGAGCCGATTTCATTCTGACCTACTTCGCCGTGGATGCGGCCCGGGCTCTGCGCCTGGAGCTCAGCCGGTAGTTCACATGCCCGCAAGTCGGGGTAGTTTTAGGTCTGAACCAGGAGACCCGACAGATGCAGTATCGCATGTTCGCCGGGACCGACGTGGCCGTGAAGGTGGCTTCGTGAACCCATGGCACGATTTCCCCGTGGGATCGCATCCTCCTGAAGTCGTCACCGCCGTCATCGAGATTCCGCGCGGAAGCCGCAACAAGTACGAGCTCGACAAGCAGAGCGGACAATTTCGTCTCGACCGCGTGCTGTTCTCGGCGGTTCACTATCCCGGCGATTACGGATTCATTCCGCGGACACTGCACGAGGACAACGATCCGCTCGACATCATCGTCAGCATCAACGAGCCGACGTTCCCCGGATGTCAGATAGACTGCCGGCCGCTCGGCGTGCTCAAGATGCTCGACCGCGGCGAGCCCGACGACAAGATCATCGCTGTCCCGTCGTTCGATCCGTTCTACAACGAGTATTTCGACATCGCCGACCTTTCGCAGCACTACCTGAAGGAGGTCGAGCACTTCTTCCACATCTACAAGGATCTCGAGGGCAGGCGAGTCGAGATCGTGGGCTGGGAGAAGAGCGACGCCGCCATGGAGATCATCCAGGCGTCCATGGAGCGGTATGAGGAGAAGTACCTCCGCGTCGGACCGTAGCCTTGTAGAGACGAAGGTCTGGCCAGCCATGGCGAGCAAGGGGTCCGTCACATCATCCGCACGATGATGGCGGAGATAGATCTACAGCTCGCGTTCTCCGGCCTGACTTCGATCGGGTCGGTGGACCGGTCGCTGCTCGCTTAGTAAGGCGGTATCCTCAACACCACTTCGTCGCCCTCGCTGACGGTGATTTCCTCGGTCACTGGCAAGCGATTGGCGCCGATTGGGTCGGCAATGAACCGCAGTGTGGTGACGCCGAACATGATTCCGGCGGGAATCGTGAAGCGTGTCTTCGATAGTCCGGTCGCGATACCGAGGCGCATGCGCTGGCTGTCTCTCAGGACGTAGATCGTCATGTCGAGCAGCGCCTGATTGTCCACCTCCACGGTCGTCGCGGGATGCCGGTCGGTTTGCGCCGTGGTCCCGGTTGTTGCGCATGCGGTGAGCACGGCACTCGCCGCCAGCAGCATGATCCGTCTCATCGCGGTCATCTGGTTCTCCTGTGAGCCCTCACATCGTCGTACCCGAATGGCAGGTTACGTTCCAGACACCCTCTCGAACGGCTGGCTCCTGCAAATTTGGAGGCCAATGAACTGCCGCTTGTCGACACAGAGACCGTCGAGACCGCAGAGAAAGACAACTGCTTTTGGTTCTGACAGCGGTTTGCGAGTCGGCGTGCTACGTCGGGATCGTTACGGCTATGGATGGTAGCAATGTCGTTGCCGTCAACCAAGAAAATAAGGAAGCCTGGATCCATGTTGACGCTACGCCCGCGGCCTTTCGCGCGTGGTCGCCGCGGGCCGCAGCGTCCCATGCGATACGGGCTCCATCTCGCGCCGCAGGAACAGGTACTCATACAGCAGTGCCGCCGCGATTCCTCCAGCTATCGGCGCCGCCCAGTAGATGAGCTGTGCCTCGAAGATTCCGCTCGCGACGGCGGGTCCGAACGATCGCGCAGGATTCATGGACCCGCCGGTGAGAGGCCCGATCGCGAGCATGTCCGCCGTGACCGTTAGACCGATTGCAAGGCCGCCAATGTTCGGCGCCTTCGGATCCACGGCCGTGCCGAACACGACGAGCACAAGGAAGAACGTCGCAATGAACTCGAGGAGGAATGCCTGTCCGCCAGTCACCTGCAGAGCGATGGCCTGACCGCCGCCGCGCGTCGCCTCGAAAAGCGCGATCGGGAACGTCCACTTGAGAGCGTACGCGCCGACAATGGCGCCGATGATCTGAGCGAGGATGTAGACCCCCGCCATTGGCACGTCGATGCGGCGCGCCGCGAGAAATCCGAGCGTTATCGCGGGATTGAAGTGACCGGAGATCCGCATCAGCGCGCTTACCATCACGGCCAGAATCAGTCCGTGCGCAAGCGCGATGCCGACGAGCCCCGCGGGACTATTGGAGTCCTTGGCGATCATGATCGCGGCGCCGCCGACGAAGACGAGCGCAAAGGTGCCGATGAACTCGGCGACGAAATGGCGCCAGGAATCCCGCATAAGGAAGCTCCGTTGTTGACGTGAGGGCCGCGGCACCCTCACCGCGTCAGTTCACGCGGCGGAGCACGAGCGCGGCGTTGATGCCGCCGAATCCGAACGAGTTCGTGAGAACATGCTCCACTCTCTCGCTCTGTCCCGTTCCGGGCAGAAAGTTAAGGTCACAGGCCTCGTCGGCAACGGTGAGGTTGATTGTCGGAGGAAGCCACTCGCGCTCGATCGCGAGCGCCGATATGGCCGTTTCGATCGCACCCGAAGCTCCGAGCGCGTGGCCGTAGTACCCCTTCGTCCCGCTCACCCGCACGGAGTAGGCCGCATCTCCGAAGACGTCTTTGATCGCCTTTGTCTCCGTCGGATCGTTGAGCGGAGTCGAGCTGCCGTGCGCGTTCACGTAGCCGATCTCCTCCGGGCCGACGTGCGCGTCCCTCAGCGCGAGTCGCATCGATCTCGCCGCCTGCGAGCCGTCAGGCCGCGGCGCCGTCATGTGGTACGCGTCGTTGGTGAACCCGAATCCCGCCACCTCCGCATAGATCTTCGCCCCGCGCGCGACTGCGCGATTGTATTCCTCAAGAATCACTACGGCCGCGCCCTCTCCCATCACGAAGCCATCGCGGTCCCTGTCGAACGGACGCGATGCGCTTCCCGGGTCCTCGTTCCGCGTTGACATTGCCCGGATGATCGAGAACGCGCCGAAGCACAGCGGAGCGAGCGGCGCCTCTGCACCGCCGCATATCATCACGTCGGCGTATCCATCGCGGATGAACCGGAATCCTTCGCCGATCGCCAGCGTGCCCGATGCACAGCTCATCGAGTTCGTCGAGTTCGGTCCGGACACACCGAGCTCGATGGCGATGTTGCAGCTCGCCGCTCCGCCGAAGACACAAAGCGCGAGCATCGGATCCACCGCGCGGACCCCCTCTTTCAGATACAGATTCAACTGGCTTTCCGCGAATTCGAGCCCGCCGAGCGCACTCCCCATCGTCGAGCCGATCTGCTCCCGGTCTTCGCTCTCGAGATGGATGCCCGCGTCCTCGATCGCCATTCGCGCCGTCGCCACGGAAAACTGCCCGAAGCGATCGAGCCGCCTGGCTTTCTTCCGCTCGAGGTGATCGGTCGCGACGAAGTCATTCACCTCCGCGGCATTGTGACTCTTGAAGATCGACGGGTCGAAGCGCGTGACAGCCCCCACCGCGGACCGCTCGCGACGCAGGCCTTCCCACAGGCCTTCGACGGTGGATCCGATCGGGGTGACGGCACCGATTCCAGTTATTACCACTCTCCGCTTCGACAATCGCTGCTCCGCTGAGTTATCCCGGGCCGGCGCCGCTGCGACTGCCCGCTTCGCGCTCCGCGACCGCTGCCAGCCCCGCCAGCGTTCGTGACGCAATACCGTGAATGAAGACAGGCCCGATTACGATCGTGGCCACCGGAATTCCGATGAACGGAACGGGGATGCCATCCCACACATGCAGAATCCTTACCCGGGTTCCGCCGGATTCCGCGCGGAACGTCCACTCCACGTCCATGCCTTTCGTTATACCCGCGATGTGACGGAATCGGATTACCGGCGCTCCATCATCCACAGACATCTCGGACAACCACCACGTCGGCCAGGCGACCGGTCCGAAAGGCCGGTCCGCTGCCATCTCCACGATTCCGCCGCCGTCCCTCGCGCGCTCGCGAAAGCGCACGTACCGGTAATGCGGAAGATGCGCCGGCCACTCCTCGACTCTGCGCGCGAGTCCGAAGATGGTGCGCCATGGCGCACGAACGAGCCGCTCATCCACCGTCTCCATCCAACGGCCAGGAGGCATCGGTCCGAGCTCGAACGGCTGTCTCTCGATCGCCGTCATGTCCGCGGTATCCAGCTCGTGGTGATGCGATAGCCCAAGCGCCGTCGCACGACCGGCCGCTCGCCGGTCGCGGCCTCGACGATGTCCGCGAGCTCATCGGGAAGAAACCCTCTCATCACGGAAACTACACCATCGTGCCGGCTCGCCGTGTGAAAGCGCAGCGGGAACGATGTGAGCCAGATTCCCGCCGCCGCCACGAAGCTGCGACGAAGATCGCTGATCACGACGCGGCTCCTCGCCACGCGATTCATCTCGCGGACGAGCGCGGCGGCGTCAGCGGCAATGAAGTGATGCAGAAGCTGTGACGCCATCACGACGTCCACGCTGCGGTCGCGAAAAGGCAGCGCGACAGCATCTCCGCACACCACGGTGTCGTTGGCGCTCCCGTACGCGGACAGGAGTGGACCCGACATCTCCATGCCGATGGTGCGCAGCTTCACGCCGAGGCCGGCTGCGGCAAGCCTCGCGGCGGCCGGTATGTCGCCGACGCCTGTTCCGACGTCGAGCATTGACCCGTATCCATGCATCTCCCGCAGCGCGGGCATCAGCTCGGTGATCGCCGCCCTCCGGCCGCCGAACAGGATGTTGGCGCGGGCAACGTCGCGCATCGAGCGCGTCATCAGTGCGGGATCCACGGCGGGATCGTCGAGTATCTCGATACCGCGCCGCCGCGCAGGCGTCAGTAGTCCGGTCACAATCAGCGCTCCAGCTGCGCGTAACCCCCGCGATAGTAGAGCAGCGGCTTGCCTTCGTTCGCGACCGCGACCTCTACCGCTCCTGTCAGGATGTCGTGGTCTCCCGCCTCGCGCCGTGTCACCACCTTGCATTCGATGTACCCAAGCACTTCGTCGAGGATTGCCGCACCGGTCTGGCCGCGGTCGTAGCCGATTCCGTCGAACCGGTTCTGTCCACTCTCCGCGAACCGCCGCGCCAGCGCTTCCTGTCCCTCTGACAGGATGTTGACTATGAAGTGGCTCGCCTTCGACAGCACGTCGTAGATGGAAGCCGCGTGATCTACGCAGATGAGGACGAGCGGCGGATTCAGGCTTACCGACGCGAACGCGCTCACGGTCATCCCCACGTCGCGACCACTGGCGTCCACGGTCGTGACGACGGTCACACCTGTTGCGAAGCGGCCGAGTACAGAGCGGAATGAGTCCTGGTCTACGGTCATGCGCGGCCCGAAGGGGAGAATATGAGACTGAGAAGATAGCCGGGCCGCAGAACCTCCCGCGCGGGAACGAAATCCCCGACCACTCCGACGAGGAGGTCGGCCATGTCTCGCCGTCGTGAAAGCACGTCGGCAGCGCGGTTGATGAGGGCGGGAATTGCGACCGCTGCTCCGACAAGGCGCTCGACCCTCCACTTGCCCGAGAACTCGGCGCGGCGCGCTGATTCGTAGGCGCGGAGCGGGGCATCCGCCGTCGCGCCGTCCCGGGCGCGCACCGACTCGGCCGCAAAATCCGCCAGCAGCTCGCCGCCACGCAGCGCGGTGTAGATGCCCTCGCCGGTGAACGGGTCGAAGAACTCCGCCGCATCGCCGACGAGCGCGGCACCTCTTGCCCATCCCCTTCGGGCCGACGTCGCGAACGGGCCAGTGGCGCGCACCGGATCCACGCGCGTCGCGCGCGCGAACATCGCCGCGATTCGTGGCCGCTCGGCGATCCAGCTCTCGAGAAACTCCGTGCGGTCCACCGCGACCTCTGCGGCGCGCGACACGGGAACGACGACGGCGACATTGGTGAGCCCGTTGCCGACATCGGCGACTCCGCAGTAGCCGTCGCGATCCACGAACATCTCACCGAACCGGCCAACTTCTTCTGCCCCCGAATAGTGGGTGACGAGCGCGATTCGCCGAGGCCATCGCGACGAGCGGATGAGACCGAGACGTCGTCCGACGACTGAGCGAAGGCCGTCCGCGCCGACGATCAGCCGCGCACGCCTCTCCGCGACTCCACTTGCGCCGGCGGTGATCACGCCGCTGACGCGCCCGCGGTCATCCCGTATCATGTCGGTCACGCGCGTGCCCTCCTCGACTGTCGCGCCCGCCGCGCGGGCGCGTTCGAGAAGAATTGCGTCGAGTATCGTCCGACGGACAGCCAGCCCCCGGTCGCGGTATCCGCGAAATCGGTGGGCAGCCGCGAATTCCCCGTGAATGACTGACCCGTTGGGCGCGTGAACCCGCATCCCGGCGAGCTGTGCGGCGCCCGCATCCTCGACTGCGTCGAGAGCGTTCATCTCCGCCAGGATCCGCGATGCCTGTGGGCTCATGTATTCGGAGCACGTCTTGTCGCGCGGGAAATACGCGCGGTCGAGCAGCAGTACATCCACGCCGGCGCGCGCGAGAAAGAACGCGGTGGACGAGCCTGCGGGGCCGCCGCCCACTACGATCACCTGCGCGTCAGGCATGCGATACCGCGGCGGGACGTCGCAAAACGGCGCGCGAGACGCGCTGAAAGATTCCCATGTACTGCCAGTGCGGCCTTGGCAGCCGAAGAATGGACGCCACTCGCGTAAGGTATGGGAGGAGCACCGATCGCGAATCAGCCGAGAACATGAAGCGGGGGTGATCGGCGGAGAAACGGCGAAGACGATCTACCGCAGCGTCGAACCCGAGCCCGGGACTGAAATAGAATGTCGGATCGAGCAGCGACGCTTCCGCGACCACCACCCCTTCGTCAATTGCGATTCGATGCAGCGTCGTGCCTGGATAGATGCGCAGTCCGACAGTCAGATAAACCGCGTCGCCCCGGCGCAGCCGCCACGCCGCGAACTCAAGCGTCTCCTCGAGCGTGTGTGGCGTTTCTCCCGGCCCGCCGACGAGAAAGATCCACAGTGCGCGAATCCCCGCCCGCTCCACCCTCTCGGCCGCGTCGCGCGCTTTTGCGGCGCTGAATCCTTTTTCCAGGCGCTCGAGGACCGGATCGCTGGCGCTCTCGGCGGTGATGCCGAGCGTGCGGAAGCCCGCTCCACGCATCGCGTCCAGAAGCTCATCGGAGACCGCGGCGGGTGTGAAATTGGTCGTGTCCAGATGGACGCCCATGTTCCGGCGGATGATCGCTTCGCACACTTCGATCGCGTGCCCCTGAGGCGAGTTGAACGTCGAGTCCACGAAATCGAAGTTGCGAACGCCGGCGCTTCGCCACAGCTCTTCGATCTCGTCGGCGACGCGCTCCGGATTGCGGGTGCGATATCCCCACCCCTCGACGTTCCGATAGGTGCAGTAGACGCATTTGTAAACGCATCCGCGCTTCGTCTGGATCGGGATCGTTGCGCCATGCCTCTCGTAGCGCCTCAGGTCTATCCAGCGGTGAAGCGATGGAGATGGCAGGGCGTCGAGGTCGGCGTCCTCTCCGGGCGGAGTGAAGTGCACTCTTCCATCCACGGAGCGAACGACACCCGCCAGGGCCGTCACGTCTTCGCCGCGCGCGAGCGCTCCCACGAGTGCGACACTCGCGCGCTCGCCGTCTCCGGCGACCGCGAAGTCCACGCCGAAATCGCGGAAGAGCGCCTCGGGTGCGACGCCGAACGCCGCTCCTCCGGCGATGATCTTCGCCGCCGGAACCGCCTCTCGCAGCGCAGCGAAGATGGTGCGCGCCTCAGGCATGTAATGACGGAGCGCGATCGCGTCGCTGTTGTCTATGTTTCGCACCGAAACTCCGACGATAGTCGGTTGGAACTCGCGCGCCGCGCGCGATGCCGCCGCGACTGGATCCGCTTCGAAGCACAGGTCCAGAAACCGCACTTCATGTCCGGCTCGCTCGAGAGCCGACGCGACGCATGCCAGCCCGTTGGGCACCACCGGGTAGGGTTGCCTCTCGCGGTTGGTGCTAACGAGCAGGACTCGGGCTCCGTCGCGCGGGCAAGAGCTCGCTGAATCGGTGGATCTCATCGAGCCCCCAAGGATCGCTTCACAACAGGCAGAGCATCCCGATGATCGCTCCGCCGAGCGAGCTGAGGGCGTTGACTGCGTCGTTGTCGAGCCAGCGAATGCCTCCAGTCGCAAGTGTGACAGTACCGCACGAGTGCACCTCTCGTTCCGTGGCGCGACCGCAGTGCTCGCACCAGCGTGTGGCCTGGAGTGTTGCGCCGAGCAGGGAATCGAGGATGGAACCGGCGAATCCCCCGATCGCCGCGGCACAGACAGCGTGCAGGGGCCACTTCAAAAGAAACGTAGCTAGCGCGATGAAGAGCGCTCCTCCGGCCGCCGCAATCGTTCCGAGCCACGTCACCCCGCCGGAGGTGCCGGGCGCTACCGTGGCGAACGAAACCAGCGACCGGGGAGGCCGTGACGACAGCATGCCGATCTCGGTCGCCCACGTGTCGGCGGTGGACGCCGCGATCGCACCGGCGCCGAGCACCTGCCATGAAGGCGAGGGCCAAAGCACGCTGCCCATCGCCGCCCCGGCGAGCACGCCACCGTTCGCGAGCACCTGCCACGCATCCCGGGCGCCACCCTTCTCGACGACGTCTCCGGTGCGCACGCTTTTCGCTTTCTTCCATGTTGCCGACAGTCCGACGCCGGTGATGAAGAACGCGATGAGCAGCAGTGCCCAGGTCCGGCCCGCGGCCATGCACGCGGTCGCGATGACGACTGCCGCCACGGCGCCACTCCCGGACAGCGAATCGAGCCGGCGCGCGGCGAGGGCGATGACTGTCACCATGGCGACTCCGGCGAGAACGCGGGCCGCCGCGGACGCGAAAAAGATGTCTGTCAGTCGTTCACCTTCGACCGGTTTGCAATAACTTTCGCTGTCGCCGGCCGATGCCGGACCCATCTTACGGAGCAAATGCCCCCGACAGTCAACGCTCGCATCCCGCTAAGCCTTCTCGAAGCAATTCGCCGCATAGATACACCGGAGGATCAGGTGGAGGCCGAATATGTCCCTGAGCTCCGAAACAAGCGACTGGGGCTGAGCGATACGGTGTACACCCAGATAAGGCGGTACACCGACGCGATGAAGCGCGGCCAGCAGGTCCCGTTCGCCGAAGCCGAAGGCTTGGGCACGCTGATCGGACGCCGCCCCGATGCCGAGGAGCTGTTCAGGAACGCGGGTGTCATCCTCGCGCGCGATATTTACCAATCCCTGTCGCCGACGCGTCGCGGAACGATCCGGGTCGGCCCGGCCTTCATAAGCCGGCGGATGGCGCTCAAGCAGCTCCGCGTCGTCGTCGAGAAAAAATTCGGCGGAACGCTCGAGCGCAGCGGCTCCTTCATTACGCTCAAGATCCCCAATTCCGCGACGGTCAACGGGACCCCGAAATCCGGCGGCTGCGTCTTCTACGAATATGCCCTCCGCGAGCTGATCCGACTGCTTATCAATGGCGGCGGACAGATAGATCACGTCCACTGCGTTCAGCGCGGCGATGGCATCTGCGAATGGCGCGCGGAATGGCGAAGCCACAACGAGTGACCACCGAACCATGCTGAATCCGGAACTGCTTCCCCCGCTTCAGGCGGCACTCGCCGACGCGGACCTCGATGGATGGCTCATCTTCGATTTCCACGGACTCAATCCGGTTGCCCTTGGAATGCTCGGCCTCGAGGGCATGGCGACGCGCAGGATTTTCGCATTCATACCAAGGTCCGGCAGTCCGGTCGCCATCACGCACGCCATCGAACAGGGTCCATGGCGGCTCTGGCCCGCCGAATGGGGCCGCACGAAATACAGCGGCTGGCGCGAGCTCGAGTCGCAGCTCGCCACACTGGTAAAGGGCAAGCGGGTAGCGATGGAGTATTCGCCGGGCGACGCGGTTCCCTATCTCGACAGGGTTCCAGCTGGGGTGCTGGAGATGGTTCGTGGCGCCGGAGCGACGGTTGTATCGAGCGCGGACCTCGTGAGCCGGTTCTACGCGGTCTGGACAGAGGAGAACCTCGCGTCGCATCGGCGAGCAGCGGTGGTCATCGCTCGCGTTGCCCACGAAGCGATGCAGCGTGCCGGCGATGCGGCCCGGTCCGGCTCCCCCATCACCGAATTCGCCCTCCAGCAATGGATACTTGGCGAATTCGCAAAAAACCGGCTGGAGACGGACCACGGTCCGATCGTCGCCATCGGTCCCAACGCGGCCAACCCGCATTACAGTCCGCCCGCGGAAGAGAGCGCGCTCATCCGCAATGGAGACATCCTGCTGATCGATCTCTGGGCGAGGGAAGAGAACGGCGTCTTCGCCGATCAGACCTGGATGGGATCGCTCGGCCAGCCGGGCGAGCGCGAGATCGGAATCTGGGAAGCCGTTCGCGATGCGAGAGATGCCGCCATCACGCTTCTACGCGAACGGATTCCGGCGGGCATTCCGGTGAAGGGAGGAGAAGTTGACGATGCCGCACGCGCGGTCATCACCTCACGCGGCCATGGCGAGAGATTCATCCACCGCACCGGACATTCGATCGATCCCCGCGACCTGCATGGCTCGGGGCCGCATATAGACAATCTCGAGACGCGAGAAGAGCGTCTGCTGATTCCCGGCGTCGGGTTCTCGATCGAGCCGGGGATCTATCTCACGGGCGATGTCGGAATGCGAAGCGAGGTCAACGGCTGGATCGGCGAGCGTCAGCTCGTCATCACGCCGGACCAATACCAGAAAGAGCTGATCATCGTCTGATCGACCCGAGCAACCGGTCAACGATGGCCGGATCGGCGCCTTCGATTCCGGATAGCGCAATCCGGTGCACGCCGCTTCGGCGGGCTGCCGCGATGAGCAGCTCGATCGAGCGCGAGTCAGGGACCCATATCGTCCATCCGTCACGGCCCACGGCGGTGAGGAATCCCGTCGCCGGATCACGTCTGAAGCTGCCCGACTCAGCCGCGACCAGCGCCTGCGCGCCAGCGAACGTGATCGGTCGGGCGCTCCCGCCCGCATCCCAGCGATAGCCGAACAGCGGGAGCTCTGCGACCACGCGATTCGCTCCGATCTCGACTGTGCGCAGCGCGAGCTGACGCGCCGCCCAGCCAGGAGAAGCGAGCGCCCCCGGTGAAGTGCCCGGCCGGTGCTCTCCCTGAAGCCGCACCACGATGAGATCGGCAATGCGCGCCAGGACCGCGGTCGGATATCCGACCGTGTCTCCCGGCGGAACCACTATTCCCACCGGCGCGAGCCCGCGCGCACGCGCGGAGTCAGCGGTCGCCCGCGCGAGGGCGACGAGACCGGGGAGATCGTTCGGAGTTCCGCCCTGAAAATCCATGAACACTCCGCCCGCGACCATGGATACGGCCAGCGCGATCGCGCCCCCGGATGCAGCGAGAACGTCTCTGTCGTCCGACAGGGCCCGAACCGATTCTGGTCGGTAGCGTCCTCCCTGATACGTCGTCACCACCGCGATCCGAGCTGTCGCGGAATCTCCCGCGCGACTCACCTCGCGCGCAGAGGTGAGGAGCGCTACCGGCCGTAGCGTCGTGCTGTCGAGTACGATAAGTGGTCCCGCGAATGGCGAAGCGGAGCCCACCGATCCGCTCGCCGTGAGCGCGTCGCGCGCGCCGGGCGCGGGCACGAGCCACACCGTCGCCGGCGTCGGCAGTGCTCCCGGCAGCCTCGCGCAGGCGAGACCGCCGCCCGCAATCACTGTCGCGGCGAGCGCCACCGCGCTCCTCTTGCTGATGAGCATCATGGAAATTATGGCAAAGCTTTGCCGCGCGTGATCTGGCAATCGCTCCGTCCCGGAGCCAAAATCCCGACATGCGAATGACAAATCTTTTTCGTGCTCTGATCTGCGCGCTGGTCGCCGCGGCGCCCGCTCCGGCAATCGCGCAGGCTTCCGCCACGTCCAATGCGGTGCGTCCCTCCGGCTCCGCCGACCTCATACTCGTCAACGGACGCGTTTATACGGTGGACGAGAGGCGCCCAATGGTTTCCGCGTTCGCCGTGAAGGGTGGACGGATTCTCTTCGCCGGCTCCGAGCGCGAAGTGCGTTCACTCGCGGGACCGCGGACACGTGTGATAGATGCCGGAGGCGGCGCAGTCATTCCCGGGATGGTAGACGCGCACGCGCACCTCCTCGGCCTCGGAACGTCGCTTCGAAACGTGCAGCTCGCAGGATCGAAATCCTACGACGAGGTCATCGCCGGCGTCGTCGCGCGCGCGAAGCAGATGAAGCCGGGCGAATGGATCGAGGGGCGCGGCTGGGATCAGAACCTGTGGCCCGACAAGCAGTTCCCGACGCACGAAGCTCTCTCTCTCGCGGTGCCGCAGAATCCTGTGGTCCTCGTTCGCATAGACGGCCACGCGATTCTCGCAAACGCGATGGCGATGCGCGCCGCCAACGTGACGGCCGCGACTCCTGATCCCTCCGGTGGGCGCATCATCAGGATGCCGGACAAGTCCCCGAGCGGCGTGTTCGTGGACAACGCCGAAGGTCTCGTGGGACGCGCGGTGCCTCGAGCGACGCGCGCGCAGACGACGCAGGCGATTCTCGAGGCGATCGCCGAAGCGAACAAGTGGGGCCTCGTCGGAATTCACGATGCCGGCGCGAGCAGAAGCACGATAGACATCTACGAGTCGCTTGCGCGGGCGGGACGTTTCAACCTGCGCAACTACGTCCTGATATCCGACGACAGCGCCGCCATCATGCACTACATGTCGCGCGGACCGCAAAGCGCTCTCTACGATGGGCGCGTCTGGATTCGCAGCATCAAGCTCTACGCCGACGGCGCGCTCGGCTCCCGCGGCGCGGCGCTGCTCACTCCGTATGCTGACGACGCTGGCAACACCGGCCTGCTCGTCTCCGCGACGGCTCACATCCAGCGCGTGGCGACTCTGGCGCTGCGCAAGGGATTCCAGGTGGGAGTGCACGCCATCGGCGATCGCGGCAATCGCGTCGTACTGGACGCCTTCGATGCCGCGCTGAAAGCGGTGCCCGTTGCCGACCACCGCTTCCGCGTCGAGCACGCCCAGGTCATCTCTCTCGAAGACATCCCGCGGTTCGCGACCCTCGGTGTGATCGCGTCAATGCAGGCGAGTCACCAGACCAGCGACATGCGTTGGGCCGAAGTACGTGTCGGGCCCGACCGGATCAAGGGAGCGTACGCGTGGCGATCGCTCCTCAATACCGGCGTGATAATTCCGAACGGGAGCGATTTCCCCGTCGAAGAGGTCAACCCGCTCATCTCGTTTCACGCCGCCGTCTCGCGGCAGGATGCGTCGAACTGGCCCCCCGGCGGATGGTATCCCGATCAGATCATGACGCGCTCGGAGGCGCTCGAGTCCATGACGATCTGGCCGGCCTACGCCGCGTTCCAGGAGAACGTGATGGGCTCCATCACTCCCGGGAAATACGCGGACTTCGTGGTACTCGATCGCGACATCATGACCGTTCCCGCGAGCGAAATCCTTCAGACCCGCGTCATGTCCACATGGCTCGGCGGGCGAAGCGTGTACGAGAAGAGATAACTGTCCGTAGTTGTGGGCGTGGCACGTCCGTTGCCCCTCCACACCGCATCGATGCAAGCGAAATCAAGAATGAATCAGCGTCTGTCCGGCACATTACTGTTGTCCGTCGTACTGCTGGCGGGCTGTTCAACCGACAAGAAAGCCGACGCGGCTCAGCCCGCGCGCCTGAAGGAAGGGGATGTCGCTCCGCGTCCGACGGTCGTTTCGACGCCAACGGAGGCGTACAGGCAGATGACGGTCACCGGCGGTGCGCGCCTGACCGGAACGATCGATTTCGACGGTCCGGTTCCCGCCGATTCCGTCATCACGCTGCCGACGGATCAGCCGGGTTGCGGCCGGTCCATCACCGACCCCTCGATCCAGCGTACCGGTACACGAATCGGTGGCGTTGTGGTCTGGCTTACGGACATCCGCGCCGGCAAGCGTCTGCCCGTCGAGCGTCGCTTCGAGCTCGTGAACACGGATTGCCTCCTCAGCCCGCGCGTCCAGGCGGTATTCGCCCCCGGCACGCTCAACATGGCGAGCGAGGATGTGGCGATGCACCGAAATCGCATCGTCAATGTTGGAACCGGTGAGACCGAAGCCATCGCGCCGTTCAACGACAATGGCGAAGTCGTGCCGTTCGATCGGCTGCTGGACAAGCCCGCGCAGCTGGAGGTCACCTGCGACCTGCATCCATGGTCGAAGGCATGGATTCTAGTGTTCGATCACCCGTATTTCTCGGTGTCGGAGAAGACGGGGACGTTCACGATAGACGACATTCCGCCGGGCACCTGGCACATTAAGGCCTGGCACCCGCTGCTGGGCGTCGCCGAGCAGACCGTCACCTTCGTCGCGGGGCAGCCCGCTACTGTCCCACTGAAGCTTGGGGTCGCAGCGCCCGCGCCTGTGTCTGATTCCGGTGCCGCGCCGCGCTAGTATCGTGGCGCTAAGATCAAGAGCGTTGCAAAGTTTTTGAATTGCCTCGGGGATGCGACAACCAGCTAGCGCGCGAGGAACGCCTCGTCATCGCGGAACTGCCCGCGATAAAGCCGCGAATACACTCCCTCGGACGCCACCAGTTCGGCGTGCCTGCCTTCCTCCACCACACGCCCGCGATCCAGCACCACCACACGATCGGCGCGGAGAACCGTGCTCAGGCGGTGCGCGATGATCATCGTGGAGCGTCCGCGAAGCAGCTCCTGCATCGCCTGTTCGACCAGCCGCTCGCTCTCGCTGTCCAGGCTCGAGGTCGCCTCGTCCAGAATCACGATCGCCGGATCCTTGAGGAAAACGCGCGCGATCGCGAGCCGCTGCCGCTGTCCGCCCGACAGCTTGACTCCCCGCTCTCCGACCAGCGTGTCGAACCCCTCCACCATCCGGTCAATGAACTCGGTCGCGTGTGCGGCCGACGCCGCGCGCCGAATGTCCTCATCGGGGGGCATGCGCCCGTCATCAGTCAGCGCATATGCGATGTTCTCACGCACGGTCCCGCTGAAGAGCGCAGGCTCCTGCGGCACCATCCCGATCGCGCCGCGAAGATCCTCGAGCGACAGCGTCCTCACGTCGTGACCGGCCAGCTTGCGGTCAGCCGCCATGGCCACGAAGAGGAGCGCGAGATAGAGCAGGGAATACTTGTAAACCCACCACGCGGGAGCAGTCCATTCCCTCGCGGCACGCATCCGCACGACTCCCACGAGAAGTATCAGCCCGAGCAGCACGGCCGAAACCAGATACAGCAGTCCGAACGCGCCGAAGGTGAAGGGCAGCACGGTCAGCGGGATGAGGATCAGCGTGTACCACAGCATCTGGTTCATCGTCTCGCGCTCGCCCCACACGAGCGGCGCCATCGGTACGCCGGCCCTGGCGTAATCCCCCTGCTTCAGCAGCGCCAGCGCCCAGAAGTGCGGTGGCGTCCAGTAGAACACAATCAGAAAGAGATAAACAGCGACGAGATCAATGCCGCCGGTCATCGCCGCCCACCCGACGAGGGGCGGGAACGCTCCCGCGGCCCCGCCGATGACGATGTTCTGCGGCGTCGTCCTCTTCAGCCAACGCGTATAGATGAAGACATAGAAGTAGAATCCGCCCAGTGCCAGCGCCGCGGAGAGGACGTTGACGAAGTACGCGAACAGGAACGTCGCCGCAGTCGCCAGCGCGACGCCGAAGGCGAGCACGGAGATTCCGCTCATGCGCCCGCTCGGGATGGGACGCAGCCGCGTGCGGGCCATCCTGTCGTCTATGTCGCGGTCCATGTACATGTTCACCGCGTTGGCGCCGCCGGCCATCAGGTATCCGCCAATGCCCACGATGAGCACCAGCAGCCAGCCGGGACTGCCCGCTACGAACATCGGCGCGATGGTGGTCACCAGCAGCAGCGAGATGATCCTCGGCTTGGTGAGCATCACCAGGTCCTGGAGCAGCGAGCGCTCCGCCGCCGGCGTCACCTGCGCAGATGTCAAGCCGCTGCTCGCACCACGGGTTGCGATTCGGCGAAGCGTCTGGCTCGCGTCGCGACGATCGCGAGTATGACGACTGCCAGCCACACCAGTGTGCCCGCCGCCTGGTGCAGCGATCTGAGGTACGCCGGGAAATGCATCTCGACCATCGCCGCGGCGACGAGCACCTGCAGTACCGCCGCGGCGAACGCGAACCGCGCCGCCCGTACGACGATGGCCGGATCGTGGCGCTTGCCCGCCATGACAGCCATTCTCCACAGATGACCGAAAAGCGCGAACGCGATGATTCGGTGGATGATGTTCACCCAGAGAGCCGTCCCGCCGAAGTTGATCGTGCGGCACCACGGAAAGCCGCCGCACGACGCCGCTGCGTCCGGAAGATTCGCTGTGAGCGCGCCGAGCACCAGCGTAACGATGGCGAGCCCGACGGCGCCTCTCGCCGATCTGAAGGTCCGCTGTGTCCCGCCTGTCAGATCGGCGTTCGCTCCCAGACCGCCAGCGCGGCCAAGAGCTACCGCGAGCGTCGCCAGAAGTGACATCGCGATAGTGAGATGCGACGCGATGACGAGCGGATTGAGCGCCATCTTCACCGTGACCGCGCCGAGGAGCGCGGCGGCTACGACCAGCGTCCCGGCGAGAGTTGCCGGGCGCAGCACTCCGCCCTTTCCGGCGACTCCCGGCTCATTGCGCCGCGTGAACGCCGCCACGAGCAGCGCGACGATCACGAGCGACAGACCGAGCGCGATGTATCGGTGCGTGATCTCGATGATCAGGTCCATGCGGTCGTGCGGAGGGAACCACAGCCCGGCGCACTTCGGCCAGTGTTCGCCGCATCCCATTCCCGATCCCGTGATCCGGACGATGGCGCCGAAAACGATCTCGGCGAACGCGAGTACGAGTGCGACTGCGGATAGACGCTTCAGTGTTTGCATTGGCGATTTATCAGTGAATCGCGCGCCACGTGGCGGCGAACAGGAAAATGAGCGCGATCGCGGGAATGACGGCCCACATCATCTCCGCGCCGCGGGGTGAATGCGGGATCGGCCCCGACCAGCCGTCGTCGCTACGCGGAGTGAACGCGGCGCGCAGAATCGCCAGCTCGGCGATCAGACACAGCGCTGCGGAGATCCAGAAGATCGGCTCAGCAAGCGTGTGAGCTATTCCGTCAGTGTGATACAGAGCCGCTCGCTCCCACGGGGAGTGTGTTCATCGCGGGTAAAACTACTCGCGCACCCGAACGCTTTGCAGTACCGTTTGCGCATGACAGAGCCGATTCCGAGCGTTTCCTCCGCTATTCGCACAGCGGACGCGCCGCAAACATCGCCCGACATCAGCACTCCCGACGGCCTGCCGCGTCGCATCGGACTGTGGACGGCTGTCGCGATACTGGTCGGCTCCACCATCGGCTCCGGGATATTCAGATCGCCCGCGGGCATCGCCAACAGATTGCCCGGACCGCTCCCGCTTCTGAGCGTATGGCTGGTGGGCGGCATCTTCGCACTGTGCGGTGCGCTTACGCTTGCCGAGGCGGCGAGCGCGTTTCCGAAGACGGGCGGGGTGTACGTCTTCATCAGGGAAGCATGGGGCCGTCTCTGCGCCTTTCTGTTCGGATGGTCGGAGCTGGTGATGATCCGCGCCGCTGCGCTTGGGGCGATCTCGACGACTTTCGCCGAGTATTTCATCAGAGTCACCGGGCACGATCCGGGAGTCGCGCCCTACTCGGCATATGTGCACTACGTTGCCGCGGCGGCGATCCTGATCACAGCGGCATTCAATTATGTGGGGGTGCGCACGGCGGGAACCGTGCAGAATCTCACGACCCTGGCGAAGGTCGGTGGTCTTCTGTTCATCGTGGTGCTCGCATTCGGGATGGGATTGCCGCAGACAGGGGGTCACTATGTTCCGGTCGCGCCATCGGGCAGCTTCACTCTTGCTGGCTTCGGGCTGGCGCTGGTCTCGGTGCTGTGGGTCTACGACGGGTGGGCGGATTTGAGCTTCGTCGCGGGCGAGGTGGAGAATCCGCGGCGCAATCTCCCTCGCGCCCTGATCTTCGGCACGAGCGGCATCATCGTCATCTATCTGCTCGCCAACCTTGGCTACCTCGCGGTCCTTCCCGTCGAGGAGATCCGGACGTCCAAGCTCGTGGCGGCGGACGTCGCTGACCGGCTTCTCGGGCGCACCGGCGTCGCATTCGTCGCGACGGTGGTGATGATCTCGACCTTCGGCGGCCTCAATGGCTCGATGTTCACCGGGCCGAGGATTCTCTTTGCGATGGCCGAAGACCGGTTGCTCTTCGGTGGGATGGCGAAGGTGCATCCGCGCTTCCGGACTCCCTACGTGTCCATCACGGTCGTAGCGATCCTGGCGGCGATCTTCGTACTGGCCGGGACGTTCGAGCAGCTGGCGGATGCCTTCGTGACGGCGATCGTCCCGTTCTACGCGCTGGCGGTGGCGTCCGTGTTCGTGCTGCGGAAGAGGCCGGATTATGATCCGTCGTTCAGGGTCCCGGGATACCCTGTCGTGCCGCTGCTTTTCATCGTGTCAACCGTGCTTCTCCTCGTGAACGCGATCCTCGATCCGTCGAGCCGGTGGCCGACTCTCGGAGTCCTCGGCGGCATCGTCGCGGGAATTCCCGTCTACTATATGACTGTGGGACGGCGGCCGAATCGAGCGCGGGGATAATCCTGTCCGCGGCACTGTTGCCGGAGCGTTACCTGGCGACCCGATTTCTTGCTTGCCGGGATGGGTCCCGCGGGATATTTTTACGCGATTCGGAACCCGCCGCTGACTACACACTCTGCCCTCCTTCCTGGTCAGACGTCCCTTAACCCGTTCCGTTCGTACAGGAGCCTAAGTCTATGATTCGAAGGCGTTCGTTATTTACCGCAATCGCGGCATTACTTGTGATCGTACCGTGCACGTCGGTCGCGGCGCAGGGTGTCACAACCTCTGCTATCAGCGCGATCGTCAGGGACGCCCAGGGTCAACCGCGACCGGACGTGCGTGTGACGGCGGTGCACGAGCCGTCAGGATCACGGTATCAGGGACGCACGCGGGCCGATGGTCGCGTTACTCTCGCGGGAATGAGAGTGGGCGGGCCTTACAGAGTTACTGCGGCTTTCATCGGTCTCCAGAGCGAGATGCAACAAGATGTATTCCTGACCCTCGGTGTTTCGACGGATCTGCAGTTCGTGATGCGTGAGGCCGCGACGCAGCTGGGTGACGTGACGGTCACCGGGAGCAGCGAGACGTTCAGCGAGTCGAGAACCGGGGCCGCAACTTTCGTCAGCCGGGAAGCGCTCGCGACTCTTCCCACCATTTCGGGGAGACTCGAGTCGGTCGTTCGCCTGACGCCCCAGTCCGGCGGCGGAATGTCCTTCGCCGGACAGGACAGCCGGCTCAATAACATCACCGTTGACGGATCCTACTTCAACAACTCGTTCGGCCTCGCCAGCACCCCCGGCGACCGGACGGGCGTCGCTCCGATATCCCTCGCTGCAGTCGAGCAGGTCCAGGTCAACGTCGCTCCGTTCGATGTGCGCCAAGGCAATTTCATCGGTGCCGCGATCAATACTGTGACCCGAAGCGGAACCAACAACTTGCGCGGCTCGCTCTACTATTCGAAGCGCGACGAGAGCTTCGTCGGCACCAAGGCGGGCTCGCAGAAGTTCGACCCGGGCACCTTCAACTACAACAATATCGGCGGCTGGGTGGCGGGGCCCGTCATCAAGAACAAGCTCTTCTACTTCCTGACTTACGAGAATGAAGGGCTGACCGAGCCGGGAACCACGTTCAGGGCGAATACCGGCACCGAGACAGTAGGGGGAAGCGTCACGAGAGTAAAGGCTTCCGATCTCGACGCTCTCTCCGCCTTCCTCAAGTCCAAGCTCAACTACGATCCGGGGCCGTATCAGGGTTACAGCGGCGAGACGCCCGCGATGAGGTTCCTGGGCAAGCTCGACCTCAACCTTAACGAGCGGAACAAGGTGAGTCTCCGCTACAACCATCTCGACTCTCACACCGATGTACTGGAGTCCAACTCGTCGTCGCTGGGCTTCGGCAGCAGACGTAGCAACACCACCAGCCTGAATTTCCAGAACTCGAATTACCAGATTCTGGAGAACATCCGATCCATCGTCGGTGAGCTGAACTCTACGATCGGCTCCAACATGGCGAACAACCTGATTGCGGGCTACACGTACCAGGACGAGAGCCGCGCGTCGAGAGGCACGTTCTTCCCGCTGGTCGATGTGCTTGAAAGTGGTTCCACCTACACGTCCTTTGGCTTTGAGCCGTTCACGCCGAGCAACGAGCTTCGCTACGGCACGTACCAGTTCCAGGACAACCTCACCCGTTACGGCGTCAATCACGACCTCACATTCGGCGTGACCGCGGAGAAGTATCACTCGGAGAACGTGTTCTTCCCAGGCTCTCAGAGCGTCTACATCTACAACTCGCTCGCGGACTTCTACACCGACGCGAACGACTACCTTGCGAATCCGAATCGTACCCTCTCTCCGGTCACCCTGCGGCGATTCCAGGTGCGGTGGAACAATATCCCGGGCAGCGAGAAGCCCTTGCAGCCGCTGGATGTCGTATACACGGGACTCTACGGGCAGGACGAGTGGCGGGTAATGCCGAACCTCAAGGTCAACGTCGGCCTGAGGGTCGACGTGCCGTTCTTCGGAAATACCGCGTTTGACAACCCGAGCGCCGACGCGCTGTCGTTCAGGGACGAGAACGGGAAAACAGTCAAGTATTCGACGGGCAAGCTGCCCGATCCGAAGCTTCTGTTCTCCCCTCGCCTGGGCTTCAACTGGGACATTCGCGGCGATCGCAGCACGCAGATCCGCGGTGGCACGGGCGTGTTCACGGGACGTCCGGCGTATGTGTGGATCTCAAACCAGATCGGCAATACTGGAGTCCTCACCGGCTTCCAGGATCTGAGCAACACGAAGACGCGGCCGTTCAATCCCGATCCGAATCATTACAAGCCGACGAACGTTACGGGAGCTCCGGCATCCAGCTATGAGCTCGCTCTGACCGATCCCGATTTCAAGTTCCCTCAGTTGTGGAGAACCGACCTTGCTGTGGATCAGAGGCTGCCGTTCGGGTTGATCGGAACTGCGGAGTTTCTCTACAATCGCGATGTCAACGGCATCTATTACATAAATGCCAATCTCGCCCCGTCCAACACGCAGTTCAGTGGAGCGGACAACCGCCCGCGGTGGACTACGAGCAACCGCATCAACTCCAACGTGGCAAACGCGGTGGTCCTGAAAAATGCCAACGAGGGCCGCTCGTGGAACATTGCCGGCTCGCTGGAAAAGCCTTTCAGCAACGGGCTCTACATCAAGGGCGCGTACAGCTACGGCGAGGCGAAGAACACTGTTGACCCCGGCTCGATCGCCTTCGGGTCTTGGAACAACAATCAGCACGCTGGGGATCCAAACAATCCGGGACTTGGCTTTTCTGGTGCATCACCGGGCCACCGGCTCTTCACCGCCGCGTCCTATCGGCGGGAATATTTCCGCTTCGGCGCTACCACGCTTTCCATGTTCTGGCAGGCGGCTACCATCGGTAACGCGGGCTATACCTATTCCGGCGACCTCAATGGCGATGGCGGATTCAGCAATGACCTGATCTACATCCCCCGCGACATTTCCGAGATGAACTTCCAGCAGTTCACCTCGGGATCGGGTGCGTCGGCCAAGACGTTCACCTCCGCCCAGCAGGCGGCGGCGTGGGAAGCCTACATAGGGCAGGACGACTATCTGAAATCGCATCGCGGCCAGTATGCGGTACGCGGTGCGGTCTTCCTGCCGATGGTGAACCGCGCGGATTTCAGCATCGCGCAGGAAGTCTTTACCGATCTGGCCGGCAAGCGGAACTCTCTCCAGATCAGAGCCGACATCCTCAACGTCGGCAATCTGCTCAACAAGAACTGGGGCGTCGGCCAGCGTTTCGTCAACACACAACCCTTGATCGTGCCGTCCAGCACCCAGGGCGGTGCTGCCGACGCCCAGGGACGGGCGCAGTACAGGCTTCGCACGATAAACAATGAGCTGATGACAACTTCCCTGGAAAAGACCGCCGGCATTGGGGATGTCTTCAGGGTGCAGCTCGGCGTGAGGTACACGTTCAACTAGCGGTACGGCTCGACTGAATCCGACGCGTGCAGACACATTGCGGGCACGGATGAAGGTCCGTGCCCGCAATGCTTTCATACCCGATCGATCATGAGATTTTTGTCCCTCGTCCTTCTCGCTGCCGGCGTGGTGCTTCCGGTGCGCGCGAGCGCTCAGGCCGCGCCCGCCGATTCCACTGATTCCGCCCGGGTGCGCCTGGCGCCCGTGACCATCATCGCTACCCGTCAGACAACTTCCATATTCTCCACTCCGTTGGCAGTTACGGTCGTCGGCCGGCCGCAGCTCGAGAACAAGCGCGGCTATTCGCTCGACGAAGCATTGTCATCCGTGCCCGGCGTATTCGCGCAGTCCAGGTATGGAGCCAGCGACATCCGGCTCACCATTCGCGGCTTCGGCGCGCGCGGCGCGGGCGATCGCTCCAATGCTGGAACGTCGCGCGGCATCCGCGTCCTGATTGACGGCATTCCCGAGACCGAGCCCGACGGCCGGACTTCGTTCGACATGGTGGACCTCGCCGCCGCGAACAGGATCGAGGTCGTCCGATCCAATGCCTCCGCTCTGTGGGGGAATGCCGGCGGCGGAGTGATAAACATCAGCACGGTTCCCGAGTTCCATGGCTCCTTCGCGACCGCACAGCAGATGGCGGGCAGCTACGGATTCCTGCGCACCTCCCTTCAGGGAGGCACCCATCTCGGCCCCGCCGCGCTCGCACTCACATTCACGAACACGATGCAGGAGGGATATCGCGCGCACTCCGACAGCCGGCGCGCCCTCGTCAACGTGTCCATGACGTCCCCGCTCGGAGAATCCACGGACTTCGGCTTGTTCATTTCCGCGGCCAACGATCTTTTCCATATTCCGGGCCCTCTGACGCTGGCCGAGGTGAATTCCGATCCGCGGGGTGCTAACGCGACTTACGCGGCGCGTGACGAAAGACGCTACAATCGCGTCGGCCGCATCGGTGTCTCGCTTCGCCACGCGCTCAGCGAGGCGAGCTCGCTGTCCGGAATGCTGTTCGTGAATCCCAAGGTGCTCCAGCGCTCCGAGCGCGGGACATTCCGCGACTTCAACCGGTATCACCTGGGCGGAAACGCGATATATCGGGCGGGCTACGAAATCCAGCCGGGTATTTCGGCCAGCACGGTAGCCGGGGCCGATCGCGCATACCAGAACGGAACCATCCTGTTCTACTCGCTCACCAGCGACGGCAAGCGCGGAACGGAGCTCCGCGATAACAAGGGAGAGGCGGCGATGAACACCGGCGTCTTCCTCCAGCAATCCTTTCTTTTCGGAGACCGGCTGGGCGCCGACATCGGCGCGCGCTGGGACCAGATCCGCTACGACTATCGAAGCTTCATGGATCCGCGGCTGAACGACGCGAAGGATTTCGCCCGTATCTCGCCCAAGGTCGGCGTCAACTTCCGCGTCACACCCGCACACAGCTTCTACGCCAACGTCGGCGGGGGAGTCGAGGCCCCGGCCGGCAACGAGACCGATCCCGCTTCGACCTTCGGGCAGGACACCGTCACCGCAATAAATCCTCTCCTCGACCCGATCCGCTCGACGAGCTACGAAGTCGGAACGAGACACATGCTTCCGCTCTCCGGCGGCAGCATCTCGGCGGTCTCATATGACATCGCGCTCTATCAAATAGACGTTGCGAACGAGATCGTTCCGTACCGGGGCGGAAGATTCTACTTCACCGCCGGGAAAGTGCGGCGGAGAGGAGCCGAGCTTGGGGCGTCGGTGCTTGGGGGGAGCGATCTCGAGCTTACGGGGAGCGTTACGATGTCGCAGAACCGCTACATCCACTACACGGTCGATTCCGTTCACTACGGCCGGCCAGGCAGGTCGGCGGATTACGCCGACAACGACGTCGCCGGAATCCCGGGCTTGTTCTACAATCTGACCGCGGGCAGGTCGGTGAGCGAGAACATTCCGCTCCGCCTCCAGGTCAGCATGCGCGGTGTCGGAGACTATTTCGTGGACGACGCGAACATGGTTGCCGTGCCCGGATATCGGACGTTCGGGGCGACCGTATCAACGGCAAGCGGAATCTCGTTTGGTAATCTGTCCCTCAAGGCGTTTCTCGCCGTCGAGAACCTGACCGATCAGCGTTACATCGGATCCGCATTCGTGAATCCGGACATCGTGAACGGCGTGCCGGTGGCGTTCGAGCCGGGGGCCGGGCGGTCCTTCATTGTCTCGGTATCGATCGGTCCCCGGTCCAGATAGAAGGCCGTCGACACGCCCCGCTCCCGCCAGCCAATCTGGCCGTTGCGGGCCCTTGGTACGGTACCTACGTTAGAGAAAGAGCTGACGTAGAGCCGCACATGAGAGCCACACCACGCGGTTTCGGATTCCCACCACCCGTCGCGCGCCTTTTTCTGGCGCTCGTGGCACTCGCTGCCATGCGGCCGGCAAGCGTGCAGGCGCAGCAGCTCCAGGACCAGACTTCTATCGTGGTGGCATTCGTCACCGACACCGCGGGCCGACCTCTGTCAGGGGCCGAGGTTCAGGTCGTCGGCACTTCGCTTCGTGGGAGCACCGACGACGCGGGAAGAGTGGTGCTCGTCGCGGTACCAACCGGCAAGGCCGTGCTGCGCATCAGGCGTCTCGGATTCTCCGAGCTGTCCATACCGATCTCCGTCACTCCTGGCGTGAGTCGGGATGCGCGCTACCAGCTCAAGTCGGTCGCCGCCGACCTGAAGAAGGTGGTTGTGCGCGCGAGCGCTCTGAAGCCGGAGCGCTACGCCAGGACCGGGCGATTCGACGACTTCTATAGAAGGAGGTCGCAGGGTCTCGGGACATTTCTGACGCGCGAGATCATTGACGCGAGAAACGCGCAGAAATCGGAAGACCTGCTACGCATGGTCACCGGCGTTCGCGTCCGGTATCGCGGGAATACCCCGTCAGTCCAGTTCCTGCGCTGCGAAACGGTCAACGTATACATAGACGGTATTCGCAGTCACGACCCGTTCAGGGATTACTTCTCGCTGAGCCCGCTCGATATCGAGGCGATTGAGGTATACCACGGCATTGCCACCGTGCCCCCCGAGTTCAGCCCCAATCCCAACGACTGCGCTGCCATCGTCGTATGGACGCGGTGGCATGGGTAGCGGGCAGCGGGTAGCGGGTAGCGGGTAACGGTCTTCTAGAAGATTTTGAGGTTGATATACCGCCGCGGATTGCGCTTCAAATCCACGAGTATCGAATCCATGTGCTGAATCAATGCGCGGACATCGTTGTACGCGCCGGGATCGTTGAGCGCGAGTCCGACGGTGCCCGTGCCCTGATTGACCTTGTTCACGATCGAATCCAGCCGGGTACTCGTCTTCCTGAAGTCGGCCG
This sequence comes from Gemmatimonadaceae bacterium, assembly GCA_030647905.1. Lineage (NCBI taxonomy): Bacteria > Pseudomonadati > Gemmatimonadota > Gemmatimonadia > Gemmatimonadales > Gemmatimonadaceae > Gemmatimonadaceae bacterium. The sequence goes on along the minus strand of JAUSJA010000033.1, from coordinate 137,129 downwards.
TCAGCACCGCCATGTTCGCGGAAGTTTCGCGCACGTTCCTGAGAGTCGAGTCGATCTTCGCCGAATCGACGCCTGACGTCGCGCTTCGAAGCGACACCTGGGTGGCGGTGAGCTGCCGGTTCTGCTCCGCGGCGATGACGCTGAACTCCGAAACCAGCCGGTTCATGCTGACCATGAGCTGATTCGACGCCGCCAGGCTGCGGCGCAGATCGGTGATGCCACCCGATGCGACGAGCTCCTTCTGTAATGCCGTCGTTATCGCGTTGACCGAAGTCGAGATTGAATCGGCTTTGCCCGTGAGCTGTGCGAGGCCCGGCGCGCTCGGGCCCACCGCCACCGTGTCGTTCTTCGGAATAAACAGCGAATTCGGCGTCCTCGGGGTGAGCGCGATCGCCATGTCCCCGAAGATTCCGTTCGGAATCACAGTCGCGACAGTTCCCTGCGGAACCTTGTACTGATCCCCGACGCGGAAAGTCGTGAGAACCGTTCCGTCCTGGCGAAGCTCGACTTGGTCCACGTAGCCGACGTTCACGCCGGCGAGCAGCACCGGCTGTCCCTGCTTGAGACCCGATGACCAGGGGAATTTGGCGTACAGCGCATAGCCCTTGGAGAGGCCACCGCGCGCCAGCCAGAGTGAGCCGATGATCGCCACGATTAGTGCGACCGCCATTACGATTCCAACGAGTACGTCGTCGCGTTTCTTCATGCCTGTAGGTAAGGTGCGAGCAGGAGTGCGGTGAGCGCATCCAGAACGAGGATTGCCACGGATGTGATGACCACGGCCTGCGCCGTGCTGCGCCCGACTCCCTCGGCGCCCGCGGTCGTGTTGTACCCTTCGTAGGAGCAGAAGAAGGCGATCGCTCCACCGAAGGCCGTGGCCTTAATGATACTGTACACGATCTGGAACGGGGCGAACGCCAGCCGCAGTCCCTCGGAGAACGCGGCGCTCGTCACGTCAGTCGCGAGGACCGCCGTCATGAACGCCGTCCCCACGCCGATCGCATTGGCGAGGATCGTCAGGATCGGCACCATGATGATCGCAGCGATGAGTCGCGGCACCACCAGATACGCAATCGGATCGTACGCCAGCGTCTCCAGCGCGTCTATCTGCTCCGTGACGCGCATCGTCCCGATCTCGGCCGTGATGCGCGCCCCGACTCGTCCCGTGAGCACCAGTGCCGTCAGCAGCGGCCCGAGCTCGAGGATGATGGACTGGCGCGATATCAGACCGACGACCGAAAGCTGCACCCCACCGAACAGCTGATACCTCGTCTGGAACGCCGTTACCGCGCCGATGAACGCCGCTACGATCGCCGCGAGCGGAAGGGAATCCACGCCGATGTTTCTCATCTGGCGGATCGTCTCCGCGCCGTACGTCTTCGGATCCCGAAAGCCGCGCCCGATGTCGCGAAGGAAATACCCCCGCTCGCCGATGCGCGCGAAAAGTGTCTTGAGCGCGCGCGTCAGGTGCGGACCCTCGCGAAAAGGATCACGCCGAGCAAGCCGAATACGATGCTCGGCGTCCACGCAGCGATCTCCGGCGGAATCAGACCGTTCCCGCCGAGCCCCTTCGTGAGCTGCACGAGGAAGATGAAGATCACCGTGGTTCCGAGCGCGAGACCCACGCCGTAGGCGGCTCCTCCGCGCTGCGTGCTCGTGGCGAGCGATGCCGCGAACAGCAGGATTATCACGCTGGTGATCGGGATCACGATCTTCAGCATCTGCTCGACCTTGAGCACGTTGACATCGGCGCCCGAGCGCTCCATCGCCCTGATGAATCGCCCCAGCTCGCGGAAGTTCATGTCCTGCGGCGCCTTGGGAGTGAGCATCAGATCCTGCGGCTGCTCGGTGAACCTGTTGTCGCGCGCCGAGTCGAACGAGTAGGTCATGTTGTCCAGGGAATCGAGAAGGACGTGCATCGTTCCGTTCGCCAGCTTCCATCCCTTCCGGGAATCATACGTCGCCGACCGCGAGCTGAGAATGTATGACGGATAGCTCGGGCCCATGCCCTTCCGCTCGATCGTCACGCCGTCAATCGCTTTCCGCGCCACGAACAGCGTCTGGATCTTGTAGACCCGTCCGGCGTCCGCGGCATACGCGAAATTATATCGCTGGCTCGTCGTGTTTACCGTCTGCCGCTCCAGCAACTCGAGCTTCCGCTTGGTGGCGAGGGGTGCGTACTCGCCGATGACGAGCCCCATCGCGGCGGCGATCACCGCGCCGAGAAAGATCGGCGCGATGAATCTGTAGAAGCTCACTCCCGAGGCCTTGCCGGCAGTGATCTCCGAGTGACGCGTGAACGAGCCGATGGAGAAGACCGTCGCGAAAAGAACCGCCGCAGGCAGGATCAGGAAGACCGAGTCCGGCAGCCCGTACAGGTAGCTCATCGCGATGTCGCCGGGCGGCAGCTTCCTGGCGAGATACTTGTCGAGATTGTCCGTCGCGTCGAAGAGGATCACGAGCAGCGGAAAACCCAGCGACGTCGCCAGGAAGATCTTGAACCACTCCGAGAATACGTACCGGTCCAACGGGCGGACCAGGCTCACGATTCGCTGGCCCGAGGGGAGCTCCGCGGAATGGCCACCCGCTGATGACGGCGCCTGAACCGATACCTCAGGTTGTCGAGCACCTCGCGGAAATCGCCGCGTGACGAGGCCGCTTCGTTGCCCATCCGCGCCAGCAGCACCAGCGCGAGCACGCCGAATACGGCGTTCGCGATCCACATCGAGACGAACGGGGGCACCATACCTCTCCGTGCGAGCGATTCACCGGCGATGAGGCCCACGTAGTACAGGCCGAACACCACCAGACTCACGCCGATCGTGAGGCCGACCCCCGCGCGCGGGAAGCGCAGCGCGATAGGCGCGCCGAGGAGCACGAAGATGAAGCAGGCCCCAGCGAGCGCGAATTTCTTGTGGATCTCGACGTCGAAGCGGTTGATGCTGCGGAGCGAGTCGATCAGCCGAAGCCGTGCGGCCTCGACCTGACCCGGTATGACTTCATTCGGAATCGCCTGCGGCGGTACGGCCGAGCCGGTGTTCGCCGCACTCGGGGAAGGTGCCGGAATGGAGACGCCCTGCGACGGAGCGCGCACGGGCGGCGCGTGCACCGGCACGGACTGCACTGGCACGGACTGCACCGGCACGGACTGCACTGGCGCGGACTGCACCGGCGCGGACTGCACAAGGCTCGTGGCTGCCGCTGAATCCACGCCGGCGCGCGTCGAATCGGTGCGCGCCTTCACCGGATCCTGCACCGCCGACGTCTGCGCGATCAGCTCCTTCACCCTGGTCCTGGCGAGGAGCGCGCAGTAAGCGTGACCAAGGCCAATGTCCACCGGCTCCACTGTCCGCGTCGCCAGCGCTTCCCTGGACAGCTTCACCTTTCGCTGCCCAGCCAGTGCGACCTTCTCGCGATACTCCTTTCTCGCCTCGACGAAGCGGCGCCGGGCATCTGCAGCGTTCCGCTCCATCTCGCAGACAGACATCTCACGCTCACCCTTGTAGGTGTCGTTCGTCGTCTTCTGGAACTCGTTGCCCACGCCGGCAACGCGGATCAGCTGCGTCTTGAAGTACAGTCGCTGAAGCTGCTCCGGCTTGTCGGTCGGAACCTCCTGCACTGTTCCGCTGTATAGCGTCAGCTGCAGGTCGGCCTGATTGGCCGACATCGCCATGTGCCCGCTGTCCGCGTAGATCGTGCGGCGGCGTGTCGGATCCCCGAGGTCGTAGATGGTGATCTCTCGCATGACGTTGGAAGTCTGGGAGAGCCGCCCGGCGCGGAGATACAGCTTGCCGGGGCTTACTTCGTTGATCGCCTGCTCGCGTAGCCCGAACGTCGGCTTCTTCTGCGCAATGTCTCCCTGAAGCGTGCGAAGCCGGTGATTCGCGCGTGGGAGAACCTGGTCGTTGAACGCTACCATGAACAGCGTCACTCCGACGGCTGCCCACAGGACGGGAGTGAGCATATTGCGCAGGCTCACCCCGCTCGCCTTTAGCGCCGTGATCTCGTTCTCCGACGCCAGCCGGCTGAAGGCGTACAAGGTTGCAACCAGCACGGCCATCGGAAGCGACAGTGCGACGGTCAGCGGAATGGAGAGCACGAGAAACTCCGCGATGACGCTCCACGGGAGTCCCTTGCCGACCAGCTCTCCGAACCGCTTCGCAATGTATTGCAGCAGCAACAACGACGTGAGCGCTGTCATTGCGAAGACGAGGGGTCCGAAGTGCTCCTTGAGGACGTATTTGTGGAGTATCTTCACGGGGTGAAATATACGGGGGGCCGATGCACCTGTGACCCCGCGCCGGAGGCGCGCTGGTCACGGTCAGATCTCGTACACCTCCGGGCCGCGATATGCGCGCTCGTCGTGCTCGCGTGCGTGGCATTCCCCGCCGAAGCCCAAATCGTGCCGGCGGATACGGTCAAGCCGCCCGTCCGGGACTCGATTCCCGTGCCGCGCGATACGGTCGCCGTGCCTCCTGGCCTGCGGATTCGAATCGGACAGGACTCGGTCCCGATACGCCTGCCCTCGGTTCTGTCCCGGGCCGAGCGCGAGAGCTATCGGCGCGCCGTCGAGCAGATCGAGGCCGCCCGCGCGACCGCCTTCCAGCAGAACACCCGTGCCATCATCCAGGCGGTATGGGGACAGGTCGCCGCCTCAACCTTCGCCACATCCGAGAAGCCCCCGTCCTTCGCCACCGAGCCGGACGACAAGTCGCAGCGAAAAGTCGCCGCCCGCGCCGGCGACATCATCGCCGAGCATTCCGATCTGACACTTCAGCTCAACGCGAGAATGGAGCTCCGCGGTGAGAAGAATCTCAACGAGCGCTGCGCAGTCAGCGGATTCGTGCAGCCCGTGTTCGACTGCCAGAGCAACTTCCTCCCACTCATTGACTTCCAGTTCAACACGCGCTCCGGCGGCGTGGTCGCCGACCGCGTCCACGTGGACGTGGATTACGACACGCAGCGCGAGTTCGACGGATCCAACAACATCTCGGTGAGCTATGAAGGGAAGGGAAGCGAGACGATCCAGCGGATCGAGCTCGGCAACGTCACCTTCCAGCCGCCCGTATCGCGGTTCATCACCGCCGGAATTCCCAGCGGCAACTACGGGCTCCAGGCGATCGCGAAGCTCGGCTCCGCCCGCTTCCGCGGAATCATCGCCCAACAGAAGGGAAACATCGTGAGTGACCGCGTCTTCACGGTCGGCGACCGAACGGTGTCGGCGGTGGACCGGCGTATCGAGGATCACCAGTTCGAGGCGCGGCGATTCTTCTTCACGATCCCGCCGAAGCTGCTCGGCGCGACCTATCCCAACATTGACATTCTGGACAGCCGCCGGATGGAGCAGCTGGCGATGTCGCTGCCCGACACTCTGCGGCCCACGCGCATCTATCTCTACCGTTTGCTGATCGGCGGACAGCCTCCGAATCCGAGCGGGCCACAATTCCGCATTCTCGGCGATCCACGGTCGCGGCGCGGCCCGGTGTACGAGCGGTTGCGTGAAGGCGTGGACTACTATGTCGATCCTTCCCAGCTGTGGATCGCGCTGGTGCGTCCGCTGTCGCTCAACAACGAGCGCCTCATCGTCGCGTATCGCGTCCGCGTGAACGGGCAGGACACGATTCACGTTTCCACCGGCGGCACCCCCGATCTCGAGTACCGGTCGCAGGCCGAGCAGTTCGCGAATCTCCTCTGGGATCCACAGGTGACTCCTTCGGACCCGGCGTTCGAGCGCGAGATCCGCAGCGTCTACCGCATCGGCGGGCCGGAAATGCGGCGGCCGAGCGTCGTCGTGAAGGTCGTGACGGGAACGAGCGACGATCAGGAGAAGGCGGTCGAATCGAAGACGCAGACGGCCAACACTTATCTGCAGCTGTTCGGTCTCGCGCAGCGGACCAACACGTCCACGTTCGACATCGAGAACCGACTCTGGCCGCGCCCCTCCGACCCCAACTTCGAGCTCAGCCTTGGCGCATCCGCGGCCCCCGTGATACGGGATCAGTTCCTTGTTTTCCCATCGTTGCGGCCATTCGCGAAAAACGGCCTTGCCCGCGGCGGTAATCCGTCCAATGACACTATCTACACGACGCCGTCCGAGTACGTGAAATCGGCGCAGCGCCCCCAGTCGGTGTATCACATCCGCGTGCGATACCAGGCCGAGGGAAGCGGGGAGGGCGGCTCGCTCATGCTGGGGTCCGTGCAGGTGCGACCCAACTCCGAACGTCTTTCGGTGGATGGGATTCCGCTCGTTCGCGGGACCGACTACTCGGTGGATTACGATCTCGGACGGGTGACTTTCGCGCGGCCTGACACGCTTTTCCCAAGGCCGCGGCAAGTCACCGCGCAGTTCGAGGAGAATCCGCTGTTCGCGGAAACGCCGACTTCGATACTGGGCGTGACGGCCGAGTTCCCACTCACCAACGGCAGCGTGAACTTCACCGCCATCTCGCAGACGCAGAACAGCACGTTCAACCGTCCGCCGCTCGGATTCGAGCCCGCTGCGTCGCTCGTTGCGGGCGTAACGGCGCAATTCAGCTTCGATGCATCTGCGTTGACGTCGCTCATGTCGCGCCTTCCATATGGCGAAACATCAGCGCCGTCGCGCATCAACGTCTCCGGTGAATTTGCCGCCAGCCGTCCCAAGCCGAACGCCACCGGGCAGGCGTTCATCGAATCGTTCGAGGGCGAGGGCGGCATTCAGGTTCCGCTGACCGACGCCCAGTGGTACTACAGCAGCCAGCCTGCACGCGGTCGTCAGATTCCCGCTCGCTTCGGATCGGACGCGCTGGATCTCAGCCGGGCGGCGACGATGGCGTGGCAGAGTGACGGCCTCGACGCGCGCGGCAACGCGATCCGTCCGCGCATCGAGGACATAGATCCTCTCACCAACATCATCGGAACCGGATTGTCGGCCCCCGAGCCCTTGCTCTGGATGACGCTCTATCCCCTCTCGGTCGGAGGGCTGCGCAGCGAGGGAGCGTTTCAGTGGACGGTGGGAAGGACACCGCCAGGGCGGAGATGGCGCTCCATCCGCACGCCGCTCGGACCGACCGGCGCTGACCTGTCGCGCATCGAGAGCATCGAGTTCTGGGCACAGATTCCCGTGAGCCGCGCGCGCCGCGCGCGCAATCCGGTGCTGGTGCTCGATTTTGGCGATATCTCCGAGAATTCAGTCTCTTTCTCACCGGATACGCTCACCGTGCGACGCACGCCGGGGGAGTCCTCGGCACGCGATTCGACCTACACGGGCAAGTCGCTCCAGGGATTCGACAGGCTCGACAGCGAGCGCGACCAGTTCTCGCGCGCGTTCAATGTCGGAGTGAATGACAACGGTCTCGCGGGCGATGTGGCCGGCGCCATCACGGTGATCAACGACACTCTTCCCGGCCGCCCCGCTGTCGTGGCAACGGTTGGCAACTTCGCGATCTGCCATGGCGGATACTCGCTGATCCGAATACTCGGCGACTCGCGCACCGACTGCACGGTCGGCAACAATCGTCTCGACGAAGAGGACCTGGACGCCGACAACGTCCTCAACCTGGCGAGCGGGGAGCGTGACGCCGAAGAGCTGCGGCGCTACATCGTGAACCTGGCGGACTCCGCGGGATTCAGCCGGGTCGGACGGTGCTCGACCAGCCCGCGCACCGTCGTCGGACCACCGCCGGAGGACGTCTGCTGGGTGCTCTTCAGGGTTCCGTTCCGGACTGCCGATGACTCGCTTGGCGCGCCGTTGCTGAGAAGGATGCGCGCGTTCCGCATCACGATGATCTCCGGAGCGGGCATCGGTGACAACGAATTCACACAAGTGCCGATAGCGCGCCTTCGGCTCACTGGCGCGCCGTGGCTCAAGCGGAGCGATGCCGGTTTGCGCGGGGTCGGAGCCGAGGAGCGAGGGTCCGGCTATGTGAACGCGGGCGTCATCGGCACGCAGGACAGGAATCTCGCCAGCGGAATCAGCTACGAGTCTCCGCCCGGCGTCGTGGACGAGCCCGATACCAAACGCAGCAACTTCCAGACGAATCGCGTTCAGATCAACGAGCGGTCGCTGCGTCTCACCGCCGGAGGACTCGGCCAGTACGAGCGCGCGGAGGCGTATTTCCGTTTTCCCGAGGGCCAGAAGAACTTCATGGCGTACAAGGAGCTCCGGCTCTGGGCGCGCGGAGTTCGCAACGGATGGGGATCGGACGGCGACCTTCAATTCTTCGTCAAGATCGGCCGCGATCCGAATAATTTCTACATGTATCGGACGCCGCTGAACGGCGGCACCGATCGCTCGGCCTGGCTGCCCGAGGTCAAGGTGGATTTCCAGCGGCTCTTCCGCCTGCGCGGCGAGATCCAGAACGCGTATCTGCAGGGAATCACGCAGAACTCATGCACCGCGCTCGATTCCGTTCTGATCGCGCGGACTCCGCTTCCCCTGGACGGAGTGCGATACGTGGCATGCTCCGATGGCTACATCGCGTACACGTCGGATCCGGGAATCAGTCCTCCCAATCTCGCGTCCGTGCAGGAGCTCGCCGTTGGAATGCTTCGCACCGGCGTCGGTGTATCCGCGCGTCCGCTCGCACCGGGCGATACGATGGAGCTGTGGGTGGACGACATCCGCCTCGGCGGAGTCGTGGACGAAGCAGGATTCGCCGGCCAGATGGCGCTTTCGATTCTCGCCGGCGACTTCGCCGACATCCGCATGAACGTCAGCCGGCGCGACCCCAACTTTCGGCAGCTCGCGGAGGAGCCGAGCTTCCTCACGGATAACGCGCTCAACATCAGCTCCGCGTTCCATCTTGAGAAGCTGCTGCCGCGCGGGTTCGGCTGGTCCGTGCCGGTGAGCGTCAACTACGCTGCGACATCGAGTGATCCGCTGTTCGTCTCGCGCACCGACGTCGAGGGAGACATCGTCGAGGGTTTGCGCACCCCGAAGTCGGCGGCGACGTCGGTGACGTTCGCGATGTCGCGCGCGAGGCCTCTGGAGAATTCCCGCTTCGCGCCGCTCCTGAACAATCTTTCGCTCGCCGCCACATACACGTCCGGCACCGCCCGCACGGAGTACGAGAACGGGCGAGCGCACAATCTCACTGTCGGCCTCGACTACAATCTCTCGCGGGCGCTGCTGCCGGAGCTTTCGCGCTGGTCCCCGGCGGAGCTTCACGTAACGAGCGTGTACACGCGCGGCAGTGACCGCCGTCTGACATTCCTCAAGCCGGCCGAGGCGCGCGACGACATCCCGCGTCAGATTGCGGGACTCATGAGTACCTGGCGGAACGGCACGTCATTCCAGCTCAGGCCGACGAAATCGCTTTCTGGGCGACTCGATTTCAATTCAGTTCGGGATCTTCGCGGGTATGGCGACGATACGCCGCTCGGGATCGTCACCGGCAGCGACCGCGTCCGCATACTTGGCGCCGACGCCGGTCTCGAGCGCGAGCGAGAGCTGCAGGCGGGCCTCAGCTACACGCCGGCGTTCTCCGCGTGGTTGCGTCCGCGAGTGGATTTCGGAAGCTCGTACAACATGCTGCGCGATCCGAATACGTTGAGCTTGCTGCGAATCGAGGATTCGGCGGGGACCGTTCGCCTTCCACGCCGGCTCGGCAGCTCGCAGACGAGCACCGCGGGCGTGACGCTGGATCTGCCGCGCGCGGCGCAGCTTTATCTGGACAGCACCGGCTGGGTGCACCGGTTGCTCACCGCAATTCAACCCATTGACGTGAACTACAATCGCAGTCTGCTTTCCGTCTTCGATCAGACTCCATTCTCGCCGCCACTGTCGTATCAGCTGGCGTTCGGAGGGGTCGGGCGATTCAGGGAGATCGGCGGAAGCGCCGCCACGAGTGCGGGGATCATCAACCAGCTTTCGGCGAACCACACGATCCTGCTCCCCTTGGGAGCGAGTCTCGCCAACCGGTATCAGCTCATCAGCGCGCGGAACTGGACGCGCCGTCTCGATGACGGCCAGGCAGTGACCGATGGCACGCAGGTCGTGTTCCCCGATCTGTCCCTCAGGTGGAGCATGAAGCCCGATCGTCTGCGGAACGTGATATCGAGCATCGGCGGCAGCGCGCGTGCCGTGCAGACGCGGCAGGTCAACAGCCGGCAGCCCGAGCTGTTTACGTCGCCAGGTGGGGGCACGGAGAGCGCCGATGCGCTGGCACAGCCGGCGTTCGCGGTAGACCGCGGCGAGACCGTGGTGCGTAGCTATCCCGCGAATCTCGCAGTCGTGTTCGCCGGCCAGCGGCCGCTGTCCGCGAGTCTGGGATACGCGTTCTCGCAGCGGAGCGAGACCCGTCCGGGGCTCAGCTCGAAGAACGCGAACAGCGACATCAGCGTGGAGCTGTCAAAGCCGTGGGCTGTCCCGCCCGATTGGAAGCTGCGCAGCGATATCCGTACCCGGCTCAGCTATCAGGACACGCGTGGCGATAACTTCGTTCTGAATCCGCTGGCTCTGAGCCAGGAAAGCCGGCTCACCGACAACGGCCGGCGTGCGTTCAGCTTCAGCGCCGATACGGACGTTGCCGAGAATCTTTCCTCGAGCTTCGTATTCTCGCGCGTGGAGAGTTTCGACAAGAACCTGAACCGCCGATTTACCCAGACCGTGCTGAGCGCGGTGCTGCACCTTCAATTCTTTGCCGGGGACATGAAGTGACATCCGCCGAACCCTCGCAACACGCGTATCGCAATTCTTCCAGGCTTCGACGAATTCCGCGGGTGCGTTCGCCGCGCGCGGCGGTGGCGCTTGCCGTCGTCGTTCTGATCTCGGCCATTGCATGCCGCGGCAGGGAGCCGAAGGGCGGTAACTTCGACGGTGAAGGGGCGCTCCGTTATGCGAAGGCGCAGCTGGACTTTGGACCGCGCATTCCGGGCACCACGAGCGCGCAACGCGCCGGCGACTGGATCATTCAGCAGATGCGCGCACGCGCCGACACTGTGATCGTGCAGAGTTGGACGCACGTGACGCTGGATGGAAAGCAGCTGCCGATGCGAAATATTCTCGCGCGCTACAATCCGAAGGCGGCCGATCGCATTCTCTATGTGACGCACTGGGATACGCGCCCGGTCAGCGATAACGCGGAGGATCCGAACCAGCGGCAGCTGCCCGTTCCTGGCGCCAACGATGGCGCGTCAGGTGTCGGACTGTTCATCGCGCTCGGCGACGCCCTGAAGAAGAACCCCACGACGGCAGGCGTTGATCTGCTGTTCGTGGATGGCGAGGACTACGGTCAGTTCGATGAGAAGCTCGCGGATGTTCTGATCGGGAGCGCGTTCTTCGCGAAGAATCCACCCGAGCCGGGATACAGGCCGATCTTTGGAGTGCTGTGGGACATGATCGGCGACAAGGATCTCGCGATCAAGAAGGAGGGATATTCGGTTCAGCAGGCTCCCGAGGTCGTCGATCGCGTCTGGTCCAAGGCCGCGGAGTTGGGTTACGACCGGGTGTTTCTCCCGGTGGAGCAGTCAGCGATCACCGACGATCACGTTCCGCTTCTGCAGGCCGGTTATCGTGTGATCGATGTGATCGACATCGACTATCCGTACCATCACCGGCCGACTGATACGATCGACAAGATCTCGACGAAGTCGCTGTCCATTGTCGGCGAGGTTGCCGAGGCGTTATTGCGATAGCGCTTTTTTCCGGGGCTCCGGCGCGTGATTGGAATGTCGCGCAAGACCAGACGATGACGGCAGAGGCAAACGCAGCGATATGATGCGCACATGGGAACCCCCGGCGAACGGAAGGCGCTGCTCTTCCTCAGCGCCGTCATCGTACTCGGCGGAAGCGTGCGGGTCGCGCGAGCGATCGGTGGAGAGGCGCACGCCGATCCCGCGGCGAAGGCGGCGATCGAGCGTCAGATAGACGCGGTGGATTCCGCTCGCAAGCATGGCCGGAAGAAGGGGAAGGGAAGGAAGTCGAAGAAACCCGAGGTCGTCGTCCCCGCGGTCATTGACCTCGACATCGCCACCGCGGAGCAGATCGAGACGCTGCGGGGCATCGGGCCGGCCATGGCGCGCAGGATCGTCGCCGATCGCGACAGCCTCGGTCCGTTCGGCAGCCTGAACGAGCTGCAACGTGTGAAAGGCATCGGTCCCAGGCTCTCCTTGAAGATCGACTCCAGCGTGACCTTTTCGCTCCTTCCACGTCCTTCAAGCACAGAATCTTTGCGGTCTTCCCGTCACGCCAAGGGCCGACGGAAACCGCGTCGGGGGGAGACAGAGAATTGACCGCACCTGCCGTAATCTCCGAGCGCATCGGGGATATGCTCGTACGTGAAGGACTCATCACGCGCGAACAGCTCAACCATGCTCTTCAGGAACAGACCGAAAACGGTACTCGCGTAGGCTACAACCTCGTCAAGCTCGGGTACGTGAAGGAAACCGACATGACGAGAATGCTTGCCCGACAGTATCGCATGCCGGCGGTAGACCTCTCCAACTTCGAGGTCGACCCGCGCATCGCGCGCCTGATTCCGGCCGAGATGGCGATCAAGCACCTCGTGCTCCCCCTCAAGCGCGACGGCCGCACGCTCACCGTCGCCATGGTGGACCCCACCGGCACGAGCGTCCTCGAAGATCTCAAGTTCATCACCCGGTGCGACATCTTCCCCGTCATCGCCGGCGAGTATACGCTCCGAAACTCCATCGAGCGGTACTACGAGTCGAACGAAGTCCAGATGGAGTCGCTCCTCAAGGATATCGCGAAGTTCGGCGATACCGAAGTGGAGCTGGTCGAGCAGATTGACGAGGAGATGTCGGCGGCGGCGCTCTCGATCGCCGTTCAGGACGCACCCGTCGTCAAGCTCATCAACGCCCTCCTCACGGATGCCGTCGCGCGAGGCGCGTCGGACATTCACTTCGAATGCTTCGAGCACGAGCTCCGCGTCCGCTATCGCATTGACGGCGTGCTGCAGGAAATCATGAAACCGCCGCTCAAGCTGCGGTCGGCGCTCATCTCGCGCTTCAAGATCATGGCGAGCCTCAACATCTCGGAGCGCCGCGTACCGCAGGACGGGCGCATCAAGCTCAAGATCCTGAACCGCGTGATTGACTACCGTGTCTCGACCCTTCCGACTCTGTTCGGCGAAAAGGTCGTGCTGCGAATTCTCGACAAGGGCAATCTCAACCTCGACCTCGGCAGCTTCGGACTCGAGCCCCGCGCCGAGGGCGAGGTGTTCGACGCCATCGCCAATCCGTACGGGATGGTTCTGGTTACGGGGCCGACGGGATCCGGAAAGACGACCACGCTCTACTCCGCGCTCTCCAAGGTCAACAGCATAGACGTCAACATCATGACGGCGGAAGACCCCGTCGAGTACAACCTGTTCGGAATCAATCAGGTGCTCGTGCGCTCGGAGATCGGAATGACCTTCGCCGCCGCGCTGCGAGCGTTCCTGCGCCAGGATCCGAACATCATCATGGTGGGAGAGATCCGCGACCTCGAGACGGCGAGCATCGCCACCAAGGCGGCGCTCACCGGTCACCTCGTGCTCTCGACGCTTCACACCAATTCGGCGCCCGAGACGGTGACGCGTCTCCTCGACATGGGCATCGAGAGCTTCAACGTCGCGTCGGCTATCAACCTCATCGTCGCTCAGCGTCTCGTTCCGAAGATCTGCGTGCACTGCGCCGAGAAGTACATGCCGGAGGACGCCGAGCTGGCGATCGCCAAGGTCAACGGGCGCATGACGCTTCGCGATCTCAAGTTCAGCGACGTCGCCCTCGCTGATACCAAACCCCGCGCCACCAAGTTCGCCGCGCCGTATCTCGCCAAGGTGACGCTGGACACGCCGATCTGCGAGCTGCCCTTCTTCCGCGGACGGGGCTGTGAGTCGTGCCAGGGTGCGGGCGTGAAGGGCCGGCAGGGACTCTACGAGACAATGAACATGACGCCGGCGCTCCGTAAGCTCATCATGAAAAACGTGGGAGCGGCGGAGATCGGCGCCGCGGCGATCTCGGAGGGCATGCTGACGCTGCGCATGGACGGATGGCTCAAGGTCATCAAGGGCATCGCTTCGCTTGGTCACGTAGTCCGGGAGACGAGCATTTAGCTCCCGGCGCTGTTTACCCCGGGGTGACGATAATCGTCCTTGTTCGAGTAACCTCTGAGATTGGAGCGCCACCGAATGAGTGCCATCCTTCAGCCGGACCCGACACAAGCGAGCCCAGCGCTGGGAGCCCCGCCAGTACCACCTGTCGGCCCGGCGGCTCATGAGCCGCCCCGGCCGCCTCCGGTGATCGGGCCTGCGCCGCCGGCGATGGCCCTCAACCTGCGCACGCTCCTCGAGGAGATGGTCTCGGCCGGCGCGTCCGATCTGCACATCGTCGCCGGTGAATCCCCCAAGCTTCGCATTGACGGCGAGATCACGAGCGCCAGCACCGGCGGCGTGCTCGGCCCCAAGGACACGCTTCAGCTCGCGTACTCCGTCCTCACCGAGAACCAGAAGAAGCGGTTCGAGAACGAGGACGAGCTCGATTTCTCGTTCGGCATAGCGAGTCTCGCGCGCTTCCGCGGAAACTGCTTCAGGCAGCGCGGCTGCGTCTCGATGGTAATCCGGCAGATTCCGTTTTTGATCAAGACGTTCCAGGATCTCGGGCTTCCCCCTTCCATCGCCAGAATGGCGGAGAAGCCGCGCGGCCTGGTGCTGGTCACCGGTCCCACCGGATCCGGAAAGTCCACGACCCTCGCGGCGATGATTGACAAGATCAACCGCGAGAGAAAGGGTCACATCATCACCGTCGAAGACCCGATCGAGTTCATCCACAAGCACCAGGGATGCCTGATCAATCAGCGCGAGGTCGGCACTGACACCAAGTCGTTCGCCAACGCCCTCAAGTACGCGCTGCGTGAGGATCCGGACGTCATTCTCATCGGTGAAATGCGCGACCTGGAGACTATTCAGGCCGCGCTCACCATTGCCGAGACCGGTCACCTCGCGTTAGCGACGCTCCACACGAATTCCGCCGCCGAGGCGATCAACAGAATCATAGATGTGTTCCCGTCGCATCAGCAGTCCCAGGTGCGCACGCAGCTGTCGTTCGTGCTTGAGGGAATCGTGACGCAGACGCTCGTGCCCCGCGCGAATGGCCGCGGGCGCGCCATGGCCGCCGAAGTGCTCGTCGTGACGCCCGCGATTCGCGCGCTGATTCGCGACGACAAGGTGCATCAGATCTACTCTTCCATGCAGTCCGGCAAGAAGTTCGGAATGCAGACGCAGAACGACGCGCTGTATGCGCTCTACATGAGCAAGGACATCACGGAGGAAGCCGCGCTCCAGGTGACCTCCTCGCCTGAGGCGTTCCTGCGGATGATCGGAAAGGAGCCGGAGGCGGAGCAGAAGCCAGGTCCGCCGTCGAGGCCGCTCACCGGCGGGCTGGGCAGGCGATAGAACTGTGTCCTCCGTCCGTGCCGGCAGCCGAGAGGGGGTGCCGGTGCGGGTGGGGGACGACTCAAGGACGTAACGGAGAATCCGGATGGCGACGTTTACATATACTGCTCGGTCGTTCGCGGGCGAAATGCGGACCGCGACACTCGAGGCGGCGTCACGCGATGACGTGATCGCCCAGCTCAGGCGGCAGCGGCTGAACGTCGTCAAGATTGACGAGGCGACGCCGAAGAAGCCGAAGCGCGGCAACATCAAGATGCGGGACATCGTCATCCTGACGCGCCAGTTCTCGACGATGATCAACGCCGGTCTGCCGCTCGTACAGGCGATGACGATTCTCGCGGAACAAAGCGAGAACAAAACACTCTCGGATGTCATGCGGAAGGTCGTGTTCGACGTGGAGTCGGGAAACACCGTGGCGGATGCGCTCGGCAAGCACCCGCAGGCGTTCAGCAACCTGTACGTGAACATGGTCGCGGCTGGTGAGGCGGGCGGTATTCTCGACACCATTCTGATGCGTCTCGCGACGTTCATGGAAAAAAACGACGCGCTGATCCGGAAGGTGAAGGGCGCGATGATCTATCCGGGCGTCATCATGGCCGTGGCGGGAATCGCCGTGACCGTGCTGCTCATGTTCGTGATTCCGGTGTTCGAGAACATGTTCGCTTCCGCCGGCCTGGCGCTGCCGCTGCCGACGCGAATCGTGATGGGTGCGTCGAGGTTCCTGAAGGGCTACTGGTACATCGTGCTTGGCACGATCGGCGCCGGCGTGTTCCTGTTCAAGAGGTATGCCGCCACCTCGGACGGTCGGCTCAAGATTGACCGGCTCCTGCTGAAGGTTCCCGTGCTCGGCGACGTACTGCGCAAGTCCGCCGTGTCCCGATTCACGCGTACACTTGGAACACTGGTGAGCTCGGGCGTGAGCATTCTCGACGGCCTCGAGATTACGGCGAAGACCGCCGGCAACCGCGTGGTGCAGGATGCGATCATGGAATCGCGCGCATCCATTGCCGGTGGTGACACCATCGCCGCGCCGCTCAAGAAGTCGGGCGTGTTCCCGCCGATGGTGATCTCGATGATCTCTGTCGGAGAGCAGACCGGTGGACTCGATGAGATGCTTTCGAAGATCGCCGATTTCTATGACGAAGAGGTGGATGCAGCGGTGAGCAACCTCTTGTCGCTGCTCGAGCCGGTGATGATCGTGTTCCTCGGCGTTGTGGTCGGCGGAATGGTGGTGTCCATGTACCTGCCGATCTTCGACATGATCAACGCGGTGCAGTAGACGACCCGGCACCTCAAGTTCAATACGGCACTGCCGGCACGTCGGTGCTCGCGAAATCCGAACCCTTGAACAGCAGCGGCTGCCCAAGCGCCATCGCGACACCGTAGGCGAGGCAGTCTCCATAGTTGAGAACCGGAGGCGTCCCCACTCCCTTTCCATAGCGCGCGTAGGCATCGCGCGCTGAATCCGCTGCGGCTGGTGTCATCTCGACGACGGTGATGTCCGCACGCTGAAGCAGCGCATCCAACGCCACTTCTCCGGCATTTCCTTTTCGGTTGAGCATCACGGCAGCGGCTTCGACGAGTGTGGGCGCGCCGACGAGTCTCATGTTGTCCTCCGACAGCGCTTTTGCCATCGCGGCTGCTTCAGGCTCTCCGAGCAGCAACGCCAGTATCGCCGACGTGTCGATCACCATTGTCAGCGGGGCAGTCCGGTCTCGTTGTACCCGATGATCTCTTCAGGACTCCGCAAGTCTCTGTCGGGGAGCGATGCGACGTATTCCTGAATTCGACGGATCTCCGCGACCAGACGCGGGCTCCCGGGTTTTCGGCCGACCTCGTCCAGGCGCTCTCTTATCGCAATCGTGACCGCGGTTGTGAGGCTCTCGCCAGTGACTCTCGCGAGCTCCTTGGCGAGACGATCCGTTTCAGGGTTCTTGATGCTGAAGGCCATAACCAGCTCTACGACAAGGAGATTCTAGAAATATACCTTTTTGTCTATACAATCACAACTTTGCGTTTTCCGGCTGATCGATCTCGCGACTTTTTCGCGCGTGCCGGCCGCCATCGAACGGCGTCACAAGCCACTCGTGAACGATCGCCTTCATCTCCTCGACGCTTACAATCCCGATGTCTCCCGTAAAGTCGGTAATACAAGGGAATCCCTGACAAGATCTCCCACTTATCGCCGACTGATACCATGATGCCTTAGGGGGAAATTACGGCATCCGCGGTTTTCTCGAGAGGAGGCATTTCCGCCAATGACCGCCGTCGCCGTGCCTGTTGAATCTGGGCTTCGTCCCGCTCCGACCGTCCTCAAACGGCCGGAGCATACTGTAGAAATAGTCTCCGACTCCGGAGAAGGTGCGCAGAAATGCGGCCAGATCTTCGGCGCCGTTTCCGCCAAGATGGGCAATGGGGTGTGGACGGTGGAGATAATCCCCGCCGAGATCCAGCCCCCGCCCCGGACCGCTGAAGGGGCAAGCGGCAACCGCATCCGATTCGGCACGGGCCCCGTCACCAACTGGGGCGACGAAACCAACCTCGTCATCGCCTTCAACGAACAGGTCCTCCTCGGCCGCCATCTGCTCGGCACGATGGCGGGCGACGCCATTGTTCTGCTCGAGAACTCCTGGGCCACTAACTCGAATCCCGACATCAGGGCCGCCTGGGACAAGGCGCTCGCCGAGCTCTCCGCGCAGTCGTACCGGATAATTGAAGTCCCGATGGAAGAGCAGTGCCTCACCATCGACGAGAATCCGCGGAAAGGAAAGAACATGTTCGCCCTGGGACTGCTGGCGTACATCTACGACCGCAGCCTCGAGCGGATCGAAGACCAGATCGCCTACGCGTTCCGCAAGAAATCCGAAGAGGTCTTCCAGAGAAACGTGGCGCTCATGCGGCTGGGCGTCGAATGGGCCGCCGCGAATCTCGATTTCAGGATTGACGTTCCAACTCATCCGCCGACCGAAGCCCTCGTCGTGATGAACGGCAACGAGGCGCTCGGCATGGGTGCGCTTGCGTCGGGAATGGAGCTTTGCGCGATGTATCCCATCACGCCGGCGACTTCGGTCTCCCACTATCTGGCTGAAGTCTTCACGAAGTTCGGCGGAATCCTGCATCAGGCAGAGGATGAGATCGCCGCCGTCGGTGTCGCGATCGGCGCATCATACGCCGGAAAGGTCGCGTTCACGATCACTTCCGGCCCCGGTTTCGCGCTGAAGACGGAGTTCATCGGATTGGCTGTCATGACCGAGACTCCGCTCGTCGTCATGAACGTGCAGCGCGGCGGGCCGAGCACCGGTCTGCCGACGAAGGTGGAGCAGTCGGATCTCCTCGCCGCGTTGTTCGCCGAGCCAGGCGACGCGCCGCGTGTGGTGATCGCCCCGGCGACGATCGAGGAATGCTTCCACTCCGTGATCACCGCGCGCCAGATCGCTGAAACCTTCCGCGCGGTGGTGATCATTCTCTCGGACGCGAATCTGTCGACGGGAGTTCAACCCTTCCCCCGTCCGCAGCTGAAGAAGGAGTGGCTCGCTCCCGAGCTGGACCTCGCGCCGGTAAAGGAAGGGCAACGTCCCTACGAGTGGGACGCGCGGATGGGCACCTCAACGCGCGCGATACCAGGGCAGCCTGGCGGAATGTTCACCGTGACCGGGCTCTCGCACGACGAGGGGAGTAAAGTCGCGTACGACGCAGGCGTTCATCAGCACTCGACAGCGATGCGAAGCCGCAAGCTCGCGGTCCTTCAACAAACGCTGCTCCGGCCCGCCCTCTATGGCGACCAGGACGGCGACCTTCTCGTCGTCGGCTGGGGCAGCACCAAGGGCGCTATCGAGGAAGCCGTCGACCGGGCACGCGCAGAGGGGATTCGCGCATCATCGGTGCATCTGACTTTCCTGTCGCCGCTGCAGCCGGGACTCAAGGAGATCTTCTCGCGATTCCGGAAGGTGATGACGGTCGAGATCAACTACAGCGACCAGCGCGGTGATCCATTCATCACCGAAGAGAACAGGCGGCGAGGGCAGCTCGCCATGCTTCTCCGCGCGCAGACGCTCTGCGACGTGGACTGCTGGACACGCGTGCCAGGCGAGCCGTTACGCCCGGGACTCATTCACAAGGCGATACGCGACGCGGCGCTCACGCCGGGCGGAGACCAGCCATGACTTCACACTGCGCCATCCTGCCGGTCCTCGACGACGACGATCGCGAGTTCGAGCTCGACGATTACGAAGGAGTCACGGCCCGCTGGTGCCCCGGGTGCGGAGACCATTCGGTACTCACCGCTGTCGAGAAACTTCTCGTCGCAGAGCAGCTCAAGCCGGAGCAAACGGTGTTCGTGTCGGGAATCGGATGCTCGAGCCGATTCCCTCACTATCTTAAGACATACGGCTTTCACGGACTGCACGGACGCGCGCTGCCCGTCGCCACCGGAGTGAAGCTGCATCGTCCCGATCTCGAGGTCTTCGTCGTGATGGGAGACGGCGACTGCTGCTCCATCGGCGCCGGGCACTGGATTCACGCCATTCGCTACAACATCCGCATGGTAGTGATGCTGCTGGACAACAGCATCTACGGCCTCACGAAGAAGCAGACGTCGCCCACCACGCCGCAGGGATTCAAGACCAACACTCAACCGTTCGGGAGTTTCCTCCCGGCCCTGAATCCGCTGACAACGACGCTGGGAACCACGAACGTATCTTTCGTCGCGCAGACGGCTGAGTGGGTTCCCGCGCATCTCTACGCCACACTGCGCGCGGCATATCGGCACCAGGGCTTCGCTTTCGTGCGCATTCTTCAGCGCTGTCCGTTGTTCACGCAGGGGATGTACGACGAAGCGGTGAGAAATCCTGGGATGATCGAGCTCCTGGTTCACGACGACGGCGTCGTCGCTCCCGAGCTCGACAAGATCTACAAGAATCGCGTTGCTCACGATCCCTCGGATCTCGATGCCGCGAGACGGCTCGCCGAAGACGGCGGTCACATCCGGCTCGGCCTCTTCTACAGGAACGAAGCCCGGGCGCGCTACGATCTGCTGCGGAAGCCGCCCAAGGTGACGAGCAGCGAGCGAATCGCACTCCTGAACGCGGAGCTCGACCACTATGCAGTCTGACGAACGCGTCGTGGCGGCGCTTTCCGCCGTTCGTCCGCAAATCGCGCTCTTTCGTTTCGCCGTCTCCGGCACTCTCGAGCGAGCCAGAGCCACGCTAGCTTCCGAGTCCGGCCCGAGTCAGACGCGCGTCGCACTGGGTGACTTCGCCGGCGGACGCATAGATCCCGACCGCTTCGCGATGGTTTCCGCGGGCTCGGCCCCGCTCGACGTGATCGGCCGCGCGGTCGTCGAGCGCGCCGCCGAGGCACTCGAATCTCTCCTTCGGGCGGGCGACGAGGAGTTCGTCGTGGACGTGCACCCTGGGACATCCCCCGCCGCCGCGATTCGTGCGCGCATGACGACTCTTGGCTCCGCGTTCGGAGCCGCGACTCTGGTCGAGCTGGTACGACGGCGTACCTACGATCCTGTGCAGCACGGTTTGCCCTTCAAGGAACATCCCTTCGAGAAATGGACGGCCGGCGAGCGCAAGCTCGCCCCGCCTGTTGTGGTGCGCGTCGACGGTCGTGACCTCGACGCGTTCGAGCTCGCTCCGCTCCTTGACGGCTGCGTGCGCCTCGTTCTGCTCGTAGACGAGCCGTGTCCGCCCGCGCCTCTTGCGCGCCTCGTCTCACCCGGTGTCTTCGTCGCTCAAGCCGGGGACATGAAAGTCGTCGAAAAAGTGGCTGACCTCGATGGACCGGCGGTCATCGCCGTCATGAAAGGGACCGAGGCGCGATTCGTTCACGACCCGCGCGCCGGGTCGGCGATATGGCAGCGCATCGAAGTCACTCATATGCCCGACACGCAGCCGCGAAAGTCACTTGGCACTCGGAGCGCGTGGCAGCAGCGCGACGATCTGGCTCACCTGAAAGCACTCGTCGAGCAACCCGTTCTGCCGGCGAATTCGGCTGACGCACTGATTGCGGCGATAGGGGGCGGCAACGCGGATCCTGCTGAACGGCTCACCGCCTGGCTGCTCGATCAATCCAGTCGCGCTGGCGTCGCCTGAGGGCTCATGCCTGATACGCTGCTCGCGGTTCTGATCCTCGGCGGAGTCGGGCTGGTGTTCGCGATCATGATCGCGCTCGCGCACTCGAAGCTGCACGTGTGGGAGGATCCGCGAATAGATGTGCTTGCGGCGATGCTGCCCGGCGTGAACTGCGGAGCCTGTGGTCTTCCCGGCTGCCGGGCATTCGCCGAGCAGGCTGTCGCGGGCGAGATACAGCCGGCCAAGTGCAATGTTCTCAACGATGAGGGCATCACTGCAATTGCCGATTATCTCGGCGTGTCGGCTGGTGAAGCCGACAGGCGTGTCGCGCGGCTCTTGTGCGCCGGCGGCACAAACGTGACGGTGCAGCGTGCCGAATATCGCGGACTGCAGACCTGCGCCGCGGCATCCACGGTGTCCGGCGGCGGAAAGGGCTGCACGTGGGGCTGCCTTGGCCTCGGTGACTGCGCCGTCTCGTGCGAGTTCGACGCTCTCCATATGAACGAGAACGGGCTGCCGGTCGTGGATCCCGTAAAGTGCACCGCATGCGGAGACTGTGTTGATGCATGCCCGAAGAATCTCTTCACGATTCTCCCGCTTCCGCAGCATCTGCTCGTTCAGTGCCGCAGCCTGATGGCCGGCGATGAAATACTCGCCGAGTGCTCGGTTGCGTGCACTGCGTGCGGCAAGTGCGTGCTCGATGCGCCACCGGGATTGATCAGTATTGCGTCGGGTGTGGCGGTAGTGGATTCGTCGAGCCCGCTCTCCGGTGACGAGTCGGCAACGCGACGTTGTCCCACCGGGGCAATCGTCTGGCTCGACGGACCACAGCTTACGACGTCCCAACCGAAGGAGTCACTCCTTCAGAGAGAGATAGCATGAAGCTCTGGCCGGGCAGAACCGCGGTTGCATCACCCGAGCGTCCCCGCTTCCCTGGAATCAGGGCGGCGATGGACGGAAGCGCCGCGATCGTGGCGATGGAAACCGCGGGCAGCGAAGCAGCAGGCGCGTATCCGATAACGCCGTCCACGCAGATGGGTGAGGGATGGGCCGCGGCGGTCGCGGATGGAAAGCGGAACGTCAACGGTCGGCGTCTTCTCTTCTTCGAGCCCGAAGGCGAACACGCAGCGGCCGCTGTCACGGCGGGCATGAGCATGGTGGGTCTCCGCGCGACGAACTTCTCAAGCGGCCAGGGCATCGCGTACATGCACGAGTCGCTTTACGCGGCGGTCGGCAAGCGGCTCACCTACGTGCTCAACGTCGCATGCCGTGCGATGACGAAGCACTCGCTCAACGTTCACGCTGGTCACGATGATTATCACGCGATCGACGATACTGGCTTCTTCCAGCTCTTTGCGAAGGATGTCCAGCAGAGCGCCGATTTCAATCTCATCGCGCACCGCGTCGCCGAGCTCTCGCTGAATCCCGGGATCTGCGCGCAGGATGGCTTCCTCACGAGTCACGTCATCGAGTCGCTGTATCTTCCCGAGCGGGACCTCGTTCGTGAGTTCCTCGGCGATCCAGCCGACATGATTGACGCGCCGACTGCCGCGCAGCGACTCGTCTTCGGAGCAAAGCGACGCCGGATTCCTGAGATGTTCGACCTGGATTATCCGGCGATGCTCGGTGTGGTGCAGAATCAGGAGAGCTACGCGCAGGGCGTCGCAGCGCAGCGGCCGTTCTACTTCGATCACATCGCCGATCTGTCGGATCAGGCATTCGCCGAGTTTGCCCATCTCACCGGGCGCAGCTATACACGCGCCGAAGGGTATCGTCTCGATGACGCGGAGTACGCGATCGTCGGGCAGGGATCCGTTGTGAGCAACGCCGAAGCGGTGTGTGATCATCTAAGGGACGTGCGCGGACTGCGCGTCGGCGTGATGAACCTCGCCATGTTCCGGCCGTTTCCTGCCGACCTCGTCTCGCGAATGCTGCGCGGAAAGAAAGGCGTGGTGGTACTCGAGAGGACGGATCAGCCGCTCGCGGTGGATGCGCCGCTTCTGCGCGAGCTGCGCGCCGCGATGGCGCAGGCGATGGAGAACGGACGCGTTCGCACGGCGGAGGAGCTGCCGTTCCGTAAGCTCGCCGCGCTCGAGCCCGCCGAGGTTCCGGATTTCTATTCCGGATGCTTTGGCCTGGGAAGCCGGGATCTGCAGCCTTCGGACATCATTGCCGCGGTCGAGAACATGCTGCCCGGCGGCGCGCATCGCCGACAGTTCTACCTTGGCATCGATTTCATCCGACCGGGAACGAAGCTTCCGAAGCTCCAGATATGGCAGGAGAAGCTCGAGGCTGAGTATCCGGACCTCGAGGAGCTGTCGCTCAAGAGCGCAGAAGAAGTCAACCTTCTTCCCGCCGGCTCGGTATCGCTCCGCATTCACTCCGTCGGCGGATGGGGCGCGATCACCATGGGCAAGAACGTCGCGTCCACGGTGTTCGAGCTGTTCGGGCTTCACATCAAGGCGAACCCCAAATACGGCTCGGAGAAGAAAGGCCAGCCCACGACGTTCTATGCCACGTTCGCTCCTGAGCCGATTCGACTCAACTGCGAGCTGCGCAACGTGGACGTGGTGCTCTCTCCCGATCCGAACGTGTTCCTGCACTCCAATCCGCTCGCGGGACTCGTCAAGGGCGGAGCGTTCGTCATCCAGACTGACCGGCCCCCGGAGCAGTTCTGGGATCGCGTGCCGGTATGGGCGCGACAGGAAATGCACGAGAGGGGCGTCAAGGTCTACCTGCTCGACGGATTCAAAATCGCGAGCGGGGAAGCGTCCGACACCGAGCTTCGCTACCGCATGCAGGGCGCGGCATTCATGGGTGCGTTCTTCGCGGTGTCACCGCTCGTGAAGGAAGCGGGACTCGACGAGGCGAAGCTGTTTGCGGGAATTCGCCGGCAGCTCGAGAAGAAGTTTGCGCGGCTTGGCGCCAGCGTCGTCGAGGACAACATCCGCGTGATGGACCGCGGCTTCCACGAGATGCGAGCGCTCGACTACTCGTCCCTCCCAATGCAGGGTGGCGTAGAGGCAGCGATCCCCGAAATGCCATCGCTTCTCGACGTGCCTGCGGCGCGTGATGGGTTCGGAAATCCGGGCAGGTTCTGGGAACAGGTATGCTTCCCCACCAGAGCGGGGCAAGACGGGATCGCCGATCCGTTCGCCGCGCTGAGCGCGATACCCGCCGCAACCGGCGCGGTGCGCGACATGACTGACGTCCGCATGGAAGTCCCGCTCTTCCATCCGGACAAGTGCACCGGATGCAGCCAGTGCTGGGTGCAATGTCCCGACTCGGCGATACCGGGACTCGTCACCGAGATCGACCAGCTCATAGACGTCGCGATGGGAGTGGCGGCAAACGGTAAATCCCTCGACCGCATGCGTCAGGTCTCGAAGCATCTCGTGAAGGAGACGAGGCGGCTCCTCACGACCAATGGAATGGGAAAGTTCACCGACGTTTTCTCGGCTGCTTTCGACAATGTCGTGCCGAAGCTCGGGTGGGACGATGCGCGCCGCGCGGAGCTCGCCGGCGAGTTCTCGCGAGTGAAGGATGTGCTCGCCGATTTCCCTGTCGCGAAGACGGCTCCCTTCTTCGATAATCCCGAGTCGAAGCAGCCGGGAACGGGCGCGCTTCTCTCGATAACGGTCAATCCGGAAGCATGCAAAGGCTGCAACCTGTGCGTTGCGGTATGTCCGGACGGCGCGCTGGAAAGCGTGCGGCAGGATGCCGCGATAGTCGAAACGCTGCGCAACAACTGGAAGATCTGGGAGAAACTCCCCGATACTCCGGAGCGGTTCGCGCACGTCACGAACATCGACGAGGGTGTCGGCATTCTCTCCTCGTTGCTGCTCAGTAAGGACGCGTACCGCTCGATGGTCGGAGGGGATGGAGCATGCATGGGATGCGGCGAGAAGACCGCCGTGCATCTCATCATTTCGGCGATTCACTCGCTGATGCTTCCGCGGGTCGCAGCTTACCTGGCGCGGCTCGATGACATGATTTCGCAGCTCGACACGAAGGCGCGGGCGATACTCGCGTCGGATGCCGATCTCGAGCGCGCCTCATCCACGTCAGCATCCGAGATCGCGGTGCCTCTCGCTCCCGCCAAGCGCGCGGAGCTCGAGCGCATTACGCAGACGATCCACGCTCTTCGAGATCTCAGGTGGCGCTACACCGAAGGGCCCGGCGGAAAGGGCCGCGCTCAGCTCGGCATGGCGAACAGCACGGGATGCTCGTCGGTATGGGGCAGCACCTATCCGTACAATCCGTATCCATTCCCGTGGGTGAATCACCTCTTCCAGGATTCGCCGTCCATCGCGATCGGCCTGTTCGAGGGGCAGATGCGGAAGATGTCCGACCAGTTCGTCGAGGTACGGCGCGCTGAGCTCCTGCTCGCGGACAATTACGACGTCGCGAGGGATGAGGACGAGCTTGCAAAGCTCGACTGGAAATCGTTCAGCGACGAGGAATTCGGGATGTGCCCACCGATCGTGGCGATGGGTGGCGACGGCGCAATGCTGGACATCGGATTCCAGAACCTCTCCCGCCTTCTGGCCTCGGGCAAGCCGATCCGCGTGATCGTTCTCGACACGCAGGTCTACTCCAACACCGGCGGTCAGGCGTGCACCAGCGGCTACACCGGCCAGGTGTCCGACATGGCCGCGTACGGCGAAGCGCAACACGGAAAGACCGAGGTTCGGAAAGAGATGGCGCTGATGGCCATCGCGCACCGTGGAGTGTTCGTGCATCAGTCGTCGCAGGCATCGGCGTCTCACCTCATCAGCGGCGTTCTGCGAGGGCTCAACAAGCGGCGCCCTGCAATCTTCAACATCTACACTCCGTGCCCTGTCGAGCACGGACTTGCCGACGACTGGTCCACACGCGCTGCACGGCTCGCGCTGGAGTCACGCGCGTTCCCGTTCCTCACGTACGATCCCGACGCAGGCCCGCTCGTGTCCGATGCGCTGACGCTCGACGGTAACCCCGCGCTGGACGAGCTCTGGCCGATGTATGCGCTCGAGTACGTTGACGGCGAAGGCGGGAATCAGCGCATGGACCTGCCTCTCACCATTGCCGACTGGGCGGCAACCGAGGGAAGGTTCAAACGGCATTTCCACGCGGTGCCTGCCGACAAATGGAACGACGACATGATTCCGTTCCACAGCTTCCTCGAGTTGTCTCTGTCGGATCGTGAAGGCAAGACACCATTCATCTACACACTCGCAGCGGACAAGCGGCTCAATCGCCTGGAAGTCTCGCGCGAGATCGTGATGCTGGCCGAGGAGCGGCTGCAATTCTGGGGGCAGTTGAGAGAGCTCGCCGGACTGGAGCCTTCGGCTACCGTGCGCGACCGACTCGTCTCGCAGGTCCAGGCGGAGTACGAGCAGCGCCTCGAGCAGCTCCGTGCCGATTACGAGGGGAAGATGGCCGAGCTGCGCGCGACGTATCCTGTTGCGATTGCGCGACGAATGGCGGAAGCCCTGCTCAAGGGACCGAAGGCCGCGTCAGGAATGGAGGATCTTCTCTCTCGCGTGACTGTGGCTCCGGTCGCGGAGCGTCCTGTACCAGTCGCCGCTGCAAAGCCTGTCGAAGCAGTCGCAGTGGCGGCCTCGACGGCAACCGCGACCGCTGTGCCACCTGAAGCGGAAGTCGGCCTCTCGATGGATCCATACATCGAATCCGAGCGATGCACCACCTGCAACGAGTGCACGAACCTCAACGGAAAGATGTTTGTGTACAACGCCGAGAAGCAGGCGATCATCAGGGATCCGCGGGCGGGAACGTTCCAGCAGCTGGTTGTCGCGGCCGAGCGGTGCCCGGTCGGGATCATTCACCCCGGCACGCCGCTGAACCCGAAGGAGAAGGATCTCGAGAAGTGGATCAAGCGCGCGGCGCCTTTCAGCTGAGCCGCAGATGAGACTCTTCTACCGCGGCCCGCATTTCGATCACGGCGTGCACCCGCCGGAGCTCAAGGAGCTCACGTCGCACTTGCCGATCCGCCGCATGCCGTACCCGGACGAGGTCGTGCTTCCACTCAGACAGCATGCTGGCGCGCCCGCGAAACTCGCCGTGAATAAAGGCGACCGGGTGATCAGAGGCGACACGATCGCTACGGCATCCGGCTTCGTCTCCGCGCCGGTGCATGCCTCCGCCTCGGGAACAGTCGTGGACATCGGACTATGGCCGCATCCCGACGGCACGATGAGTGACGCGGTGAGAATCGAAGTCGACCGTTACTCGCCCCAGGTAACTCGTCCGCGCATGGTGCCACACTGGGAGGGTCTCACTCCAAAGGAGATCGTCGCCGCCGTTCAGAATGCGGGAGTCGTCGGACTGGGTGGCGCGGCCTTTCCAACCCACGTGAAGCTTGCGCCGCCGCCCGATGTTTCAGTCGAGACGATCATTCTCAACGGCGCGGAGTGCGAGCCATATCTCACGACCGATCATCGTATCATGGTCGAGTATCCCGGGCGAGTTCAGCTCGGCGCCCGCATCATGCTCCACACACTCGGCGCAAAGAGAGTGGTGATCGGTGTCGAGCGAAACAAGCCGGACGCCATCGAAGCTCTTCGCGCGACTCTGCCCACGGACATAGATGTATCGGTTCTGCCACTCACGGTGAAGTACCCGCAGGGCGCGGAGAAGATGCTGATCCACGCCGTCACGGGGCGCGAGGTTCCATCGGGCAAGCTGCCTGTGAGTCTTGGCGTGCTCGTGCAGAACGTCGGGTCGGCGGCTTCGATCGGCGAAGTTTTCGAGACCGGACTTCCGCTGCTCGAGCGAATCGTCACAGTCTCCGGACCGGGAGTGAAGCATCCCGCCAACCTGATCGTTCCCGTCGGTACAAAAGTCGGCGATCTGCTCGACATGTGTGGCGGCGTCACCGACGACGCGGCCGAGATCGTTTTCGGCGGACCGATGATGGGCGTGGCGCAGGGAAACCTCGATGCACCGATCATCAAGGGAACCACCGGCGTCATCGTCCTCACCTTCGCGCAGGTTCCCGATGCGCGATCCTATCCCTGCATTCACTGCGGACGCTGTCTCGACGCGTGTCCGATGATGCTCAATCCGTCGCTGCTCGGCGACCTCGCCCGCACGGGGCGATACGGCGAAATGGAAGCGGAGCATCTCGCGGATTGCATGCTGTGCGGATCGTGCACGTATGTGTGTCCGTCGAACATTCCGCTCGCGCAGCTGTTCCAGGCGAGCAAGAGCGCTCTCAAGAGAGTGAAGGCGGGGGCCGCATGAGCCTGAGACTCGGCCGCTCCCTCGTGGTGACGGCGTCGCCGCACATCAGGAAGCGCGACAGCACGCCGTACATCATGTGGAACGTCGTGGCGAGCCTCGCTCCGATCGTTGGCGCTGCGGTGTGGTTTTTCGGACCGAGCGCGCTTCTCGTGCTCGCGGCGTCGGTGGGAGGCGCTGTCGCCACGGAGCGTGTGTTCGGCAAGGGCGGAACGATCGCCGACGGATCGGCGGCGATCACCGGGCTACTTCTCGGTCTGACGCTACCCGCGGGAATGCCACTGTGGATGGTCGTGCTTGGTGCCGCGTTCGGCATTGGATTGGGGAAGCTCATCTTCGGCGGATTGGGCTACAACATCTTCAATCCGGCGCTTCTCGGGCGCGCGTTCCTGCAGGCGGCGTTTCCGGTGGCGATCACCACGTGGCCGGCGACGGGCGGGAGCTGGCTGGCACTCCGCGGAGACAACTTCGCGATTCCTCTCATGAGCCCTCGCGTCGCCGATATCGTCACGTCCGCGACGCCACTCGGTCTCATGAAGTTCGAGCACAAGCCGACGGCCCTTTGGGATCTCATGATCGGCACGACGAGCGGCTCGCTTGGCGAGACTGCGGGAATCCTGATCCTGATTTGCGGCGCGTGGCTGGCGATTCGCGGATTTCTGAACTGGCGGATACCGGTCTCCATTCTGGCGACGGTAGCCGCATTCTCCGCGGCGCTCCACGCGCTGGACCCGGCGCGCTACGCGACGTCTCTCTTCATGGTGTTTTCCGGCGGGCTCATCCTTGGCGCCGTTTTCATGGCGACTGACATGGTGACCGCGCCGGTGACGAATCTGGGGCGGTGGATCTTCGGACTCGGCATCGGAATACTCGTCGTGGTCATTCGCGTCTGGGGCGGACTGCCGGAAGGAGTGATGTACGCGATACTGCTCATGAACGCGATGGTCCCCTTCATCAACCGGGCGACGCAGCCGACTCCGTTCGGCGTGAGTCGCGCGAAGGCGGCCGCATGACCGGATTGAGCGAGTCGGGAATGCCGATGGGCGG
Source organism: Gemmatimonadaceae bacterium (assembly GCA_030647905.1). Classification (NCBI taxonomy): domain Bacteria; kingdom Pseudomonadati; phylum Gemmatimonadota; class Gemmatimonadia; order Gemmatimonadales; family Gemmatimonadaceae; species Gemmatimonadaceae bacterium. The sequence continues at coordinate 107,389 of JAUSJA010000033.1, read as the reverse complement.
CGCGGAGAACGTGCCAGTTCAGCCGCATCCTCAGTCGTGGCGGCTTCTCCTGACACTGGGAGGCGCCGGAGCGCTCGCCGGCCTGTTGATAGTGCTCGCCTACGACTGGACGCGGCCGCGGATTGATGCGCACAACGCCAAGCTGCTACGCGCTGCGATCGAGGAGGTGCTGCATTCACCTCAGCGCACCGACACCATCTATCTCGATCAGGGCGCGCTCACCGACAAGCCGGCTGCCGCGACGGACCGGTCGAAGCTCGATCGGATCTACAAGGGCTACGCGGCTGACGGCCACGTCTTGGGGTATGCCATCAGCACTTCCGAAGCGGGGTTCGTTGACCAGATTGGGCTGATCATCGGCTATGATCCAGCGCAGAAACAGGTGCTCGGGCTCAAGATCCTCTCGAGCAAGGAGACACCGGGCCTCGGCGACAAGATCGAGCGTCCCACGTTCACCGCTCAGTTCGCCAGCAGGATCGCGCCGCTCGTCGGGGTGAAGGGCAAAGTGCCCTCCGGTGACAAAAGCGCGATCGAGATGATCACCGGTGCTACCATCTCGTCCCGAACGGTGATACGCGAGATCAACAACGCGGCAAAGCGGTGGCAGCCGTTGCTCGAGAAATATCAGCGAGGGCAGAAGTGATGCACGATCACATGCTTGGCGCGGCGAGCGCTCCGGCACCTTCCATGGCGAGCAAGGGTCCAACCGCGCGTGACGATCTCCTCAAGGGGCTCTGGAAAGAGAATCCGGTTCTCGTTCAGCTGCTCGGCCTCTGTCCGATGCTCGCGGTCACGAACAGCGTGATGAACGCTCTGACCATGGGGGTCGCCACGCTCCTCGTCCTCGTGTTCTCGAGTTTCTTCGTGTCGAGCCTGCGCAAGCTCATTCCGAACGAGGTGCGCATCTCGTCTTACGTTCTCATCATCGCGACGTTCGTGACGATCGCCGACATGTCGCTCGAGGCGCTGGTTCCAGACACGCACAAGGCGCTCGGCGCATTCGTCGCGCTCATCGTGGTGAACTGCATCATCCTCGGACGGCAGGAGGCGTTCTCCGCCAGGAACACGGTATGGAGATCGGTTCTCGACGCTCTCGGAATGGGAGCCGGGTTCACCGTCGCCATGCTGATGATGGGCACCATCCGCGAAATCCTCGGCGCGGGCACGATCCTCGGCGTCAGCGTATTCGGTCCGCGCTTCGAGCCCTGGGTGATCATGCTGCTGCCTCCGGGCGGTTTTCTCACGCTCGGCTTCATTCTTCTCGCGCTCGGCTGGCGGCGTGAGATGCGTGATCGCCCCGCGCGAGGGCGAACCGTCACAGCCGCGAAAGCGATGATTCAGCTACTGGAGGCGCCTGCCGGACCGGCGAAGGTCGCATGATGGCCAATCTCCTCTGGATTTTTGTCTCGTCGATGCTGGTGAACAACTTTACGCTGGTCCTGTTCCTCGGGCTGTGCTCGTTCTTTGGCGTGACCAACAACATCCCGACCGCGCTTCGCCTGGGATTCGCGAACCTCTTCGTCCTCGTGCTGACCGCGGCGAGCGTGTCGCTGCTCAATAATTTTGTGCTCGGCTCGGCGCCGTATCTGCGGCTCATCACTTTCATCATCGTGATCGCGTCGCTGGTGCAGATCGTGGAGATGGCGATCAAGAAACTGAGCCCGATGCTCTTTCGTGAGCTTGGGATTTACCTGCCTCTCATAACGACGAACTGCGCCATACTCGCGCTGGCGATTTTCCAGACCAACCGGAACTACACTTTCATCGAGGGCCAGGTCTTCGCACTCGGCGCTGGTGCCGGTCTCATCCTGGCGCTGACACTGATGGCGTCCATTCGCGAAAAGCTCCAGTTCGCGACCGTCCCGGCGGTGGCAAAAGGGACGGCAATAGTTCTCATCATAGCGGGCAGCCTCTCACTGGCGTTCATGGGGTTCGCCGGCCTGCTGAGTGGCGCATGATGGTCTCGACGATTGTCGCGGCGGTGGCGGTGGCCGCGCTCTTCATCTGCTTCACGCTTATCAGGCCGGTGCGTGAGTGCTCCGGAAACTGCGGCTCGTGCACCGGCGCATCCGACTGCGCCCTGAAGGAAAGGAGGTCGTAATGTCAGGCAAGGAGTCCCGTCGCGAGATGTCGCGCCGCGAATTCGTGGCGCTCGGTGCGGGCGCATTCGTTGTCGCATCGATCCCACTTGCAGCGTCGCGACGCGAACGCCTCGTGCGCCGCACGATGCCCGTCATGGGAACCATCGCCGATCTCGCTGTGGTGCATCGCGACGCGCCGTACGCTCACTCCGCGATGGATGCTGCCATGGCGGAGCTGACCCGCATCGAAAGCATGATGACGCGGTTCAGGTTCAGCTCCGACATCGGCCGCGCCAATCACTTCGCGAGTGACCGGCCGGTGCGAATCAGCGCGGAGACAGCGCTCGTCGTCGAGGCAGCGCTTCGGTGGGCCGAATTTACGGGTGGAGCATACGACCCGGCGATTGGAGGTGCGGTGGCGTTGTGGGACGTGACGCACCGGCACGAGCCGCCGCCCGAGGCTGCCGTCTCACGCTATCGTGCGAGAGCGCTTCATCGGAAAGTGGAGCTCGGGACGAACAACCGCTCGCCGGTGATGCTCTATCACGATCCGGAGGTCAAAGTAGATCTCGGCTCCATCGCCAAGGGGTACGCAGTGGATCGCGCGGCGGCGGTGCTGCGTGAGCGCGGGATTCGCCGGGGGCTCGTGAGTGTCGGCGGGGATCTATACGCAATCGGCGCATCGGTTGACGGGTCGCCCTGGCGCGTCGGAATTCAGGATCCGGCAGACGAAGCCGCGACGATCGGGATTGTGGAAGTCGCCGATGCAGCGATCGCCACCTCCGGAACGTACATCCAGCATTTCCGTTATCGGGGCCATGACTATCATCATCTGCTCGATCCCTCGACAGGCGCGCCGCGCGAGACCCTAGTGCGGAGCTTCACGGTTCGGTCGGACAGTTGCATGCATGCCGACGTCGCGGCAACGGCGGCGTATGGATTGACCGCCGCAAAGGCGAACGCGCTTTTCGCGCGCTGCGCCCCAGGAACCACGGTAGTACGCATCGCATGAGAAAAGCGCATGCAAGGCCTATCGGAGGATTGCTGGTCGCGGTAATCGTGCTCGTGAAGATGCTGATGCGCTTTCGCTCGGCCGGACGGCTGCAAACTGTCGGAGTGGATAGGTAATGCACCCATCTATGCGTTGCGGTGACGCCGCCGCGCAGGAACCACGGAGGTCGTAATGAAAACCATCGACGCCTACTGTTCGGCATGCGATCATGAAGTGCGCCTCGTGCTCACCGATGAGCCGGTGCAGGACGACCCTTCACCGATTCATGACCGTGAGGTTGTTTGTCTCGAGATCGGGGAGCATTGCTCCGGTGCTCTCTGCCCGTTGGGCGCGGTGCCTCCGGTTGTGATGGCGGCGCGGCTTGTACGAAACGGCCTGCAGACAAAGATGCAGCCGATCGTGAAGGCGCAGTGCCCTGCGTGCGACAGCTCGACCGACTTCGTGATCGTGAGTCGTGAGTACTGCATCTGCTCCCAGTGCGGGACGACATCAAAGCGGAACGCGATCAAGCTCTCATAGCTCTTTCAGAATCCCGGCGGTTCAGCAGCAGCTTCCGAGCTCAAAGCCAGGCGCTTGTCAGTTGCTTGTCAGTTGCTTGCCCTACATTTGTTTATGCCGCAATTCCGCCCCTGCGAAAAGAAATCCTTGACATTCCCAGCCAGCTAATACGTATTAGCACCCGTTCCCGAGCCTAAAAACCGCCGCACTAGCCCATTTCCCCGCCCGGGGAGGAGTGAGCATGTCACGATCGAGAAGTCTCTTCGCAACCATCTTCACCATCGCGAGCGCACTCCTGCTCGCCGCGGCCATGCCCTCATCGGTCGCCGCACAGACCGGCAGAATTGCTGGCGCCGTCACCGACTCCGCCCGCGCAGTTCTCCCGGGCACTCAGGTCACCGTCGCCGGTACCCGCTTCAACGGAGTCAGCGACGTCAGCGGCCGCTTCAGCATCAGCGGCGTACCCGCCGGCACATACGACCTCCGCGTCCAGAGACTTGGCCAGCGCGCCCAGACGGTCAGCGGCATCGTCGTCAAGCCGGGTGAAGAGACCCAGGTCAACGTCTCGCTCGCCACGGTTCCTCTCTCACTCGGTGGGGTCGTAGTCTCGGCATCACGCAGAGCTGAGAAGATCACCGACGCGCCAGCGACGATCACGCGCATAGACGCAGCCGCGATCCAGAACACGGTCGGCAACTCCTTCGCCCCCGCGCTCAAGGAAGTGAAGGGCATTGATTTCATCCAGGTCGGCGTCACCGCGGTCGCCATCAACGCGCGCGGATTCAATTCGGCGTTCAACAACCGCATGCTGATGATGGAAGACAACCGCATTGCGGTGCTTCCGGAGAACGGACTTCCGGTCGGCGCGTTCACCACGACGCCGAAGGTTGACCTCGCCGGCATCGAAGTGCTCGTCGGACCGGGCTCGGCGCTCTACGGACCCGATGCCTCGAACGGCGTTCTCACACTCACCACGAAAGATCCGCGCGAGTATCCCGGCACTACCCTCGAGGTCGCCGCCGGCGTCCGCAATTTCGTTGACATACAGGGACGTCAGGCCGGTCTCTTCGCCAACGGCAACTGGGGATACAAGCTCTCCGGCGAATATCAGCAGGCGAAGGACTTCTCCAACAAGAACATCTACGCGCCCATCGCCGGCACCACTCCGTCGCCCGAGCTCTCGGCCGACTGGAACACCAATGTCATGCGCGGCAGCGGCGCCCTCGTCTACTATATGCCGAATCTCAGCCGCCTCGAGTTCACCGGCGGCGCGAGCAAGTCGAACGCCATCGGACAGACGAGCGTCGGACGCAACCAGCTCGTTGACTGGCAGTACCGCGACGGCCAGGTGAAGTTTACGCACCCGAACTGGTTCGCTCAGGCGTACATGACGCAGTCGCTCTCCGGCGACACGTACCAGCTCAATGCGTACTCGCAGAACCGCCTCCGCTATCCGACGATCAGCGAGGATTCGGTGAAGCACCTCTCCGATTTCCCCGCCGAGGGACGGCTGATGGCGGCCGAGCTTCAGAACACGTTCGTCGTGCCGCAGCTCAATAGCCTTCGTCTCACATGGGGCGGACAGTATCGGCATGACATCGTCAGCTCCAAGCGCCAGTGGCTTGTGGATCGGAAGACGGGCAAGGATATCACGACCGACCAGAAGGGTATCTACGGACAGGCCGATCTCCCGATCGTTCCGATGCTCCGCGCCGTCGTCGCCGCCCGCTATGACAAGCACGAGTTGTTCGACGGTCAATTCAGTCCGAAAGCGGCGCTGCTTCTCACGCCGGTCCAGGATCAGACATTCCGCGTCTCGTACAACCGCGCGTTCAAGTCGCCGTCGGTTCTGCAGTACGGCTTCTTCTTCCCCGATTTCGCGCCGCTCGTTGGCGTGTTTGGAAATCCGAATGGCTACCTGATCAAGAACGCCGCGGGAGTGACCGTTAGGACGATCGCCCCGATCGAGCCCGAGACGAACGACACCTGGGAGCTCGGATACAAGGGCGTTCTCGGGAATCGCATGTTCGTGGACATCACGGGCTATCGGTCGAACTTCAAGAAGTTCATGAGTCCGCTCGTGATCATCGCCAATCCGCTAACCGCCGCTCCGACCTTCGCATTCGACGCGAAGACGGGAGACAAGCTCACCAGCGCAACAGGCGGGCTGCAGATCCCGCTCACCTACTTCAACGTTGGCGATGCGCAGATCACGGGTACGGACATGGGGCTCAAGTTCCTTCTCACTCCCACGATCGCGCTCAACGGCACGGCCAGCCTCCAGAAGCTCGATACGGTCAAGAGCAAGGCGGGTGATCCCAAGGAGGCGACGGCGTTCAACAGCCCGACGACGAAGTTCAACGTCGGAATGGACTTCGCCAACCTCTGGAACAACCAGCTCCACGGCGGCTTCACGGTCCGTTACGTGAACGGTTATCACTTCCTCTCGGGAGTGAACAACGGAAAGATTCCGACGTTCAGCACGTTCGACTTCACCGCCGGCTACAGGCTGCCGGCGCTCGGTGCCAGCATCAACCTCAGCGTCCAGAACCTGCTTGCCTGCCGCGGCGGAACGTCCGCGATCAATGGCTGGATCGCCGCAACAAAGCCGTCCATCTACACCTCCAAACAGGAGTGCGGACTCGGCAAGAAGCACATCGAGATGATCAACATGCCGGAGATCGGAACGATGGCGTTCCTCGGCGTGCGTCTCGACCGATAGAAGCACTTTGACTCCCTGCCGTCCGCAGAACATCCGGGCGGCAGGGAGTGACTCCCCCTCGACTATTCCAGGTTCAACAATTCAGGGAGAGAGGCTGGGATGAACGTCGGATCCCTTCTGCCGTGGCACGCCCGCTTCCGGCCTGACCATCCCGCAGTCATATGCGGCGACGAACGGCTCACGTTCGCCGAGCTCGACGCTCGTGTGAACCGGCTTGCCAACGCGTTGCTCGCTCTCGGGCTGCGCAAAGGCGACAAGCTTGCGCTGGTTCTCCCCAACTGCATCGAGCTGCTCTACGCCTACCGTGCGGCCGCCCTGCTCGGCATCGTCGCCGTGCCGCTCAGTCCGCTTCTCCGCGGCGCCGGCCTGGTCTCGCTGCTGCGCGACTCGGACTCGGTCGCTGTCCTCTCTTGCGCATCCATGGTGGATGCGCTGGACGAAGCCCGTGCAGAGATGCCGGGAATTCCTGAAGGCAATTACATCCTGACCGACGCGTCCGACCGCCGCGGCTACCTCGGCTATGCGGACCTCATCGCCGGCCGGAGCGGCGACGCCCCGCCCGCCGCCGAAATCGGTGACGACGATCTCTACAACATCATCTACTCCAGCGGTACGACGGGCTCTCCGAAGGGAATCGTTCACACGCATTACATTCGCGCGATGTACTGCACTCAGTTCGCGGGAAGCTTCCGCTTCACTCCCGAGAGCGTCGTGATGCACGCGGGCTCGCTCGTCTTCAACGGCGCATTCGTGACGCTGATGCCGGCATGGTACCTCGGGTGCACCTACATCCTCCAGCATCGCTTCGATCCGGACGTGTTCCTCGAGACCGTCGAGCGCGAGGGCGTGACGCACGTGATGATGGTACCGTCGCAAATCGTGGCCGTGATGAACGCGCCGACGTTCGCTCCGGAGAAGCTCAAGTCATTGCGCATGCTCTGCTCGGTGGGCGCGCCGTGGCATCGCGAGCACAAGGAGCGGCTGGTGCCCATACTGCCCGATTCGCTGTACGAGCTGTACGGACTGACCGAAGGATTCGTTACCGTGCTCGACAGCCGCGACTTTGCCTCGAAGATAGATTCGGTCGGGGTGCCGATCCCGTTCAGCGAAATGCGCATCATCGCCGACGACGGACACGAGCTTCCGGCGGGGGAGATCGGCGAGATCACCGGCCGTGGTCCTCTGCTCATGACTGGCTACTACAAGCGCCCCGACCTCACGGCGCAGGCGATAGTGGACGGCTGGCTGCACACGGGCGACGTGGGATTCGCCGATAAGGATGGATTCCTTCACCTGGTGGACAGGAAGAAGGATCTGATAATCTCCGGCGGAGTGAACGTGTTTCCCAAGGACATAGAGGAGATCGTCGTGCAGCATCCGTCCGTGCGCGAAGTTGCGGTATTCGGCATTCCCGACAAGAAGTGGGGAGAATCGCCGGTCGCCGCGGTCATCCTGAAGAGCACCGGTGCCATCTCCGCGGAAGATCTGCGGACATGGATCAACGCGCGCGTCGCGGCGCGATACCAGCAGATTCACGAGGTCATCATCACCGACGATTTTCCCCGCAGCACCGCGGGCAAGACGCTGAAGCGCGTCCTTCGCGAAACGCACTCATCGTCCCGCGCGGAGGCATCGGCATGACCGCTGACCCCCGTGTCGTGATTGACGATCGCGCCGAGTACGACAGGTATGCGACCGTGCGCGGCCTGCGCGTTCATTATCTCGACTATCCCGGACCCGAGCCGGCGATCATCCTGCTGCATGGATTGTCGGCCAACGCGAACGAGTTCGGCGGCCTGATGGACCACGGCCTGGCAGAAACTCATCGCGTGGTCGCGCCGGACCTCCGCGGTCGTGGCCGCTCGGGGAAACCGGAGACCGGCTACTCGATGGCCGAGCACGCCGCGGATGTCATCGCTCTGCTCGATGAGCTCGGTCTCGACGAGGTGGTGATGGGCGGCCATTCGTTCGGCGCACTCCTCGCCATCTACATTGCGGCGCATCATCCCGATCGCGTATCGAAGGTAATCGTGATAGACGCGGCTATCGTGTTTCATCCCGATGTGGTGGACATGCTGAAGCCATCTCTGGCGCGACTCGCTCGCGTCCTTCCGTCAACCGACGCGTACCTCGATGAAATGCGTGGCGCGCCATACGTCGCGGGACTGTGGGACAGCGCGATCGAAGGCTACTTCCGCGCGGAGCTGCAGCAGAACCCCGATGGAACCGCGCAGTCGCTGACGAGCGCGAACGCCGTCGAGCAGGCATTGCTCGGCGTGCAGGACGAGCCGTGGGCGGAGCTCGTCGCGAGCGTTCGCCACCCGGTGCTTCTGCTCAATGCAAAGGAAGGGTATGGACTTCCCGGGAGTCCACCTCTCGTCCCGCCCGAGCATGCGAAGATGACCGCGGAGGCATTCCCCCATTGCCGTTACGTTGCGGTTCCGGGGAATCACCTTACGATGGTATTCGGCGCCAACGCCGCGATCGTGCGTCACGAGATCGACCAATTTCTCGCAGGCGATGCGCCGGGCGAGTGACCGGCGTGGTCCGTAGATTCACGACGTGGAACAGTCGCGCATCAAACGGGTCACCACGCACGACGTGGCGAAGCGAGCGGGTGTCTCGCAGCCGACGGTGTCGCTCGTGCTCAGCAAGAACGCGAGAGCGCGCGTGTCGGCCGAAACGCGCGAGCGCGTACTGGAAGCGGCGCGCGAGCTTGGATACGTCCCCAACGTCGTCGCTCGCTCGCTCGTCCGCAGCCGCTCATATGCGATCGGCGTGATCGTTCCGGATCTGCGCAATCCGTTCTTCGCCGAAGTGGTGAGCGGGGCGGAAAGGGTCGTTTCGGAGGCGGGCTATGCCGTGCTGCTGTGCGAGACGCGCGAGATTCCGCGCGACCGCCACATTCAGGCGCTGCTCGAGCGCCAGGTGGATGGAATCATGGTGGACGCGATTGGTGCCGCGTCCCTCCCCGAGCCGATGATGGTCGGAGTGAACCTCGTGCTCATTGACGAGCCGCCAGACAGATGGCCGGGTGTCGCGAGCGACGCCGTCGGCGCGGGACGTCTGGCCGCCGAGCATCTGCTGTCGCTCGGCCACAAGCGCTTCGGGTTTCTCGGACCGGCGACGAACGTGCACGCAATTCGCATGCGGGAACGGGGATTCGTGGCAGCACTCACCGAAAAAGGGATTCGCCTCGAGTCGCCAATGCTTCGTCGCGTCGCGGCAACGGCCGCGGGCGGGCAGAAAGGGATGCGCGCGCTCCTCGATCTCGAATCGCCGCCCACCGCTGTCTTCTGCAGCAATGACCTCGTGGCGGCGGGCGCGCTCAAGGTGTGCTCGATGGAAGGGGTCCGCGTCCCGCAAGAAATCTCCATCGTCGGGTGCGACGACATCGAGCTCGCGTCACTGCTCGTGCCGGAGCTCACGACGATCGCCATCCCGGCGCGCGAGCTCGGCGCGCGCGCGGCGAGATTGCTGTTGCAGGCGATCAAGGGCGAGGATGGCGAATCGCGAACTCCTCCCCGCCCGCAACGTACGATTGCTTCGCGCCTCGTGGTGCGTGGCACCACCGCACCTCCACAAGCGAACCGCAATCAGTGAGCACCTCTCAACGCGAAGCCGTCATTACCGGCACCGGCTCGTACGTCCCCGAGCGGGTGGTCACCAACGCCGAGCTCTCGGCGATACTCGGCGAGGACATCGATGATTTTGTGTCCAATACGCTGGGTATCCGCGAGCGCCGCTACTGCGCGGCCGACGAGTCCACGGCGGACCTGGCGGCAGCCGCGGCGCGGAACGCTCTCGAGTCGGCGGGCGTGGAGGCGGCGAATCTCGATCTGCTGATCGTCGCGACGGATACGCCGGAATACATCTCTCCCGCGACGGCGCCAGTGGTGCAGGCGCGCATCGGCGCGTGGAAGGCGGGGGCGTTCGACATCAACAGCGCGTGCGCCGGGTTCGTCACCGCGCTCGACGCCGCGTGGAAGTACGTCCGCGCCGACGAGCGCTACAATCGCGTTCTCGTCGTCGGCGCGTACGCGATGTCCAAGTTCGTGGACCCGCACGACAAGAAAACTTCCACGATCTTCGCCGACGGGGCGGGAGCGGTAGTGCTTGAGCGGTCCGACATACCGGGCATTCTCGCATCCGAGCTCTACGCCGACGGGCGACTCGCTCCCGGCATGGGGGTGTTCGCCGGCGGGACAGCAGAGCCGATCACCGAAGAAGTGCTGCGCGACGGAACGCGCAACAAGCTGCGATTCGTCACGAAGTATCCGCGCGAAGTGAACGAGGTCGGATGGCCGCGTATCGCGCGCTCGGTGCTCGAGCGCATTGGCCGAACCACGTCGGATGTGGACGAATGGCTGTGGACGCAGGTGAACCGCTCGACCATTTACGAAGTCATGACGACACTCGGCGAGCCGATCGAGAAGGCGCATACCGTGATGGGAAAGTGGGGCTACACGGGCGCCGCTTGCATTCCCATGGCGCTGGATGACGCAGTCCGCACCGGGCGCATCGGCGAAGGTGACCTGATTCTCATGACGGGATCGGGGGCTGGCCTCGCGATGGGGTCGCTCGCTCTCGAATGGCATCCTCACTCGCGGAGCGCGCAATGAGCATGGACGGCAAGATCGACGTCACGCGCAGGGCCGCGCGGTTTGCGCTGGTGCTCGCGATCTGCGCGATAGCCAGCGCATATGCGGCGGCGTTCATTCCCGGTGGCGCGCCACCCTGGGCGCCGTGGCTTCTTGGCATCGGGATTCCCGCCGCGCTCGGCGCGATCATGATTCTCGGCGCGGCCCGGGGCAGCGCCGGCATAGGCAAGCTCAAGCTGCCGTTCGCGTTCGTCTTCATCGTCCTCGCGTCGGGGTTCTGTCTCGCCTTGGGCCTTCCGGCCACCGAGGGCCCGAACACAGCCCTCTGGCTCGGTCTGCCCCATCGGGCAGCGATCGTCATATATGGTATAGGCCTGCTGCCGATCGTCGTGCTGCCGGTGGCGTATGCGCTGACTTTCGATACGCAGACACTGAATGAGTCCGACATCGAGCGCGTGCGCGAGCTGGCTCGCGAGCTGGCTCGCCAGCGCCTGGCGGCGCAGGCGGAGGAAGAGGCGTGACAATTCCGTCGCTTCTGCCGCTTCTTTCGCTGATCCAGACGTCGCTCCCGCACGTTGCCCAGCCGGTGGTGATCGGCGTCGGGCTCGCCTATTTCGCCGTCATCATCGCGATCAGCGTGTGGGCGGCACGCCGTACGCGCACCGCCAGCGATTTCTTCGTCGCGGGTCATGGCATCGGGCTGATCGCGCTCACCGTCGCGTCGGTCTCAACGGCGGTGTCGGGGTTCGCGTTCATTGGCGGGCCGGGGCTCATTTATACGGTTGGGCTTGGCGCGATGTTCATCGTGCTGCCGGCGTCGGTCACGAACGTCATGGGTGCGTGGGTGCTCGCCAAGCGCATGCGCCTGCTCGGCGAAGCGCGGGGGCTGATGACCGTTCCGGACGCGATCGGCGCGCGGTATCGGTCGCCGGCGGCGCAGGGTCTCGCCGGCGTCGCGATGCTCGTGGGAATCATCGGCTACATGGCGACTAACGCGCTGGCGATGGGCGTCGTGATCAACGCTATCTTCGGCATCGGCATCGGCTGGGGAATCTGGCTGGGCATGGGGGTCACGCTGGCGTACTCGGTGGCCGGCGGAATTCTTGCCGGCATCTACAACGACGTGTTCCAGGGCACTCTGATGGCCGTCGCGTCTCTGCTCGTCTTTCTCTTCGTGCTCAAGGTCGGTGGCGGGCTCGGCGGGATTTCGCACACGATTCTCGCCAGCGATCCGAAGTTCATGGCGCCATGGGGAAAGATGACTCCGCTGGCGGCGCTGTCGTTCTTCTTCGTGTTCGGCATGGGATCGCTCGGCCAGCCGCAAGGCGTGCACAAGTACTACATGCTGCGCGATCCCATGCAGCTCAAATGGTATCCGCTGCTCAAGACGCTCGGGTTGGTACTCGTGCTGCTGCTCTACTTTGGTGTCGGTATCGGCGTGAAGGCGTTTGTGCTGAGCGGCCGCATGGCGCCGCTCTCCGCTCCTGACCAGGCCACACCCAGCCTGCTGCTCAGTGTCACGCCGCTGTTTCTTGCCGCGCTCGTGTTCTCCGGCATAGCGGCGGCGACGATGAGCGCCGCCAATTCCTTCATCAACATCGGCGCCGCGGTGGTGATGCACGATCTCCCCATCGCCTTCGGCAGGCGGCTCAGAAACGAGCTTGCGTGGGGACGCGCGGTCACGGTGCTGATCGCCATCGCGGCGGCGCTCGTCGCGCAGAAATCGGGAACGATGGTCGCATTCCTGGGAATCTTCGGATGGGGGCTGTTCGCGTCCACGCTTGTGCCGGCGCTAGCAGTGGGGCTCAACTGGGATGGTGCCACGCGCGCCGGTGCCATTGCTTCGATCGCGACAGGATTGATCGTCACGCTGTCGCTCGAGATCTCGGCCTATTCCAAGGCGTTCACTTTTCCGTCGGGGGTCACGGCGTCGGCGGTTGCGCTGGTGCTTTCCTTCCTCGTCTTCTTCTTCGTGTCGTGGCTCACGCGGGAGTCCGCGAAGGCGGCTCTCGATCCCGACGTGAAGCTCATCATGGAGCTCTGACATGCGCTACGACGAGCTCGCCGTCGGGCAGTCCGCCGAATTCTCCCGTACCATCAGCGACGCTGACGTGATGAGCTTTGCCGCGGTGACGGGAGATTTCAATCCGGTTCACGTGGACGAAGAGGCAGCCGCAAAATCGCGATTCGGCAGCCGCATCGCGCACGGGATGCTGAGCGCCGGCCTCATCTCGGCGGCGATCGCCAATCGGATGCCCGGACCGGGCTCTATCTATCTGGGGCAGACGCTTCGATTCACCAGGCCCGTGCGAATCGGCGACACTGTAACCGTCCTCGTGGCCGTCACGGAGCTGCTGCCGAAGAACCGCGTGAAGCTTTCCACCGTATGCCGCAACCAGAATGGCGAAACCGTGCTCGACGGCGAGGCGACCGTGCTCATGGCGGATGAATGATGGCTGACGTGACGCCACCGCCCGCGATCGTGGCCGAAGCCGCACCCGCGAGCCAGGGACAGTTCCTGATGCAGGAGATCGCTACGCCTGAAGGCCCGCGGCGATTCAAGCTCTACGTGCCGTCGCGATACGAGAGCGGAAGACCCGCGCCGCTACTCGTCGTGTTGCACGGATGCACGCAGGACCCCGACGATGTCGCGCGCGGTACGCGCTTCAATGCGCTGGCCGAAGAGGCGAACATGCTCGTCGCGTATCCCGAGCAGCCGCAGAAGGCGAATGGGCTCAAGTGCTGGAACTGGTTCGATCCAGCGCACCAGAAGCGAAATCAGGGAGAGCCGGCGCTCATCGCGGCGATCACGCAGCGCGTCATCGGCGATTACACTGTTGACGCGCGACGAGTTTACATCGCCGGACTGTCGGCCGGAGGAGCAATGGCGCTCACGACCGCGTACGCGTATCCCGAGATCTTCGCCGCCGTGGCAATCCACTCCGGCATCGCCTATGGAACCGTTTCGTCACCGGCCGAGGCGATCAAGGCGATGGGGGCCGGTGCGGCCGATCCAGCCGGGCTTGCCGCGGCGGTCGTGAAGGGAATGGGGAGCACACGATATTTTCCGGCTATCGTGTTTCAGGGAGCGAGCGACAGGAGCGTCAATGTCGTGAATGCGTCGCAGATCGTGGAGCAGCTCACTCAGTCGTTCGCGCCGAGGCCACTGGAAAAGCTTTCGGAGGTGAGCGGTGAGACCGAAGGCGGATACCACTTCACGAAACAGGTATACGGCAACGGCTGCCTGGTCGTCGAGAAATGGGTCGTGAGCGAGCTCGGGCATGCGTGGTCCGGCGGATCGAAGGACGGTACGTACACCGATCCGAAGGGACCCGACGCCAGTCGCGAGATGCTGCGGTTTCTTATGGAACATCCTCGGAATTGAGCGCCATGGATACCTGGCCGGTTTTCCCCTGGCATAACGATCCGCTGAGGCAGTGGCGGGACATTGCGCCCGCGCGGATAGCGCTGGTGGACAGGTCACGCGATTCTCGGCAGAGCTACGCCGAGCTCGACGCGAGCTGCGACCGTTGGGCATCAGTTCTCCGCGAAGCGGGAGTCGAGAAGGGCGACCGCGTCGCAGTGGTTGCAGGCAACCGCGCCGAGGTCGCGCAGCTCTTTTTCGCCTGCACGCGAATCGGCGCAGCGCTCGTTCCGCTCAACTGGCGTCTCGCCCCGCAGGAGCTGTCGGGCATACTCGTGCACGCCCGGGTGAAGCTGCTTGTCGGTGAATCGCGGTTCCGCGCATCGCTCGAGAGCACCGGCGCGACCGATCACCGATGGATAGATCTCGACGATGATGCGCCGCGGCTGCTCCGCACCGCCTCTGACCCCGTGTCCGATGTCGAGCTCGAGGCGGACGATCCCGCACTCATATTGTATACGTCGGGGAGCACCGGCCAGCCGAAAGGCGTCATCATCCCGCAACGGCAGATTCTCTTCAACGCCATCGCAACGACGACGGCATGGGAACTCGGGCACACCGACGTCGCGCCAGTCGCGACCCCTTTCTTTCACACCGGCGGGTGGAACGTCTTCGCGACTCCGCTCTGGCATCGCGGCGGCACGGTCGTGCTGTTCGACCAGTTCGATCCGGCGACGTTTCTCGACGGCCTTGCGGAAGAGCGCTGCACGGTCGTTCTCACCGTCCCGACACAGCTCGTGATGATGCACGCCAGCTCGAGCTGGGGAAGGGAGCTGCCCGATCTCCGGTTTTTCATTTCGGGGGGCGCTCCGTGCCCGCCGGCACTCGCCGAAAAGGTGCGCGCCGCCGGCTACACGCTGCGCGAAGGATACGGCCTCACCGAGTGCGGGCCCAACTGCTTTGCGATCTCGAGCGAAGAATCACTCCGCAATCCGGGAAAAGTCGGACGCCCAGTGCCATTTCTCGAGATGCGTCTCGTCTCCGAAGATCTGCACGACGTTTCTGATGGAGAGCCAGGTGAGTTGCTCCTGAGAGGCCCGCAGATGTTCGGTGGATATCTGCACGACGCCGAGCGAACGGCCGACGCGCTCGCGCCCGGAGGGTGGCTGCGCACCGGTGATCTCGCGATGCGCGACGAAAGCGGTCTCTTCGCCATTTGCGGTCGCCGCAAGGAGATGTACATCTCCGGTGGTGAGAACGTCTTTCCCGCCGAAGTCGAATCCACTCTCGCTTCGCATCCCGATGTCGCCGAGGTCGTCGTTGTTGGCGTGCCGCACTCGCTGTGGGGCGAAGTCGGATGCGCCTTCGTCATTCTGCGCGATCCCGCGTCGGTCGCCGCTCCATCACCGGAGGAAATTGCGGCGTTTGCGCGGCAGCATCTGGCGGGCTACAAGGTGCCGCGCCTGATAGTCTTCCTCAGCGACTTTCCGCGGCTCGGATCGGGCAAGCCCGACCGGCGCGCTCTGGCGTCGCAGGCCCCGTCAGCCGAACCGGATCCGGTGCGAGCATAGAATGGCAAAAGCGAAAGGCTCCGCGATCATCGCGACGATGGATTTCATTCGCGCGGAAAAGGGAGAGGATGTGCTCGCCCGCGTGCTCGAGGCGATTCCGTCGAGCGACCGCAGGCGTATCCTCTCATGCAAGCCGACCGAGGAAGTGCCGCTCGATCTCGCTCTCATGCTCTGGCGTTCCGCGGACGAAGAGCTGCGCGCGGACGAGCCGGACTGGGTCGAGCGGGCCGGCGGCTATGCTATCGAAGTGCCAGGAGTCCGCATGTACAGCGGAATTCTCAGGAAGTCTTCGCCGCGCGAGTTCCTCACGCAGCGCGTGTCACTGTTCCGCCTCTACTATCATCCCGGCAACATGGAAGTGGTGGAGGAGGAAGAGGAGCACGCGGTGCTGCGTCTCGTCGGATTCGATCAGGCCGATCCGCTCTTCTGCCGCCGGCAAACCGGTGGCCTTCGGCGCGTGCTCACCGAAGCGGGAGGGCAGGAGCCACTTGCGTCGCACGTCAGATGCGTCGCGGAGGGCGATGCATTCTGCGAATGGGAGCTGCGTTGGCGGTAAGCGCCAAATCCGAAGTGATAGAACAGGCGAGTCCGATCATGGCATGGTCTTCGCTCGTAGGTGCTCCAATGGATTTGCAGAAACAGGCGTGACCATGGTCGACGATCTCAACCGTCTTCAGACGGGAATGGCACATGCCATTGGTATCGAGCTGACGACGCTTCGCGCGGATCTCGTCGTGGCCACGATGCCGGTGGACGAGCGGACGCGGCAGGAGTTCGGCCTGCTGCACGGCGGCGCGTCCGCCGCACTCGCCGAGACCGTGGCATCGTTCGGCGCGTCCATGAACATAGATCTCGAGAAGCAGATGGCGGTGGGGCTCGAGCTGAATGCCAATCACCTGCGCGGCAAGACCACGGGCACAGTCACCGCGAGCGCGACGCCGCTGCATCGCGGTCGCCGGACGCACGTGTGGGACATCCGCATCGAGGATGAGCAGGGCCGCCCCGTTTGCGTCGCCCGATGCACCCTCGCGATCATTGATCGCGAGGATGCCTAGTACCCGCTACCCGCTGCCTGTTAACCGTTACCTGTTACCTGTTACCTGACGGGTAGCGGGTAGCGGGTAACGGGTAGCGGTCCTTACCGTCCGCGCCAGGTGATTCGGTAGATTCTGCCCCCGGCGTCGTCAGCGACGTATAGCGATCCGTCAGGCCCGACGGCGAGACCGACCGGCCGATGCTTGGCGCGATTGGGCTGAATTTCCTGAGGCGGCAATCCCGCAAACCCGTCGGCGAAGATTTCGTATTTCCCGCTGGGTCCGGTCGCGGACATCGGCTGGAAGACGATCTTTCCTCCGGCCTGCAGCCCCGGCGCCCGGTTCCACGATCCGTGGAAGGAAATGAAGGCGCCGTTCCGGTATTTTTCGGGAAATACCGACGACCGGTAGAAAACAAGGTCGAGCGGGGCCCAGTGCGCAGGATACACCGCGGCCGGCTCCTTCTTCTGCGCGCAACGTGTAGCCTTGAGCCCGTCGCCTCCGTATTCCGGCGTATCCACGAGCTTCATCTGGTGCATCGAATAGAAGCAGTACGGCCACCCGAAGTCGTCGCCCTGGCTCAACTGCAGCAGCGATTCGGCGGGATTCTCCTGGCCATACTCGCTGTCGGGAAACACTTTCGGCCAGTTCTCGTGAAGCTGGTCTCGACCGTGTGTCATCGCGTAAAGCAGGCTGTTGGGCGCGAACGCCATCCCCGTGCTGTTGCGCGCACCAGTCGCGTATCGAGCCGAAGGACTGAAGCTCTGGTTCGTACGATTCGCGTCGAACTTCCAGATACCCGCGCGCGTCTCGAGGTCCGTGCACGGGTCCTTGCCCGGCGACTCGAGCGTGCGGTCCTTCACCTGGCATGCGTTGTTCGGCGAGCCGACGTTCACGAAGAGAGATCCGTCGGCGCCGATCGCGAAATTGCGTGCACGGTGCCCCGGACTTATTGGCAGCCCTTCGACCACCACCTCCGGTGGGCCGGACGGCGCGAGCGTACCCGCGGTCAACGCGTACCGGGTGATGCGCTCTCCCTGGTCCACATAGACGTAGCCATTGTAAAGCGCGATTCCCGTGTTGCCGCGGGAGCCAACTCGCTCGATCATGTCGGCCCGCCCGTCGTGATTCGTGTCGCGGAGCGCGAGGAATGCCGGAGTGGTAGCCGCCGTCTGACCAGGCTGCACTGGCCGCGTGCCTTCGATCGCGACGTACACGTCGCCGTTTGGGGCGACCGTGAGATAGCGCGCGCGGCCCAGGCTGTCGGCAAAGATGCCGGCGCAGAAACCGTCAGGGAGCATCAGTCCGGCGTTATCAGCCGCGCACGTGGCACTGACACTGGCCGCAGGCATCGCCGCTGTGCCTGAGCTACTCGCGTTTGCGCATCCGCCACCGACTGCCGCCAGGACGAACGACGAAGCCACGATTGCGCTGCGATTGTGCCGTAACGACAAGAACACCCCGGGAGTGTGTGATTCCTCGTCGAGCAAGAAGCACACCGCCACGCGTGAATTGTCGCCTGGATTTCAGAGGGGGAAACACCGGATTGCCAGGAACAAGCGAGGATCGCAGCGGTATCACTCTCATATGTGCGTACGTCACTGGTGCGCGCTGTTCCAGCAGCTTTGTGAGGTGCGATGTCCAGGCTCAGGACTACGGCGCTGGCTCTGCTGATGCTGCCCTTCGTTGTCAGTTACGACCCGTCGCGCCCGGTGCCAAATCCGGTAGCGGCGCTCGGAGAAGCAGTCAGCGAGGCGTCGTACAACATTACGAGCAATCTCCGGGCTGGCAGACACCTCGGTTTCGACACGTACGCGTATCCCGGTGACGAAGCGATGCGCGCCTGGCGCCAGGACGGCGCGCCATACGAATGGGTCGGTTACTATCTCCCTTCCGCTCCCTGCCATAAGGGCGAGACGTGGGGCGGGAAGCGGCAGACTCTTGCCGACATGGGCTGGGGCCTCGCGGTCATCTACGTTGGACAGCAGGTGTGGAGCGGGACGCCGCGGCATCGCATCGTGAAGACCAGGTGGGTCACGAAGACGGTGAAACAGGTTCGCTGGGTGGATGGACAGCGCGTAACGCGCAACGCCAAGAAGAAAGTGCCCGTGAAGGTGGTGACGTACGCGCGTGCCGAGCCGGGCCAGTCGTGCTCGACGCACCTCGTGAGCGGCGCGCGCGGACGCACCGACGCGAACGACGCCATCGCTCACGCGGCTCGCGAAGGGTTCGCTCCCGGTACAGTAGTGTTTCTCGACATCGAGCGCATGGACAGGGTGCCCGCAGCGATGCGCGACTACTACACGGAGTGGACGAAGCGTGTCATCGCGGACAGCCGGTACAGGCCCGGCTATTACGTCCACGACTACAACGCGAAGCTCATCTATCACGACGTTGCGAGTGTGTTCGTCAGCGCCGGAAAGCTCGACCAGCCGCCGTTCTGGATCGCCAGCGGACGCGGCTTCTCCGAGGACAAGGAGCCCATTGAAGTGGGTCACTCGTTCGCGAGCGTGTGGCAGGGCGTGCTCGACGTAGTCCAGACGCACAACGGGGTCAGGCTCCCGATAGACGTGAGTGTTGCGGCAGTACCGTCCCCGTCGGCAACGGAGTTCGCCAGCGCCGACTAGCCCGATTAGACTAAACTTCCAGCCGATCCGCCGGTCAGCGGACGACTCACACACCGGGGGGAAGCGTAATGGGCGAATTCGCGAGAGCCACCGACGAACTGATGCAGGAGCACCGGCTTATCGAGCGCATACTCGACGCGCTCGAAACGGCGACCTGGCATCTTGAGAAGGGGCATCCGGTGCGCGCGGAGTTTTTCCTTGAGGCCGCTGATTTCATCGCCGGCTTCGCTGATGGGTGCCATCACAGGAAGGAAGAAGGCGTGCTCTTCGGAGCGATGGTCGAGAGCGGTGTCCCCCGGTCCGACGGACCTCTCGACATGTTCCTCGACGAGCACGTGCAGGGACGCGCTTTCACGCGTGGTATGCGCGATGCCGCGCTCCAGCTCCAGGCGGGCGACACAGGTGCGCGCGCGGCGGCCATCTCCAACGCGCGACGATACGTCGCGTTGCTGCGGGATCACATCATCAAGGAAGACGAAATGCTCTTTCCGATGGCGGACGAAATGTTCTCCGCCGAGCAGCAGCGCAGCGTGTTGCAGGACTTCGAGCGGGTCCAACGCGAAGATGTCGGGGCTGAGGCCCACGAAAGCTTCCGAGCGCTCGCCGAAAGACTCGACCGCGAAGCAGCGGCGATGAAGCTAGACGATGCGTGCTCGTGACGATCTATCAGTTGGTGATGGTGGCAACGCAGGGCTTCGTCACGGCGCTCACGTTCATCGTCATTCCGTGAGTGGCGCCGGCCGTGCAGGATGTGCGTCGTCGCTGAGTGTCCCTACTTGCACATCATGTATTCTTTTCCGCCGGTCGTGACGATCGGATGGCCGTTCGAGTTGTTCTCGATCTTCATCGGCTGAGGGACCCACTGGACGCCGTTGGCGCACAGCATCAACTGGCCGTTCTCGACCTTCCATCGCGCCTGCTGTCCACTCGAGTTGCTGCCCACGCCGCGCCTGGTTCGCGTCGCCCCACCCGAGCCTCGGGTGGACGTCGTCGAACCCGAGTAGCTGAACTCGCACGCGGTACTCGTCAACAGGTTTCAGAGCTGCTGGTCCTGCGCGGTTGTGCCTCGGCTCATCGCGCCGCCCGCTGCGGAAGCAGCGCCGCTTTGTGCCGTGTTAGCGTTGGCGCAGGCCGTCCTGCTTGGGCCCTTTGCCGTGATCTTGCGCTATATCTTCGACACGGTGATTCCGGCGGGCCATTTGCAGCGGTTGGCCCTGATCGGTGGAGCGTTGTTATTACTCAACCCGTTCAGCAATGGACTGCAACTCTGGTTGCGGCATGTGTCGTCCGGTCGCCCGAAGATCGTCGGTCGGCACGCTGTCCGGCTCATCATCGCTAACGACAATTCTCGTCAGACGCTTTCGCGCATCGGCAGATAGTGGCTTCGCTTCCTGCCGCACCGTCTTCGGATGGACCAATGCAACAATGCTCACTTTGTCCCCGTTCCGTCATACGCGCTGCCGCTGCTCCACGTCCACGTCGCCGAGCATCACAATCGAACCCTCGGTCGGGATATTCTCTTTGCCGCGGCTGAACTGCCCGGCCGCCATGTACCCCTTCATGATGTTGACACCGTCCTTCTGATCCTGGGAGATGCCGGCCACCTCGTCGAAACAGACGACGTCATACTGGCACACGAGGCCCCGCTGCCCGCTGGCGTTGTTGACGAACATCTTGGCGACCGTGGCCTTGCCGCCCGAAATCAGATGGGAATACGGCTAGATTTGCTGGGACAGGCGATTCTTGCCGGTGCCTCGTGGGCCAAGCTTCTCCAAATTGAGCACTTGCCCCCTCGCGCGCCCATTTTGCGCAACGTATACTCTGAACCGCGCGCACGCATTTTCCAATCCGCTGCATTCGTACGGGCACGCGCGCACCGCATGGGCACGAGATTGTCAGAACCACCTGTGATGTCCTGCGGAAGGCTATCGATCGCTAGACCAACCAGGCCAGATATCAGGGGACGCTAATGGGAACGCCACGCCCGTATTCGCCGCTGCTCTTCTTCTTGTTGCTCACAGTCAGTGCCTGCAGCGAGCAGCCTACGACTCTGCCAACCGTCGGGGTGATCGTTGCGAGTGAAGGCCCGGCTGACTACATCGGCCGGCCGGAACAGCAAGTGCTCGAGGCGCTGGAGAAGGAATACTCTTTGGCGCCAAGTACGCCCATGCCATTCCGGTTGCGAATTGTGAACTCCGCAGGAGATCCCGCCCGCGCTGCTTCGCTCTACCGCGATTTCGCCGCAGATACGACTGTTCTCGCGGTGATAGGACCGTCCACCTCCGGCGAAGCAATCGCGGTGAGCAGCCTGGCCGACGAGCTGAAACTGCCCGTGCTAGCCCTCGCCGCCAGCAAGAAGATTGTTGTCGACACCACGGATCACGTTCGGCCGTGGATGTTCAAGTTCGCTCAGAATGATGATTTGGCCGCCGCTGCACTTCTCACGGCGCTCACCGCCGACGGAAAAACGACCGTGGGGTTGCTATATTCCGATGACGGATTTGGAAAGAGTGGAGCAGAGCAGTTTAAGCGCGCAGCGTCACAACTCGGCGCGGTTCGGGTGCTTTATGTGTCCGCCTATGACCCGAAACTAACAACGGCAGAGCCTGTCGTGCGCGGGCTGCCACCTGCCTTGGACGCAGTGGTCATCTGGGGAACTGCGCCCGGGCCAACTGAAATTATTCACGCGCTCCGCAAGCGCGGCCCGACCAGCATCTATCTAAGCCACGGCAATGCCTCCCAGGATTTTCTCGCAAACCTGGGTGCAGATGCGGAAGGGCTCGTCGTGATCGGCTCGCGGGTGCTGCTTGAGCAAAGCGCTCTGAACCCCGCTCTCCCGGCCGACAAGGTGATCAGCGACTACCAGCTGTTCTGGGGCAAGAGAGACTTCCGTGGTCCCCCTTCGCATTTCGGTGGCCACGCGCGCGATGGGTTCCAGGCTTTGATGCAAGTGTTTTCCAAGCCGGGCATCCATACCCGTGCGGCCGTGCGGGATGGGTTGGAAAACCTGGGCACATATTACGGCGTCACGGGAACGTTCCGGTTTAGTCCCACTGATCACGCGGGATTGGATGCCTCGGCATTTGCAACATTTCGGATCAGCAACGGACGGTTCGTTCCTCGTGATATGCCCAATAAGTGATTTCGCACTTGCTGACAGAGGCGCTCATATACGGGTCTATTGCGCTCGTTCTGAGCGCGAGTGCGCGCGCCTTTGGCACGCTCAATCTTGCAGCAGGCACTTGGGTGACGATCGGCGGTTGGCTTGGGCTCAGCGCCATGGCAATCGTCGGGCGGCAGCCACTCACAGCCCTGAACCTCGTCGGCTTGTTACCGCTCTCGGCGGTTGCCCTGTTGCAAGCTGGGTCGGCCTTGGTGCTGCGACGAAACGTTCTTGAGCGTCCACTCGCATTCCTGCTCGTGACGTTAGGGTGCCACCGAGCAGCCGATGCAATCAGTTCGCGATGGTTTGTCGCTAGTTGGCAATCACGGATTCCGCCCAACGCATTGCCCGACTGGGTCTGCTGGCTGGGCATATCTGTCATTGTTGGATCAGCGATCTGGGCTAAGAATTCAGGGTGGTTCAGTCGTATCGCCCTTCGTGCTCGCGTCTCCGACAATAGCTCTCCGGTATGGCGTTTAGTAAGCATGGTGCTGCTTTTGGAAATAGGCTTGCTGTTGCTTGTTGGCGTCTTCGCCGGGCCAACACTGCATGGTATTCCGGGTAACGAGTTCCTCACGATCGTACCCGTCTTGGCAGTGTGTGCGACACGGTTTGATGCAGGCCGCGCCTTCGTGATTTCTGCAGCGGCGCTTGTAGTGATGCGTTTTGTCGAGGGCAGCTTCCTTCACGTCGGCACGGCCGCGTCTTCTGTGGTACTGCTGCTTCTGGGGACCTTTGTGACCGTGCGTTATTGGCCGACGGGGCTCATCACCGGTTCACGGTTGGTCGAGACAGTTTTCCCTGCGTGGCCGGGTTGGCCATTTGGGCGTGGCGCTAGGCCGGCGAACAGGTCGCTTCTGACGCATCCGGCCTTAGCTGTGATGTTTGGCGCCGCGGTTCTCGGATGGATCCTTTTGTCGGCTGCGCCGACCGCTCACGGGCTAGTGCGCGGGCTTTTTGTGCTTGCACTCACATTATGCGCGGCTCAGAGCGCGCGCATACTTGGAGTTCGCTCGATCGCTTGGCCGCTTCTCGCAGCCGCAGGCCCGCTTGCGGTCGCACGGAGCGCCGGCCCGGAATCCGTCATCCTGTTTGCGTTGCTCGTCGTCACGATCTGGTCGGTATACGCACTTGCCCTCCGGGCTCTTCCGACTGCGTCCGCCCTCGTTATTGACTTGGCAGCGACTGTTTCCGTCGTGCAACTCGCGACGTCGCACAGCGTCTTTGGTAGTGAGGGTGCTCGTCAGTTCGCGGCATTAGGAGCTACGTGGTCACTCGCTGTTGTGGCCAGCGTTCTTGCTGGGATCGTCGGAATCTTATGGACAGGAATTCCTTGGCTCGCACGAGGGCAAAGAGGCCGTGCCACCATTCTCGGTCTAGTCAACCTCGCGAATGGTGAGAATCACGGACAACGCACGATCACGGCGCTCGTTGCCGGATCAGGGACGCTGGCGCTAGCGGCAATGTTCGCGGGAATCGCATTCAGCGCGGATGCTGCGGTTCTTTCCGACCGTGATATTTCAGTTGGTCTGGGGTTGCTTATTCTCTTGGTATCGAGTGTCCTTAGCACGATTCCGTTTGTTCTAGGGGCGTCTGGCGTCGTGTTCCTAAGCGCATTCATCGAACGCTGGCTCGCCGGCAAGGGGGTTTTGCTCGATTTGGCGATCGGTCTGCTACTCGCCGTATTTGCGCTTACAACTAATCGCAGGCTCAAGGAGCCGTAATGGCACCGCCCGTGCTCGTGTTGCGAAGTCTATGGAGCGCGTGGACAACGAAGCGCGGCGTTGGCGGCCATCACGCGCGGGCAGCCATCTCGGTGTCGCTGGAGCCCGGACAGTGGCTTGTGGTGATTGGGTGGAACGGGGCTGGCAAGAGCACGCTATTACGTGGGATTGCTGGCAGCGCGCCGGTCTGCGGCGGACGCGTGGAGGTGGACGGGCGCCACCTCCGACCGCACTCGCGCTTCGATCGGTTCAGAGTCGGCATGGTCTACGTTGCCCAGGAGCCGGCGCTGCCCGGGACTGACCAGTCTTGGTCGGATGCTGTGGCTCTTGCGATGGGCTCACGGCCCGGCCTCTACAACGAAGCGGCTCTGATGAGCCTTAAGAATCAGTTCACAGAATTGGGCCTAGTCAAGGACGACCGGATCGTTTCCCCGCTGTTCGACTTAGTAACCGGCATACTATCCGCCCCAAGCGTGCTAATCCTAGACGAGATCGATGCGCGTGCGAAATCCGCCCTCCGCCACGATGACGGCTACCTAGCTCTTAAGTCACTATTGCCAATGACTGCAGTCGTTTTGGTCGAGCATGATGTGGCAGCCGGATTGAAAGCCGCGGATCGCGTCCTATTGCTTCACCGTCGCAAGCCGCCATCTGTTATCTCTCCGTCCGAAGCGGTGGCACTGTTGATTCACAATGAGACCGTTGCGCCACCGACACCGAGTGATGCCCATAGGCTACCATACTATTGTGATGCCGAACGATTGCTCGAGCTCGATAATGACCCGATACGCCTGCTGAGGCGCGCAATGATGGCGGGGCGGGTGGTGAACGTGCGTCAATGGATCAAACGAATGATCACCGACTGGCCATTCGTCCAGGCGCCGGAGATTGGGCAACTTAGTGGCGGACAGCGCATCATACTTTGTGCGCTTGCGGCAGCGGCTGCAGGGATAGGCCAGTTTGATGAACGCTTAGTCGATCATGTTCACCGTGACAGCCGAGTATTGCTACGGAAGTATAGGACGGCCCTCAGCTCTGTCACGGCGCGGGAGCGAGATTCTAGCAGGCCGGAACAGCAATTGTCACCGCGTACAGATGTCTGATTGGGAAGCAGAGATCGGGATTGCACTGGCGCAGCTTCTAGGCATAGCGGCGATAGTTGGCTCGCTTCTCATATGGCGTGCAGGGGAGTTTGGACCGGCCAGCCGTCGCCGCCGCCGATTGGAAGCAGTTGCTGCGAACGGTCTGCTCGGGTCAGAAGCGCGGCGGGAACGCCGCCGCCTTCGCGAGAGGTGGGCGTTAGTCTGCATAGCCGTCTATGCATCCACCCACTTCTTTGTTCACGTATTTCAGTATTTGCACCGAGTTAACTGGGTCATCCAAAACCGTATCGGCCTCGACACCAACCACTTTGCACAGCTTGGGGCGGGGCTGCGCACATTACTCGGGCATACGCTTTTCATCGGGACTGCGACAGTCGTTGTGTTCGGTCTTGACTGGTTCGTCCAACTTAGAACCGACGAGTCCAAGGCTTCGCTTCCAGCTCCAGACTGGAGTGCCGCTGAAGTCATCCCCAAGGATTGGCGCTTGGCGCCAGAGGGCCTTTGGGAGGTCCGCGTTGCAGAAATGGAGCAGAGTCATCCGGAATGGCCCAAAGCGGCCCCGACATGGAGGTCTGAGTGGGACGGATGGGCACGAACTGTCGTTGCCTACCGTTCTCATTCTGCGGCCATGATGCGAGGCATGAACACAGACGCCCCGGACCATTCCTCTACTCCACCAACGCCTTGAACACCGCATCCGACGCATCTTTGTAGAACTCAATCCCAATCCGCGTCCACATCTCGTCAGGCAAATCATTCAACTGCCGCCGCGCCGAAACGGGCATCAATAGCGTCTGCGCCTGCTTGTCCACCGCCAGTTCCGCAATCGCCACCGCGTTTCGCAACAGATCGACGGAACCGCCCAGGTTTAGAGAGCCAACCACGAGTGTTCCCCCCCGTGTATTGCGACCAAGCAGCGATCCCGCCAACGCCACAAGCACCGCGACGCCCACCCCATTCCCGCTCTTGTCCGCGTCGAACGCCCGCAACTGCACGCTGAACTCGTGCTCGCGCGGGTCGCGGTCACCAACAAGCTCTTTCGCCCGTTGGTAGAGGTTCTGCTCGCCCACCTTGACGCTCTCGCGGAACGCGGCCGGTGTCGGCTGATTGAGAATCCGGACGCCCCCGCCTGGCCCTGAGGTCACCTCAACTCGGCAGAGCCCCGGACCGGTCTCACCAGTGCCTGGGCTCACGGCCCACACCTGCCCCGGCGGTAGAGGGTCCCCTTCAATGGCTTCGTCGCTATGGAGCTCCGGCGTTGACACGAACTGTTCCACGCCATCCGCTCCCAACGTGTAACTGAAGTGCGTGTTCCGAAACTCGCTCTTGAAGACGCGCTTCTGCTGTTCCTTCACGCGTCTGCGGGATTCCAGTGCGAGCCGAACCATCCACTCGAGATCTTCATCCGACGGTGATACCGACGGATCGGGATAGAGCAGCTTGGTGAGACCGCTGACGGTCTTGCTGACCGCTTCAATGTCGCGTCCGCTCAGCGCGCCGCCCAGATAGATCCGACCCTGCATCACTGACGCACGGCTGCCATTCCGGAGCTTGCTCCAACATTCGCTCAGAAAATCGCTCACCAGTCCAAACCGATCCGTGAGATGCTGATTGGGATTGAGCTTGGGAAACTCCCAGCCGGCGGCATACGCATGGAGCCGGTCCATGAATGCGGTGTCGTCGCGCATCTCCGGCGGCAACGCGCTGAGCAAATGGCCAGCGCGCTGCTGCTGCTCCACGTCCACGTCCAGGTTGCCGAGCATCACAATCGAACCCTCGGCCCGGATATTCTCCTTGCCGCGGCTGAACTGCCCGGCCGCCATGTACCCCTTCATGATGTTGACGCCGTCCTTTTGATCGAACGAGATGCCGGCAACCTCGTCGAAACAGACGACGTCATACTGGCACACGAGGCCCCGCTGCCCGTTGGCGTTGTTGACGAACATCTTGGCCACCGTCGCCTTTCCGCCTGAAATCAGGTGGGAGTACGGCGAGATTTGCTGGAACAGATGACTCTTGCCCGTGCCTCGCGGGCCGAGCTCCACGAGGTTGTAGTTGCGCTCGACGAACGACACCATGCGCAAGAACAGGACTTTCTTGGCGCGGTCATTCAGCGACGACGGCTCCAGACCCACCGATCGGATCAACAAGTCCTTCCACTCGTCCGTGCTGAGGGCCTGGCGCCCACGGTTCAGCGTCTCGATGATATCCGACTTTGACATCTGAATCGGTCGGATGCCGTCAACCGCGAACGGCCGTCCCCCCTGCTCCTGCGCCACGATCGCGTCATATCCCAGCGTCACCTCGGCATAAAAGCCATCGGTGAGCATGCGCTCATTCTCGCGTACCATCGCGTCCGGAATGCGCACATCGCGCAAACCGACACTAGACAGCTCAACGAGATAACAATCGTTCTTGGCGTCGAGGCGAGCCTTGATGAGGTCGATCAGTTTCACCGACCCCTTCTCTCGCGCCCTCGCCTTGAACAACTCCTGCTCGCCTGAGCGGACAGTGCGGTCGCGCAACTGGTTCTCGACGATCTCCAATCCTTCCTGAATCTCCCGCTCGTCCGTGCTGGCGCAGTACCGCCCAAGGAGGAACTCGACGACGTAGGTGGGCACCGGATACTGGCGTGCGTACTTCCGTACAAGATCCTTGCGCACCACAAATCCTTCAAAGGCGGACGCCGCGAGCGTATCGAGCGCGTCCAGCGTAATGGTCATTGGGACTCTCCGACTGTCGTGACCCTCTTCGCGACAACACTGCCGCTGGCGTCAAGCAGCACGACGATCGCGGCCGCGCCCTCATACTCATCATCCGGAACGACGAGACTCACGAGGCCTGCTGCATCGGGCGCCTTTGGCGAGCCGACTATCGAAGTCCGTGGGTCTTTGCCATTTGTGCGAATGTCCACCATGTAGCCGAGCGCTGCGTCATGCACCGTGGTTCGGCAGCGGAGCCGCGTCCATGTGACGTCAACGATGGTGGCGTGAACCGGCTGAATACCGCGCTCCACGACCAGCTCGGGAATCACGCTCTCCTGGGGACTAATTCCACCGTGCGCATACTCGCGACCGGCAACGAAAGAGGCGACCCCCGGCGGGCAGGCAATGCGTACCTGTGGATCCCAATACCACGGCCACACTGGCATCTCCGTGACGGACTCTCCAGTGACTACCGCGCATCGCGCCCACTTCGTGGCGGCGACCGATTTCGGCATCGCGACCTTCGGCAACCCACCCGGCATGAGCAGCCAGCCGTGATCGGTGACAACGCGAACCTGTTGCCACCCACTCTCGATGAGCGTTGCGATGCGTTCGGCGAGCCGTTCTACCTCACGCGACAACTCATCGGCGAGGCGGACACCGAGCTTGTGGCCGAGCTCATCGAGTTGTCCGGCTTCTGTCCACCCGCCGCCAGCGCCGCTTGGGAGTCGCACTTCGTCGGCGTCGAGAACGACGATATCGCGACGCGATATCTCATCGCGCAGTCGCTGCGCGGTACACATCTGCTGGGTGGCGCGAAAGACAGGCGTGAAATCCACTGGATCCGCAGAACCGGTCAATGCGTCAGCCGCAGGCGATGCCACAGGCTTGGCGGTCGGCGTGGCCGTTGGGATTGCGGCAATTCGATGCGACAGCCGGGATAGAAAGCCGCGAGTCTCGAGTAGCGACTGCAACGCCGCGGCAACGTCAAAGCGCAGACCGTCGGCAAACAGCACACAGGTATCGGCATCCGGAACCACTGTTCCGGCGAGGGCATGCAATCGGCCAACCTCGCGTGCCGCTATCTCCTGAAAGTGTCGCGCTGATGAGTCGAGCCACGGCAGATAGAGCGCGCGCACCACGCCACCGATGATGTGTGCATCCGCCGGACGCGCGACGCTCGCGAGCGCCTCGATGGCTGCGGCGTCGCACCGCCATCCATCTTTAGCATAGGCCGACGCTACGGCGTCAAGCGTCATTCCCGCCAAAGGAGATCCCGACATCGAGGCAACTCGGGCTAGTGGCGCCAACACTGCGGCGAGCGGACTCTCGCTCAATTGCGCCCATACATAGTCGCGACGATGCCCGTGGGTCCGTTCGAGTTCCAGCACGCGGGCGCACGCCTCATGGTGCGGCAGCTCTTGGATTCCATCCAGCGCGACGCGTACGCTTGCTTCCGCGTCGTCATTGGCCTTGGGCCGGCGACTGGAATCGAGCGCCAGCTCACCGCTCTCGACATCGGCCTGGCGCAGTAGCGCCGGAATGGCGGGATAGAGCCGCGGGTTTTCGACAAACCGGCGCCATATTGAATTCCATCGTGAATCAGCGCGCGCCAATCGATCCGCTGCGTCGAGCGCGCTATCGCTTGCCGGGTCGAAGTCGAATGTTGCACGCGCGCGGCTGCAGAGAGCCTGCCACCGAACGGCGTCGAGCGCGCGACGAGTACCGTCGGGATCGTTCATCCACCGCAGTAGGTCCCGCACCGGATCGTCCACCGCCAGCGCATCAAAGTGTTCGGCCTCCAGCCTGCGATCGCGGAGCGGCGTGAGGTCGGCGTCGGCGACGATCGACAGCGTGCGCAGAAGCGCCTCGCGCGTGCGTGCGTCCTGCGCCATCTCGAGGCCGAGTCCCTGTCGCGATCCGACGAAGGCCTCGACGGTCCAATCGCGGCCGTTTTTCTGATGCCAGACAGTTCCCCGGTACTGGAGCTCAATCAACGGCTGCAGCTCGACCGGGCACTCTGCGCCGGCGCGCAGCACCTGGCGGCTGACTCCAGGCAGGTAGAACACCGGAACCGTGTCGAGGGACGGCGAAACGTTGGGGAGTGTTCGATCGGCGATGCAGCGCAGCCAGATGGCCGGGCCAGTTCCGGTGTCCGGCGCGTACGCGCCGAGGGTATATACGAACGGAAACGACTCGCGAAGACGAGAGACCAGCGGCTGCCACTGGTGCTCCGGATCGGGCCAAAGGATTACCGCGGGCTCGGAGACGTCGTTCGGTACGCGGCGCGCTTCGGCGAACGACGCAATTAACGCATCGAGGAGCGTGCGGTGCGGTGTGGTGCTTGCGGAAGCGACGGCGGTCATCGCGCGGTCCCCGGTTCGCGCGCCGCCTGCGCCTCACGGGCCTCCTGCTTCCTGTCCCGGGAGTAGTGGAGGTCATTCCACCGGACCCGGTCGAAGTTGCGACCACCAGCAAAGTTCAGTGCGGCGCCGTCCCACTCCCAGAACCAAGGAAAGTCTTCTCTTGGGCGCTCGGGTTCCTTTCCGCGGTCCTTGTTCCACTTGATTCTCGGAGTTACGCGAAGAATGCATGAATTCTTGCCGCGCGCGCTGAACGGACGAGCCGTCATGAACGGGCGAATGTTCATCCGAACGCCGTCGTTGATATCCGGTGCCCACCCAATGGCCTGCTCGTAAAGCGGCTTCCATCGTACGAACAAGTCGTATGGCGATTCACCTTCGAGGATGCGCTCGAGTTGGGCCTTGAGATGTTCGGCGGCAGCGAGGCGTCCTTCCGCTCCATCCTCACGCGCGCTGACGGCCGCGCGCTGGCGGGTGATCCAGTCGCCCAGGTAAGTGTGTGTCAGCCTGTCGAGGGTGCGGCGACCTCCACCGTCGGGACCGGCGAGGTTGTGGTAGTTGACAAGAGCGCTAAACCCGTCGACACGCCCGTCCCAGATGTGCCACACAAACGGGCGCTGCCCGAACAGGGCACAATGCTGTTCAAAAAATTCGTCGCGCAGCCATTCCTCAAGAGAATCGCTGGCCGCTCCTGTGTCCGTGAGTAATTCGCGCTCCTTAGCACCGTTCCATTCGCTACCGAACGCGTCGGCAAGAAGAGAGCGGAGTCGGGTTGGTGCTGGGTGCTCACGCTGAAGCGCTTGCAGGCAAACGATTCCGTCAACGTCTGCGTGATGCTCCAGTCCGTCATCTCCGAGTGCGGCGCACTCTGGGAAAGAGGATCCCGATTGTCGCGGCCACCTAAAGCCCACCAAGCGCGCCACAGCGACGTGAAGTGGGCTCTCGGAGCCTCGCGGTTGTCCGGCAAAGAGCCATTGGCTAGGGTCGTTGGAATGCGGCTTGGGAAGACCATCAGGGTACCGCTCGTGCGCGCGCTGTTCCCAGTACGCAAGATCAAATTCCACTTTGCCAACATATCCATTGTCAACTGAGACCTTCGGGTTGAGCCGTCGCATTTCGGAAGCAAAGTGCGATGAACTCACGAAGGCCCAAACAGCAGGCAGGTAGTCCTCTCGCGTGGGTATGATGACCGGTGTGGAATTCGAAAACAATTCGCCATCGAAGAGCGACGCTGGAAGGTCGCTCATTTGGCCGATCGACACGCCGCGGCGACCCCATGCCTCGCCACCCCGTATCGCCGCCGACTCAAAGCCGGCGTCAAGAGTCTTCCAATCGACAATCGAAGTTTTTCCGGAATGGCTAGCGCGCCCAGATGCTGGGGATTGGAACGGCCGCCACCTAGAGGAAGGCTGAGGCGACTCCCAAAAACGCCGGACTAGGCGGTCGGAATCACCGGTAGAAATTCCCTGAAAGCACTGAGCGTACTGACCGAGCCTGCCGCGGGATGTGGCAGTGTCGAACGTCAAAATGGCATCTGGGTTCGCTAGCTGCCCCGCTTGTGAGACCATCGAGACTCCAATGGTTCTCAACGATGCAGCCTTCGACTCTGGATTGTCGGCGCCACTCACGTCAATTCCAAGAAATGCGGTCGCAGCAGCCGGCGCACGGGCAGTGAGCGTGGTGAGCGCCACGTTCACAACTTCACCACCGATTGTCTCGAATGCGCGTACACCCAATCGAGCAACGGCGTTCCACTCAACTCTTGTGAGGAGCTGCTTGCGCAGATGCTTGTATGTATCCAGAAAATGCCACGATTGTGGTGTGACGAATGCGGAGCTGCCGGACTCCGAACAAAACGCGACGCACCGCTCGACAAAACACGTCGCCAAGTCTGCCTTCGACTTTGGGTAGCGTCGCTCACAGTAGTCCTTCAAAACGTCATCCTGCTTTCCACGGCCAAGGTACGGCACGTTGGTAACCACGAGGGTAAAGGTGCCGGCCAATATCTCCGCGGCCTTCGCCACGCCCTGCGCGGTGACCGCAAGCTCATGACCGTTCTCATCGCCTCGCTCGCTGGAGACCGCGCGTGTCAGCAAGGGTCCAAGCTCATCAAAACCTGCTTCGAACACCTCTCCCCACATGGCGCGCGGATCGACAAGGCTTCCAAGTGTTGGCGCCTGTCGGAAGAGCTCGTAAAGCCTCTTCATGCCACCAGCCAGCCGCAAATCACCGTTCGCCAAGGCGGTCCATTCGTTCTCAGTCGCACTGATGTTGAGTCCCGAACACGCCAGATTGAGCCGCGGCAAAACGCGATAGCCGGCGAGACGCCATGCCACGAGTGCCAGATTGAACGCAGCGATCTGCGTGCAGCGCTCGTCCAATTCCAGTCCAAAGAGGTTGTCACGGAGCACCACCGCCACTGCTTCTGCAGCGTGCAAATGCTCTTCCTCGGCCCGGAGGCGCGCCAGCAGTGGCAGCGCAAAGACCAGAAAGTGTCCGCTGCCCATACACGGATCGAGAACCGTGATCTCTTGCGCAGTCGTCGGCCATCCGTCGAACATTCCGGCCGCCGGTCTCCACATTCCGTTTTCACTCTGCATGAAACGCAGATATCGCCATTCTAAAATCGGCAAGCCGTCACGCGCCGGCAGCGAAGCTTTCGCGCGAGCTTCGTCTTCGCTCGCCGCCGCAATCGGCCCCAACTTCCCTGCCCACCACGCACCGAGCGTGTTGTGCAGGAGAAAGTCCACCATGTAGTCCTCGGTGAAGAGCTGGGTGACCGGGCCCAGCTCCTCCGCGCCGATTTTCTCCCCTGAAGCGTTCACCGCATCCTTGGCGTCCGCCTGCCAGAACTGATACGTCCATCCAAGACTATCCGTCGCCGTGAACACATCCACGGGAAGCTCCTCGAGCAACGTCTCCAGTTCGGCGCGTCGCTCGGCCGGCAGCTCGACCTCCAACACGGGATCGTCTGCACGAAACACCTGCGGTAGCATCCGCACTGCGTACTCGCTCGCCACTGCTATCCAGGGCCGTCTCTGCTCAGCCGCCAATTCCCGACAATCGTCAAGCGAAATCGCGACACCGCGACTCGGCTCAATCAGGAACTCGTTCTCCGCCAGGAACCGCGCAAACAGAATGCGATGCCAATGCTCATACGCGCACTGCTCAACGAGACGGGTAGTCTCCTGTCGTCCTTGAGCGTTGCGCCGATCGCCGAGTTGTTTGCCTCGTGCACGCAGACGATTCCGAAGCGCACGCTGAGCAGGCGTCAGGTGTGCGCGCGGCTCATGGTGCGCAACAGCCAGATGTTCCAATGCCTGTTCAGCGCCCGCCTCCGCTGCGCGGCGCGCCTTACGCGCTGCCTGCTCCAGCAGCCGTCGGTGTGCGCGATCGAGCATCGTCATCGAATGAGCACCGGGCCGCGCTTAACGGCTTCCAAGAGGATCGACTCCTGCCGAGCAACCCATGCGCGTACATCGTCGCTCGTGCGCAACGTCGCGCGGTCGAGCGTGACCGGCTGCACCTGAGGCTCGAGGATCCGCGCGGCCAACTCCAGCGCGCGCTGCGCGCGGCCGGGAACGGCATCCACCTCCGCGCGTCGCGCGGGCAGGTTGCGCGCGTCCAGCGCATACATCAACCCAAGATCGTCTGCCGCCGACAGCGGAACGGGCAAAGACAGGCCGACATCCGTCAGGATTTTCGCTCGATCAGTTTCGCCCACAGCACGCCATGTCTCGTTTCGCTCCAGGTCGGCGACCGCGGTGGCGCGCGCCGATGCCAATGCTTGATGTGCTTCGCCAAGCGCCGCGCGGAGAAAACCGCCAAGCTTTACGCGCACTGGGTCAACCGGGTTTGAAGATTCAAGCAACAGGCGCTGGCTGCGTATGTGCGATAGCTCGGTCAACGCGTCAGAGGCGGCCGGCAGCTCCGCGGCGAAATGCGCCAGTCGTTGAAGTGTTTCCCATCCCGGGACGCGCTCCGCAGCGAGTCGCGCTCGCTCTTTCCAGCTTGCGACGCGGGTCTCGAGGTCACTAGCGGCGTCACGGATGGCGGCGAGTTGTTCTGTGCCCGTCAAGCGGCCGATATCCTCGAGCGCAGCGACGTCGGGGCTTGGCGGAAGCGGCGCATCGCCGCCGGCGGATCGCGCAAGGTCGAGCATAGCGCGCACAAACTCGCCCCCTTTGGCCGGTTCCTCACCGCTCTTGCAGGGTACGCCAGCAGCTTGGAATACTCCGCGGATCTTGATCCGATCGTTTGCGGTGAGGATCGTCCGCTCGACTCGGAACTCGGCTTTGGGAATCTTGTTGTGATCAAGTTGCCCCGCAATCACCGGCGCGCCGTTGAGCACAGCCGACAGATGCTGTGAGCGGTGCAACGCGATCAGCGTTGCATCAATAGCCTCCTTTGGCCATCCAAACGGCTTGCCGCCGAGCGCCTTGCGCACCTCGCTCCCGACCTTGCCTGCGCCAATAGTCGCGAGCACCTGTTGCGAGACGGGGTGCTGATCGATCGCCCCAGTGTGACCCACAGGCTGAAATAGGTGATCGGCACCCTCCTGTGAGCGCTTCTTGACCGCCTCCCACGCAGTAGCCGGCGCGTCCGCCTTGGAGAATTCCGGAAAGAGACGGACGAGGGACGCTTCGGCTGCGGATCGGATGCGGTCTTCCAGGGTGAGTTGCAAGATCTCCGACCCGCCCCCTTGAAATACCTTGGCGTTGGCGACGATCTGTCGCACCAATACGTCGCGTTGTCTCTCTGCCAGGAGGCGCCTGCTGTCCATCGCTCGGCGCGCTTCCTCACCCTCCGGTGTGGCGGGCGCTCCCTTGTACTCCAACGTCTGACGCGCAGCTTCGGCATTGATGATGGCCTCGCGCAGAGGATCGGCGTCACGCTTGGGGATAAAGACGTAGACCACGGGGCTGTCCAAACCAGCTTTTTGCGCCGCCGCCACGTGATCCTTTTCGGCGCACGACCATTGATCGCGCACCCATACGGGAATCGACTCACCTGTCACGTTTGGCGGAGTGTCCGCGCGGTGAATCGCCAGTGGGCGAACCTCTCGCGCGGCGCCCTGCATCACCTTGATCGAGCGCACGATGCGATCGATCTCGGCGTAGAGCAGTTGATCATGACGGAGTTGGAGATCCGCCGTGGCGTTACTGAACCGCGTTTGACGGTTCTTGAGCTCGCGGTCCCATTCCGTTCCTTCGCGCGTCTGCAAGCGGTACTCGTCACCAACCTCGAGTAGCACGCCATCGCTGGCCATGCGCGTGAGCGCCGCAGCCACCGCCGAGCGAAGCTTGCCGTTGTCGGCCGCCACGTCGTCAACGAGTAAGTCGCAGAGGTGCTCCTTGGTAGCACGAACGCCAATGTCCGCGCCGGTTTCGCGCGGCAACTTGCCAATGAGGAAGATCAGGCCGCAGAGTCGGCTGGCGAGAATGCCTTCCGCGGATCCATCTCTGGCAAGATTGATGATGCGCTCATTGATCTCTCTCAGCAGGACGCCAGTGTTGACCATCTCCGGCGCAAGCTGATCGTAGAGTTCATCCGCCGGGATGACAGCGCCCAACGGGCGGTCCGCGATCTTCGTCACCGCGTCGTGGATGATGCGAAGCTGTGACCTCAGTTGGCTGTTTGTCCCTGCCAAGTCTACTTGGCGAAAACACTGCTCCCAGAATCGGCGGCGAATAGGTAGTAGCGGGTAGTCGTCAATGATCGTGTCATGGTCGGATCCCGTTTCAGCGATGCGTGTGTTGGCCAGCTGCCGAGAGATCTCTCCGGCGTGCTTGTCGAGGAGAGCGCGGAGAGGAGCGATCACAGAGGGCTTCTTCTGAAGAAGAACCTTCCGCGTCACTGCTTCTACGTCCGTATCTGATAGCGGGACGCGGATTGTGAACCGATCCATCAGCCGCTGCAAGTCTTTGGAATCGGACAGGGCGCTCTGTCCGGCGGCGACTATGATCGCCGAGCTGCCAAGCTCCTTGGACACAGCCTCCGCTACCTCGGACACCAACGACGAGCGTTCAACGTCGCTCCCGATGTACTGCTGCACTTCGTCAAGGGCGATCACCGTGCATGGGAGCCGTCCGTTTTTTCCACGCTGCGACAGGACGCGACGCAGCATCACGAGGAAGTCTTCGGTGCTGACATCCGTGGTGGGCTGAGGAAACTGCGCCTTGATCATTTGGCGAGCGTCCGATTCGGTCGTCGCGAAGTTGGTGTCGCATGCGAGCACTGCCTTCGCGATGACAGGACTTACGTACAGATTGTTCAGTTCCGCCTCCCACACTTTGCCCGCGGCGGCTACCGCTCTCTGTACGGAGTGGAGATGCCCTTCGTCCGTTAGCCACATGACAAAGCGCGCCTGGGCGTACTTCTCCGGAAGCCCCGCGCTCCTCAGCACCAGGCCCAGCACTGTCAACCGCACGTGAGCGGATGTGCCGCTGGGGAGAGCGCCAGCGGCGGCAAAGAGACCGCCTCGCCGCTTCCCTTGCGTGTCCAACTCCTTGAGCAGTGCACGCACATCCGCCGGGAGCGATGGCACAAGCTCCCGCGCGGTCGTGCCGTCAGGGAACTCTGTGTTTTGCCACAGGTGGCACAGCATCTTGAGCAAGTGCGACTTGCCGCTGCCGTAAAAGCCGCTGACCCACGCCCCTTTCTGGCTCGTGTGGCCAAGGTTGGACAGGAAGGACGATAGAATGCGCTGCAATCCTTCCTGGTATTGCCCCTCGCAGACGAAGGTGGACAGCTCTGCGCGAAGTTCGTCCCAGGTGCGATCGTCGGAACGGTCTGTGATACGCGCTTGCCCCTGATTCACCAACGGGTGCGTTGAGGGGTCGCGCTGTAGCGTATCCTTGATGTGCATCAGGCGTTCTCCATTCCGTGCATCGTTATCGGGACCGCGAGGTAGTTCCACCCATCACGCGCGTCGAGCAAGCGGTAGTTATTGCCTTCGTACTGGCCAGGGAAAAAGACAGCGAGCCGGCCGACGATATCCGGTTCAACAGCACGCAAGACGTGCGACACTCGCACAAAACCGAATAGCGAGCCCACGCCGAAGACGGCGACCACCGCGTTGGCCGACGCACCCTTCAGCACTTCGCGAATCCGCGTCGCGACAAAGTCGGCGAACTCGCTGTCGAGTTTGAGTTGTAGATCGTCCGGCGATTCGAAGTAGGCGTCACGGTACTCGTCAGCGCCCATCCATGTTGCAAAGGCGTCGGTCACGTCCACCTCGAGCCACTCATGAAGCGCCTTGTGTGTCTCCAGCTCGAAGAGGCTCTTGCGCGCGCGCAGCGTCCGCTCGAGTTCCTTGTCGTATACGAGCATCACGATCCGTTGCGCGCCGGCGATGGTGCGCTGCCAGGGAGTAGCGATGTGTTGGCCGTACCGGTCGGCGAAATCCTCAAGACGTCCCATTTTTATCGGATTCCTGCGGGATCGAGTCGA
The DNA here is from genome assembly GCA_030647905.1 of Gemmatimonadaceae bacterium. Taxonomy (NCBI): domain Bacteria; kingdom Pseudomonadati; phylum Gemmatimonadota; class Gemmatimonadia; order Gemmatimonadales; family Gemmatimonadaceae; species Gemmatimonadaceae bacterium. Next base: position 69,369 of record JAUSJA010000033.1, on the reverse strand, counting down.
CCGAGTTCGATGGAGAGCACGTCGCCGGCACTTCGCAAATCGATGAGCCCAATGCGCTTTGCTTCCAGTGCCAGTTGACGGGCCGCCGTCGGAGAGCAATCGAGCACATCGACCCAAGGATTTGCCAGGAGTTCCTGGCCGCGGTAGCCGGCGGCGTGGCCGAGGTAGAGCGCGAAGGCCATGGTGTGCGGCGTGGCGCCAACCCGGCGGCGCTTTTTGAAGGTGCGTCCTTGTAGGTGCCCCGACTGCTCCCACGAGCTTGCGACGTTCCGCGCAACTTTGCCCGCGGTGGCATCGCTGAGGCGCTCGCCAGCCTGCGCCCGGATTACTCGCGCGAGCTGATCCCGGTCCAGCGGATCGCCCTCGGCGAGCGGAAGGATCGCGGCGGCTGATGCCGCCAGCAGGGGGTCGCGACCAATGGCTGCGAGCATCGCCAGAAGGGGCCGCCCGGGTTCGTCCACACGCCAAAGGTGGCGCAGCACGCGGAACAACGGTACGCCAGGATCGAGGGCATACAGCTCACCAAGACGTTGATTGCTGAGGCGACGGGTGGCGACAGTCGTCTTGGCCAGGCAGTTGTGCTCAATGATCTCATCGGCGAAGTCGGCGCGACGCGAGTCGGGTCCGGCCGCAGCCAGTGTCAGCGAGAGATCGTCGAGCATGATGGTTCGGCTGGTGTGTGTGCCCTTGTCACCCATTCGGAAGCCGATCCGGTCTGCGTTGTTGGGGTCCCGGATGAATTGCACGGTGGATTCTCAGTGGTCGTGATTGGTCGCTTGACCGGTTGCGCTAAGCCGCGTCGGAAACGCAAATATGAACCACCAGCTGGATTGTCGCAAGCCTCGCCGGCAAACTTGCCGGCATCTGTTGACACAATGCAAGATGGTGTCTACACTTATCGCCGGCAAAGTCGCCGGCATTAACGTGTCTACACAACGATGAGATTGGGTGCGGAGTCCACTGAGCTGAGCGAAGTACTTTCTGCGACGTGAACGGAGGAACAATCCGATGGGCCAGGCTGAGCGTAGGGAGTTGATCCAGCAGATCGAGACGACGCGGGAGAGCCGCGTGATCACGTACATCACGGGCGACCGGTCCCCGGTGACCGCGCAAGTGTCGGACGACGCGTTGCGGCCGCTGTACGAGCAGCTCCGCGAGATGGGGCACGTACCGCGCATCGACCTTTTCATCTACAGCCGCGGCGGCGCCATTGACGTTCCCTGGCGAGTTGTGAACGCGATCAGGCGGTACAGCGACGAGTGGAACGTGCTTGTTCCCTATCGCGCGAATAGCGCGGCCACGTTGATCGCGCTTGGTGCCGACTCGATCGTGCTCGGGCCCCAAGGGGAGTTGGGGCCGATTGATCCGCAACTGAACGTCGTGCGCCCCGGCAGCGACGTTCAGGAGGCTGTGAGCGTAGAAGACGTGATGGCCTACGTGAAGTTCGTGCAGGAACGAGCCGGCTTGTCGGAACAGACCGCGTTGACCGCCAGCTTGGCGAAACTGACCGATCGTCTCGATGCGGTCGTCTTGGGCAACGTGTACCGCACCCACACGCATATTCGGGATGTCGCGCGGCGGATTCTACAGTCGCGCAAGGCTCCCCCAAGCGAGGAGGCGCTCACCACAATCGTGCAGACGCTCGCGGAGAAGGTCTATGCGCACGGTCACGCGATTGGAATGAAGGATGCCCAAGACATCGGCCTCCCCGTCAAGGCGGCGGACGCCACGCTGGACACACTGATGTGGCGCTTGCTCGGTGAGTACGAGACGCACATGAAGCTCCGCGAGCCGCTCGACCCTGCGGCCGTTGTGGCGGCCACGGACTTCTATTCAGAAGACGCGACGATCGGGATGGTGGAATCGCGGGCAGCCACGTGGTCGTTCGCCGGCAAGATTGAAGTCCGCGCCAAGCGGCAGATGCCGCAAGCGCTCACGGTGAACGTCGCACTGAATTTGCAGCTCCCGCCGACTATCGACGTCGCGAAGATTCCGCAGAGCGCGCAGCAACTCCTTCAGGAGCTTATGCAGCAGGCGCAGCAGAGTCTGGTGCAACAGGCGCAACACGCCGTTCAGCAGGCTCTGAAAAACCAAGCGCCCCTCGTCGGAGCAGAGTACTCGTTCCGCGAGGGGCGGTGGCGGCTGGAGTCTTAGCCTACCAAGAGACCACGATACTCATTCCCGGGGCGATTGTGCTTGAGCCGCTGGGAACCACGCGGTCGGCCGCGGGCCGAACCGCTGGGGTGCTGCTGTCACTCTTCGCCTCTGCGGGGCCGAGCTGTTCAACAATTTGAAACTCATTCGCGGCGACGAAACGCGCCTGCAAGTTGACTTCGATGGCCATGTGATCCTCCGTGTTGGCACCCATCGCCGGTGAAGTATCGTCGTGAGCGCGCGCGGACTTAATTCGCGAAACCATACCGTTCTCGTAGGGCAGAAAAATACCCTCCATCCATTGGTCTGGTTCCCTCTTCCTATCGCTGGGAAAGGTACGGGCGGGGTGGCGCGGCGCAAGGAGTCACCCGCTCGCGGAGGCGGCGCGCTACGTCCGCGTCGCGCCGGCGACATTGTGAACCTGGTATCTCGGGCGAAGCTATGCGACACGTACGGGCGCTCGGCATTTTCCCCCCGCTCATCCAGGTCGCCGACAAACAGAGGTTGCTGCTGTCGTTCTCCAACCTCGTCGAATCGCACATGCTGCTGGCATCTCGCCCTGGACCGCGTATAGGACATGCCGTTGCCGGAGAGCGATCCTGTCACCTTTCATTGCGGGTCCTTCTTCAACACGAGGGTCACTGACGCGCCCCCCCTTGCACCGGAGTCGTGGTGTACATCCCGAAAATCGCCTGACCACCGGCATCGGCGGCGAGAGCGGAACACAGAACCAAACCGGCCAGAAGACGACGCATGGGACTCCTCCGCGAAGGACGCTGCCATGTGTGCATTGCAATGCGCATTCACGCTGCCGGGACCAGCACCGCGCGCTTGACGAGCTTGCCGTGGTGCGCCCGATCGAACACGTCGTTGATGTCGGCGAGCGCGTGCCGCTCAACGTATGGCCGCACGGCAATCCGGCCGTCGCCGATCCACTGCAGGAGCTCCGGATACACCAGCGGGTCGGCGCCCCAGTTTCCCTGCGCGACGGCGTCGAACGCCATCAGGTTCGAGAGGCAAATCTCGATCTTGCCCGTCGCGTAGCCAACCACCGACAGTGTCGCACCGTAGCCAATGAGCGCGTAGGCTAGTTCCTGCCCCGCGCGCGTGCCCGAGGTCTCGAAGATCTTCCACAGGAACTGGCTCGCTCCCAGTTCGTCGGCCAGACGTTTTACCTGCTTTCGCGCGTCCTGTGCCGCCAGGTCTTTGACGTTGAGCGTCGCGTGCGCACCGGCCGCGCGCGCTTGCGCAAGCTTGGCGTCGTCAATGTCGAGCGCGACGACTTTCGCGCCAACCGCAGCCGCGATCTGCACGCCGTACACGCCGATGCCGCCAACCCCTACGCACACGGCGAGGTCGCCTGCCGCGAGGCCGGAGCGCTTAACGGCCTGAAACGGCGTCGACACGGCGTCTGCGACGACACTCAGCTCCCAGAGATCGTGCTGCCGAAGAACCGCGTCGGGGACGGGGCAGAAAAACCGTGCCGGCAGGACGACGTGCGAGGCGAATCCGCCATGCCGGTCGTTACCCGGCATAACCTGCATGCGACAGATGGAGCGTCGGCCAGCCCGGCACAGGTCGCACTCGCCACATGGGAGAACGGCCGGCACGACCACCGGATGTCCTACCAGTGCGGTGTCGACGTCGGGTCCCACTTGTCGCACGTATCCGCTGATCTCATGACCCAGCACGAGCGGTAACGCCGATCGAGTGCGCACACCGTCGTGGAGAAACGAGAGATCGGTGTGGCAGACGCCGCATCCCGCCACCTCGATTGTCGCCTCACCGGGGCCCGGCGTCTCCGCCGGCCGCGGGCGGTGTTCGAGTAGCGCACCCGGCGCCGTCATCACCCACGCGTCCCACATGCTGTTTGCGTGTGTCATATTCGTCATGGATTCCTGTCGCTCTCCGATATTGGCACGGATGCATCACCGAACACGAAGCTGCCGCACTCGTGGCAGCGATCGAGCGTGCGCGCCTGTCCTGCAAAGCAACCCCGTTCGTCGGTCGTGAGCCGCATGACTTTCTGCAGAAAACGGCAGTCGCAGTCGATGGTCGGCTCGTAAATGGCTTCGAGGTACGCTTCCGCGTTCTGCAGCACATTGCGCACGCGCACCTTCATCGACGGCGTGAGCTCGCGGGCCTCGAGCGACAGTTCCCTGGCGACTACGGCGAATGCTTCGATCCGTTCATACTTGGCTGGGCGCTCGCAATTGAACTGCAGGATCGTCTCGCGGAGTGATTGCTTGACGACGCGCTCCGCGGTGGCGCGGTCGTTTCCAAACTGCTCGGCAATCCGGAAGTAATCCGGGTAGATGAGGGCGGCGAGGAATCGCCGTCCGTCGCCAGCAACGATCACATGCCGTATGAAGCTGTTCATTCCGGCGAGGCGATTCTCCATCTCCGTCGGAACGATCTTCTCCGCGTTCAGCATCTTGAAAACGCGGTCTTTGCGAGTGATGAGCTTGAGCCCGGCGCCAACGAATTCCCCGAGGTCACCCGTGTGGAACCAGCCGTCGCCGGGCAGCGCCGCCAACGTCGCGGCAGAGTCGTTGTCGTAGCCCCGCATGACGTTGGGTCCCTTCACCAGGATCTCGCCGTCGTCGGCGATGCCCAGCTTCACGCCTGGAATCGGATACCCGACCATCCCGGGCAACGTGCGAGGCTCCATGAGATCCGTGACCGTGCAGCAAGGGGACGTCTCAGTCAGTCCCCATCCTTCGATTACGGGAATGCGCCTGGCGGCGAAGTACGCCGAAATATTCGCCGGCAATGGTGCGGCGGCAGTGAAAACGAACCGCAACCCCGGATGGAAGATGCGCGACTCGTCCTCGGCGTGCGTTTGCGCGTGCACGACCAGTTGTTGGTAGATCTGCGGAACGCTGAAGTAGATCGTGGGCTGGATGTTCATCCAGTTGGCCAGCAACCGTGTCGTGTCCTTGCCCAGCGAATCGTCAATAAAGAGCGTCGCGCCGTTGTAGAGGGCCGTGTACTTCTCGAAAATGCCGCCGAAACTGTGGTGCCACGGCAGGTACGACAGAAAGCGATCCTCCGGCGTGACGTTCCATATCGCGGCGAGCGAGCGCTGCTGCGAGAGAATGTTGTCATGGGTGAGCACCACGCCTTTCATGCGCCCGCTCGTTCCGGATGTGTACATCATCAGGCAGGGCGTGGACGGATCCAGCCGCTTCGCGGCATCGAGGAAATGTCCAGCGGTGGAGCCATCGGCATCGCTGGCTCCGCGCTCCAGCACCCCGGCGAATGTCGTATGCGCCGCTCGCGTGCCGGCCAGCACCGCATCGCGTTCGGCGTCCGCGAGCGGATCCAGTGTGATCAGTGCGCGCACCGTCTGCGGAACGCACGCCCGCATGATCTGCTGCTGTCCGGGCACGACGAGCACCGTCGGATCAGCGTATTCGATGAGGTCGCGCGCCTCCGCGGAGGGATAGCCGGCAAAGATCGGGACGTACGTCGCGCCGAGGCACATCGTCGCCAGCTCGACGACCAGCGTCTCACCGCGATTCGGCGAGAAAGACACGACGCGCGTGTTCGGATCCACGCCTGCCTCCGCCAGGAATCGTCCGAACGTGACGACATCGCGCAGGCATTGCCCCCACGTGACGCGATGAAACTGTCCGTCGCGCTGCTTGACGCCATACATGGCGTGGTCTGCGAGCCGGGCCGCATTGCGCGCCAGCATTGCCCCGACGGTCTCGCGCTCGCCGATCGGCGACAGCAGCGAGTAAATGACGTTTCCGTCGCGGACGGATGAGCCAGCGAGGTTCATGGTTGAACCAACTCCGCCGTGTCCGACGTGTCGTGCTCCTCGCACGCGGCCAATGCGGCGAGCGCCGCGCCAAACGCGCCGATCTCCTGAGGGTGGGGAGGCACGACCACTTCGCCGCGACATGCAGCGCCGATCAGCTCGACAACGATCGGATGGTAGGCCACGACGCCGCCCGTCGCAGCGATGCGACCTTCAAGTACGTCCATTGAGACGATGCGTTTGACGAGCGAGCGGTATGCAGCCATCGCCAGGTCGGCGGGTCGCTTGCCGCTGCGGATCAGCGTGAGCAACTCGGTTCCGGCGAACACCGTGCAGAAACTCGAGAGTTCCAGACTCTCGGTCGCGCCGCGACCCAGCGCATTCAGTTCGCCGATGTCGATGCCAAGCCGCAGCGAGATTTCGTCGAGGAAGCTCCCGGTGCCGGCGGCGCATTTTCGGTTCATGCGATGCGACAGACGATGCCCCGCGGCATCGAGACGGATGACCTTCGCGTCCTGCCCGCCGACGTCGATCACCACGAGCGGTCCCTTGAGGTAATAGGCCACGCCGCGCCCGTGACAGTCGAGTTCCGTGCGCGATCCGTCCGCGAATGGAATCGTGTTCCGGCCAAAACCTGTTGACCATACCGCCTCGATGTCGTCGCCCGTACGGCCGCTGTTTGCCAGGGCCGTCGCATACGCGCGTTCGGCCGCCGCGGCCAGGTCGGCGCCGGACCGCGTAACGGCGGTGCCGAGCACGTGGCCCTCTTCGTCGATGACGGCTGCCTTCGTCGTCCAGGATCCGCTGTCGACGCCGGCGTAGAATTTCATCAGCGCGATCCCCTCGCTGACGTCGCCCCGCGCGCATCGGTCAGTTGTTCGACGAATCCCTCGATATTCGTGCGCGCCTGCTCGTCGGAGAAACACCGCAGATCGTTGACGTCCCCGTCGAGCACCAGTGTCGGGATCCCAAGGCGTTCGGTGATACGTCCCGGCATGCCGTAGCGCGTGTTCGAATTGTTTGGGCACGTGCGGCAGTCGTGGAAAATCACGCCATCGACGTCGTAGAATTTCACCATGCGGGCGATGTACCGCTCCTTCGGTGCTTCGGAGCGCGCGATGAACAGTTCGAGCGAGGCACGGGCGACGGACCGCCACGGCTCAGCGGGGTCGAGGTCCGCAAATGCCCAGCTGTTGCAGTAGGTCGAAGCCACGACCGCGGTATGGAACTCAGCGAACATCGTCGATAGCGCCCGCAACCGTCCCCAGACCGGCATGCCGTCCCAATACAGGCGCAGTGTCTCGCCCGGCACGGCGGCGACACGGTTTTCGACCCGCTGCTCGAGTTCTGCGAGCAGCGTCCGGTAGTACGCCGGAGCGTCGTCGCTTCCACGAAGCACCACGGCCGGCCCCATGTGGATGGAGCCGTCGAAGAAGGTCAACGGCGCCGGGCGGGCCGACGCTGTCCCGAGACATGTCCCCCATAGTCGCGCGGCGTCCCTCGACGCGCGCATGGCGGCCATCAGCCGCGCGTCGTCGAGCCGCGTGCCGGCCACCTGCTCGAGTGGAGCCACCAGCGACTCGAGCTGCCTGGTCACCGAATCGATGTCACTTTCGGTGACGTCGTCGATCGAGCGCGGAGAGTGCACGCCAACCACGGGAACGTGTAGCTCGCGTCCGTACCACTCGAACCAGTCACGGACATCCCGGCACTGGTTGGTGTTGAACACGAGGACGTCAGGCGCTGGCGCGCGCTCCAATCCGTAAGCTTTGAGCGGCGACTCGCCCGCGAGGTACGCGCCGATGTCGCTCGTCAGGTACGAGCAGATGTCCTGCGAGTATCCCTGCGCGTGCGCCAGCGGCAGGTAACGGCTCGCCGTGCGCGCGGCTCCCATCATCGCCGCGTGGTTTTCGGGAAAATGCACGGCAAAGCCCAGCGCGCGCAGCAATTCCACCGGCCCCGCACTCGTGCACCAGGCTACCGGTGCGGTCTTGCGGAGGGCGGCATCAGCCAACGAACGGTAATACGCGTCCATGGTGGCGCGTAGCGCGTTGGTGCTGGCCAGTTCGGTCATTTCAGCGCTCCTTCTGCCTGGTCGACGCCGCGGCGCGCTGGATCTTCCCACTGGTCACTGAACGCTGCGAGTGCCGCGCCGAATGCGCCAGTGAAGATCGGCTCCGGCAGCGTGGTCAGCTGCAATCCCGAGAGCGATTCCAGCGCACGCAGCACGCCTGGGAAATACTCGGCAACGCCCCCCGATATCACGACGGGATCTTCGAAGCCACCGAGTTCCAGCACGCGCTGCGCGATGGACCGTATGCAGCCCAGCGCCACCTGCTCGCGCGTGGCGCCCTCACGCAGCCGTTCAAGCACTTCTGATGCGGAGAACACCGAGCAATAGCTGCTCACCGCTGCCGCATCGTTGCCGGCCGCAGCGGCGAGCTCGTCGAGTTGGGTCGCGTTCACGTCGAGGTGGCGCGCCGAAAACATCAGAAAACTCCCGACCCCCACCGCACAGCGCCGCATGCCGCGCTCCCCGACCCGGCGCCCCGCAGCGTCAACGATGATCACGTGCGGATCGCCGCCGCCGATGTTCACCAGCGTCATGGCGTGTTGCCGGTGATGAAACGCGCCCCGCGCGTGCGACACCGATTCCGTTATCGTGACCGTCGCGTTCGGCACGCACGTCATGGCGAAGCCAGTCGCTCCGATCCCCGTCAGCTCGTCAAGCCGCCTGTGCGCATCATCGAGAGCGGCGGTCAGCGCTTCGTATGCGCAGACCTGGAAGTAGCCGCGCGTCGGTATCACCGAGCGACCGAGCGTGCGACCGGCATCCGTTATCACGACGGCCTTCACGCACTCCGTTCCGACGTCCACTCCCGCCGCGATTCCGCTCGCGCTGTCTGGCATGGGCTACCTCCTCCTCGTGTCCATTCGCTGGCGCCCGCCGACGCCCGCTGTCTGCGGTTCATGCTGTTCCAGGAATTCCCCGAGCCGCTGTTGCAGTCGATCGGCCGAAAACAGTCTCTCGTCGTGCGAATCGGCCTCGATCACGAACGCCGGCACGCCCGTCTGCCGCTCGGCCCGAACCGCGAGCCCGTAGCGCACGTGACTCGCTTCGGGTGTCGTGCGGGAATCGTGAAAGACCGCCGCGTCGACGCCGAACCGCGCGAACTTGTCGGCGAGGTAGTCGCGCTGATATCGCTCCGAGCGATTGCTGAACACGGAGGCGTAGGTCCGCGCGATGCTCTCGACCGGGTCGCGCGGGTCGAGCCCCGTGAGCGTGAACGTCGCGCAGAACGTCGACGCCACGATCGCGACCCCCCGGTCGGCGAAGATCTGCGCGAGCGGCCGCAGCGCACTCCAGATTGGCGGACCGTCCCAGTAGAAGCGCTGCCGCTCGCCGGGCACCGCCGCGGTGCCGTTCGCAATACGGTTTTCGACTTCGCTCTTCAATAGTTGGTAGTATGCGACCGCCTCTGGCGTGCCGCGGAGCACAACCATCGGTGTCATGTGGGTCAGCATGTCAAAAAACGTCAGCGGAGCCGGCGCCGCGCGCGCGAGATCGAGAATGTCGCCCCACAGTTTCGCCGCCTGCGCCGTGTACGCCACCGTTTCGCCAAGCCGGTCCATGGAGAGCGTAAGACCGGTGGCGCGTTCGACTTGCTCGACCAGACGCAACAACTGCTCGACCGCGCCGTACAATTCGGTGCTGTCCATCTCGTGCAGCGCCGACGACGGATGGAGGCCCACAACGGGCACGCCGAAGTGGGCGCCATAGAACTCGAACCAGCGCAGCAGTTCCTGCCCCGTGTTGGTCGAGTAGACGACGACATCGGGGCGCGGCGGACCTTTGATCCCATGAGCCGCGATGAGCGGGCTGCTTTGCGCCAGAAGTGCACCGATGTCCGCGCGCATCGCTGAGCTGGAGAACTCGGAGAACCCTTCCGTGGACGCGCGCGCCAGATAGCGCGCCGCTTCATGACGCGCGCTGATGAGCACCGCATGGTTCTCCGGAGAGTAGGGAGCGATTCCGAGCGCGCGAACGATCTCCACGGGGGCGAGGCTTGAACACGCTGCGACGAACCGGTTGGGATCATCGGAGGCGGCACCAAGGTCGCGGTAGTACGCCTGCACGATTTCCTTCAGCCGCCGCGTGCTTTCGAGCGGCGGTGCCTGTGGCTGGTTCCCGCGGTCCGCCCGCCGCGCAGCCGCAAAGGTGCCACCGGCAGCGGAACTCATCCGGTTCGTTCGGGACGTGCTGTCGAGTCCCAGCGAGCGCGTGATGTGCTGCCGGTTGAGAAACCGTTGCCGCTCGCGTGAATGCACGAACCGCACGAGCGCCGCATTGTGCGGCGCGAGCAACCCGAGTCGTTTCGCCTCCGCCACGACCGCTCCGTTGAGTGCGTCCACTTCCGTCCGCACGCCCCGCGCGAGATCCTGCCACATCGTCGGCCGATTGTTTCCGAGCGCGTTAAGTGATCCGAGCAGCGGACGGAACGGATCTTCCTCATCGACGATGGGAACGCCGCGCGCGCGCATCACGGCGACAATTTCCGCGCACAAGTCGCGTATGAACGCCAGCAGGTCTTCGTCTCCGAGGATCTCGCGGCAGGTGAGGCCGGTGATGGCGGAGACGGGATTGATTGCCGCGTTGTGCAGCAACTTGTGCCACACAGCGTGGTCGATGTTCGCGACGACCGTCGTATCGAGCCCCGCGCGGCGAAACGTCTCGCCGATCGCGTCGATCGCGGGGGTCACGACCCCGTCGAATGGTGCGATCTGGATCGGTTTGATCCCGGCGCGGAACTGCAGCCGCCCCGGGCCGACGTGCTGCACGCTGTGGTACGTGATGCCGCACAGCACGCGATCGGGACCGACAAGGCCTGCCACGACCTCCGTATTGCCGATGCCGTTCTGCATCGACAGGAATCGCGTGCCCGCATGCGCGGCCGGCAACGCTGCCTTCACGGCGTCCTCGGTCTGATACGTCTTGACCGCGATGAACACGAGATCGAACGGCTCGAGCCCTTCCGCCGACGTCACGACGCGCAGAGGAACGGTGATGGATTCATCGCGTCCTGTTTGCACGATGTGCAGTCCGTCCGTGTTGAGCAGATGTGCGCGGGCAACATTCGTCTCGAGGAGCGTCACATCCTCTCCTGCACGCGTGAGGAATGCTCCCACGAGCCCTCCCAGCGCGCCTGCACCGACGATCAGGATTCTCATCGCTCTGGTCGCTCCCGCGCGCCCGCGCCGCTCATCGGTTTTTCCACGCCGGCCGGCGCTTCTCGAAGAAGGACGCGAGTCCTTCGCGGACGTCTTCCGTCGCCATGAGTTCGCCAAGGAACACACGTTCCGCCGCACAGCGCGCATCCTCGAATGGCTGGCCGAAGAGCGTTCGCGTCAACCGCACGTTCATCCGCATCACGAGCGGGCTCGAGCGCCGCAGGTCCGCGAGCACACCGTCTATCGCCGCCGGCAGCTCGGCAAACGCGATGACGCGCGACACAAGGCCCATCGCGAGCATCTCCGCCGCCGTGTACGTGCGTCCCGTGCATGTGATTTCAAGCGCACGCGCGAGTCCGATACGCGCCGGCAACGCGGTGACGCCAACCGGCGCGAAGAAGCCAAGCCGGATTTCCGGTTGACCGAACGTCGCGCGATCGCTCGCGAGGAGCACGTCGGCCATCATCGCCAGCTCGAATCCCGCCCCAAGCGCCGCCCCGTCTACAGCCATGACAAGGGGCAACTCGCTCGCCCCCAGCACGCGGAACAGACGGCTGAAGGCGGCGATCATCCCGGGAGCCTGCTCGGGACGGTGCTCGCCGATGTCCGCGCCGGCGGAGAACGCACGACCATTCGAGCCAACCGCAACCGCAGTGAGTGAGCGATCCGCTTGCGCGCGTTCCAGTGCGTCGGTGAGTTGCAGCATCATCGCCGCGCTCAGGATGTTGAGCGGCGGTGCGTCGAGCGTCACGTGCGCGATGCCATCGCGCACCTCATACCTCACGAGGCTTGCGTTCCCGGTCATCGCGTCCGCGCTCCGTTCATGCATATCTCTCACGTGTCATGCCAACTGGCCCCCATCCACTCTGATGACTTCTCCCGTGATGTGGCGTGCGGCTTCACTGCACAAAAAGACGACGACGCGCGCCACGTCCTCCGGCTCGGCGATCCGGCCGAGGGCCGTTTCGGCGATGGCTTTCTCGAGGACGGTCGGCGGGAGTTTCGCCGCCATTTCGGTTCGCACCATGCCGGGGGCGACACAATTCACGTTCACTCCCTTCGGCCCTAGCTCGCGCGCGAGCGTACGCGTGAGCGCGATGATCCCCGCCTTCGATGCCGCGTAATTCGCCTGCCCGGCCCTTCCGCGCAGCCCGTTGATCGACGCGATGTTCACGATGCGCCCGTGCTGCTGAGTGCGAAACAAGCCCGCCACCGCGCGGCAGTACGCAAAACAGCCTTTGAGATTGACGTCGATCACCTGGTCCCAGGCTTCTTCCGTCATCTTCCAGATCATCGCATCGCGCGTGATGCCCGCGTTGCACACGAGATGATCGAGCCGGCCGAACGCCTCAACCGTGGCCGCGACCGCCCGCTCAGCCGCGCCGACATCCGAGACGTCGGCGCGGATCGCGACCGCGCGCCTCCCTGACCGGCGCAGCTCATCGGCCAGGCTTTGCGCTTCATTGAACGCCCCGAACTCCACGAGCGCCACGTCGCAACCAGCGCGCGCGAACTCGCGCGCGATCGCCGCGCCGATGCCGCGTCCAGCGCCAGTGACCAGCGCCGCCTGACCAGCGAGTTCGAGACTCATGACATTCGCAGTGCTATGTGAGCGCGGCGCCGCAACCGCCGCAGTAAGTGAACTGCTCCGGAATACCCTTCGCGCCGCACTTGGTGCACGCCTTGCTGTATGGGCCCCAGAGGAATTCGCTGCTTCCCGCTCCGGCGGCTTTGCGCCGCAGTCCCATGAAGTCCACTTTCCGCTTCTCCACGAACGCCTGCATCCCCTCGTAGGGCTCGAGCGTGGTGAAGTGTGTCGAGAGCCAGTCGCGCGCATGCCCGACGGTGGCGTGCCACGACACTTCCTTCCAGTAGTTCACCTGCTGCTTGGTGTAACGCGTGCATTCGGGGAACTTCTCGAGCAACTGCTTGACGAGCGTCGCCACTTCTTCGTCGAGTTGGGCACGCGGAACAACACGGTTCACGAGTCCCCATTCGAGCGCCTTTGCCGCGGGGATGCGCGGATTGAGAAACAGCATTTCGCGTGCGCGGCGGTCCCCCACGTGGATCGACAGCCATTGGGTCGCGCCGCCACAGGCAACGCTCCCCACACTCGTTCCAACCTGGCCGAGATAGGTGTCGTCAGCCATGACCGCGAGATCGCACGCCAGCTGGGTCTCGTTGCCGCCGCCGACCGCGATCCCGTTGATACGCGCGATCGTCACCTTGCCGCTGCGCAGAATGCTCTCGATGTACTTGGCGAAGAGCCCCATGTACTTGAAGTAGTCGTGCGGGCTCCTGGTGTAGGTGTTCGCGTATTCCTTCACATCGCCGCCCGTGCAGAACGCCTTGTCGCCGGCGCCCGTCAGCACGATCACGCCGACGTTGTCGTCGGTCGAGGCGTCGTCGATCGCGGTGATCAGCTCCTGCAGCGTGGCAGTCGTGTAACAATTGAACGACTCGGGCCGGTTGATCGTGATGCGTCCTACCCAGTCTTTCTTCTCGTACAGGATGTCCTTGAATCCGAATCCGGCAGCCTCTTTCGGGGCGAAATAGTTCATCGTAAAGGTCCTCTCGGCCATTCGTATGGTTCAGCGCACGCTGACTTTCAGCACGACCGCGGCGGCGCTGTCGCCTGCGGCACAGCCGGTGAACAGTCCATATCCGCCGCCCAGGATCGTCAGGTCCTCGATCAGTTCGATGATCGACCGGAGCCCTGTCGGTCCCTGTGGGTGGCCCCACACGAGCGAACATCCGTAGCGGTTCATCCGCTCGGCGTCGAGCTTCAACTCCCGCATGAGGTACACGTCATTTACGGCGAACGGGTTGTGCGTCGTGACGCTGGCCAGCGCGTTCGGCTGGATTCCCGCGCGTTCGAGCGCGAGCTTCGCGGCGGGAAGCACCGCCATCGGCATGAAGCCCTTCTTGACGCGCGCCTGTCCGTACGAGAGCAGTTGCACGTCCACTGTGCCATTCCGCGCGAGAGAGCGGGCGCGGTCGCGGCCCGACGTGAGCAACATGGCCGCGTTGCCATCGGCGGGGTGTGTCTGCGTGCCAAATGTGACCGTGCCCCCCTCCATCACGGGCCGGAGTCCGGCGAGTCCGTCCGCCGTGGTCGGAAAGACACCCTGGTCCCCAGTCACCGTCGCGAGCACCTTCTTGCCTCGCGCGTCCTTGATCTCCACCGGCCACAACATGTAGCGCCTGAGAAACGCGCTGTCGTCGGCGAGCGCGCGCTCGTATTGCTTGTAGCGCAGAAGGGTGACCTCTTCCTGCGCTTCGCGTGTGATTCCGGCCTCGCGTGCCACATTCTCCGCGGTCTGCAGCATCGAATTCCTGGCGTACGGGTCGTGCCCGAAACTGTCGAGCACGAGGTTCTCTGAGTCGCCCGTGCCGCCTGGACCAGCGGGATTCGGGTAGAACACATGCGGACCGTTGCTGGTGCGGTCGGCGGTGGCGGCCAGGTAGGTGTGTGCGCTCTTCGATTCGAGCTCCTGTGCGGCCTGCACCAGGCAGCGCACCGACGTCGCGCACGCCTGGTTGATCGTCGGTCCACCCACGTGGCCGAGGCCCGCCAGCCCGGCGAACCACGGAGCACCGTAGAAGGAATGCTTGCTCGCGACGGTCGTGCCGAGGCAGAGACCGTCGATGTCGGTTGCGGCGACGCCGCGATCCGACAAGGCGCGTGCCGCCATTTCGGCGGCGAACGGAATCGGCGCCAGCGTCGCGAACGCCCCCTGCCACGGGGTGAACGGCGTGGACCAGTACCCACCGTAGGGAATCCAGACATCGTTGAACTGCACTGAACCCTCCTCATAAATGAAGATCCCAAAGGCGCTGGCGCCGCCTCCGGGATCAACTGCTTCGTTTTGTGCGCCGAAGGCCGTTCAACAGCAAGTCGCGCATTTCCTGTCCGATCTGCTCGACCGTCCCGTGCCGCGACGGCTCGTACCACATGAAAATCCAGTTCAGCATCCCGAAGATGAACAGCGCCGTGTGCCGGCTCTGCCTGGTTTCCCTCGTGCCGGCCGCCGGCCCGTCAGTGACCTGCGCGACCGCCGAGGCCATCAGCCTGTAGTAACGGCGTCGAATCTCCTCGACGATCTTGTAGGGCTTGGGGCCAAGCGACTCCATCTCGAACGTGCATGCCTTGAGCTCGTTCGTGTGCCGCGAGTAGAACTGCAGGTGGCCGGTGAGCAATCGCGCGAGCTGCTCCTCCGGCGTGCCCGGCTGCTCAGCGATCTTCTCCTGCTGCTCGAGCAGCGACGCGAAAGTGCGGTATTGCAGCTGAAAGAGCAGATCTTCCTTGCTCGCGAAATAGTGGTACAGCCCCGCCAGACTCGTGCCGAGCGCCGTGCTCAGGTCGCGCATTGTCATCGCGTTGAACCCGTTTTTCGCGATGAGCGCGGCCGTCTTCTTCAGCAGCCGGTCGAGTTTTTTCTGCGACGACGCGCGAACCAGCCGCGATGGACGTACTGCGTCGATGTGCGCGATGGGCCGGGCGGTCATGCGGGGACTCCATTGACCGGGGCGTGTTTCGCCAGGCCGCGCAGGATCTTTTCGGGCGTGATGGGCAACTCGGTGACGCGGACGCCGCACGCATCGTAGATCGCGTTGGCGATCGCGCCGAGCACCGGGAGCAGGGATCCCTCCCCGACTTCCTTCGCGCCGAACGGACCGTTGGGTTCGAAGCTTTCGACCGCTGCCGTGTGAATCTCTGGAATTTCGAGCATCGTCGGGATCAGGTAATCGTGCAGGTTTGGATTCATGGCACGTCCCTTCGCGTCGAAAAGTGTGTCCTCGAGCAGCGTTTCGCCGAGCCCCATCACGATCGAACCTTCCACCTGGCCGTGGAACGTGATCGGATTGATCACCGTGCCCGCGTCGCTGAAGTCCGTCACCCGATCCACCGAGACCTGACCGGTCTCCAGGTCCACCGTGACCTCTGCGACCACGGTCGAGAAACTGTACGCCGGCGATGTGCCAACGGCGCCTCCTTTGAAGTCGCCGCCAAGATTCTTCGGCGGTTGGTACGATCCCGTCCCGACGACCGGGCCTTGCGCTGAGAACGCGAGCCGTGCAGCCACGGCCCAGTCCATTGCCATAGCGGGATCATTGTTCGCGAAGATCCGGCCCCCCCTCGCGACGAGCGACGCGACGTCGCGCGACAACTCTGTGGCAGCGACCGCGAGCAGCTGCGCGCGCACTTTCGCTGCCGCGCGCTGAACCGCGTGGCCGGCCATCAGTGTGACCCGACTCGAGTACGAGCCGAGATCCAGCGGACTCGTCGTCGTGTCGCAATCCGCGAGCCATACCCATTCGTAAGGCACCCCCAGCTCTTCCGCCGCCATCTGCACGAGCACGGTGTCGGATCCCTGGCCGATCTCCGCGGCGGCGATGTGCAGCGACACGCCGGTGCCGTCCTCGTGCACGCGGATGACGGCGTTCGAATGCGGAAAATCGGACCGATAGATCGGATACCCGGCGCCGGAAACGAACCCACCGCATCCGACCCCGATTCCCCTGCCGCGCGGCAGCTTGCCCTTCTTCTCGATCCACTTTGACGTGTCGCGCGCGCGCTGAAGCGTTGCCGTGAACTCACACGACGTAATGTCGAGCGCGTTGCACGTGCGCGTGTTCGGCGTCATCGCGTTCCTGAGCCGAATCTCGATTGGATCGAGCCCGATGTCTTCCGCGATCATGTCGAGCAGCGACTCGAACGCGAACCGCGGCTGCGGCACGCCGTGGCCACGGAACGCCCCCGATGCGGGCAGGTTCGTATAGACGCGTGTGCCGCGGTAGCGGTAGTTCGGCATCTTGTAGAGCGTGGGCAGCATCGAGCCCGCGTAGTACGCCGTGATCACGCCGTACGACGTGTATGCGCCGCCGTCGAGCACGACGCGCTGCTCCACGGCGGTGATCGTGCCGTCGCGCTTCACGCCGATCTTCAGGTCGATGTACTGCTTGTGGCGCCCGCGGAAGTGCCTGAACATCTCCTCGCGCGAGTACTCCATCATCACCGGCCGGCCGGTCCGCTTCGCGAAAATCGCGGAGCAGAAGTCGAGTGGCGTCGCCTCGGCCTTGGCTCCGAAGCCGCCGCCTACCGGCGGCCGGATCACGCGAATGTTCCCCATCGGGATGCCGAGCATCCGCGACAGCGAACGATGGACGTAGTGCGGTGTTTGCGTGGACGACCAGATCGTGAGCCGGCCGGCGTGGTGCTCCCAGCGCGCGAGCGCCGCGTGCGGCTCCATCGGCGCCTGGTAGGTGCGGTTGCCGACGAACCGTTGCTCGCGCACGTGGTCCGCTTCGGCGAACCCCTTCTCCACGTCGCCGAAGTCCCAGTCCACGCGCGTGTTGATGTTGCCGGCATAGCGCGGCTTCTCGGGATGAATCACCGGTGCGCCCGGCGCCATCGCCGCCTGCGGATCGAACACCGCCGGAAGTTCCTCGAACTCCACTTCGATGAGTTTGATGGCGTGCTCAGCGGTCTCCTCGTCCACCGCGGCGACCGCGGCGATCTCGTCGCCGACGTAGCGGACGCGATCCCTGGCCAGAATCTGCTCGTCCTCGCGTGCGGGACTGACGCCGTACCACCCATCCGGTACATCGGCGGCGGTGAGCACATCAACGACACCCGGCAACGCGCGGGCTTTGGAAACGTCGAGCCGCGTGATGCGCCCGTGCGCGATGGGACTCCCAAGCAGCTTTCCGTGAAGCATGCCGGGAAACCGCAGGTCAGCGGTGTACTTCGCGCGGCCCGTCACCTTGTCGGGCCCGTCGTACCGCGTGACGCCGTGGCCGACCACGGCGTGGTCCCGCTGCTGGTCGCGTTCGCCGTGCGCGTGCGGCCGTGCGTCGAGCGCCACGCCATCATATTCCTTCCACCCTTCAACCGCGCTGACCATCCGACCGTACGCACCGCACCGGCAGAGATTCCCGCTGAGCGATGTCTTGATGTCTTCGCGTGATGGATCGGGATCCCGGTCAACGAGCGCTTTGGCCGACATCAGCGCGCCACTCGTGCAGTAGCCGCACTGGAGCGCGCCATGCTTGACGAACGATTTCTGCAGTGGGTGCAGATCACCGTCGCGGGCGAGTCCCTCGACCGTGGTAATGCGCTTTTCGTTCGCGGCCACGGCGAGCAGCAGGCACGACGCCATTGGTTCGCCCTCTACCTGCACGGTGCACGCGCCGCAGTCCCCCGTGCCGCATCCCCGCTTTGCGCCCGTGAGATCGAGGTCGTCCCGCAGCACCGAGAGCAGCGTCGCATTCGGCCGAACGGCAAGCGTGCGGTCTTCGCCGTTCACATTCAGGCGGATCATGAGCTCGCCGCTCATTGGGCCCAACCTGCCGCGCGTGCCACGGCTTCGTGAAGCGCCCGCCGGGCAAGTACGCCGACGAGTTCCGTCCGGTAGTCGGCCGACCCGCGCACGTCGCTGATCGGCAGAGCGTCCTGCGCGCACAGCGCAGCCGCCCGCTCGAAGAGCGCGTCGGATGGCGGCTCCCCTTCGAGCAGCGCGGCCGCTCGCGCTGCGATGATCGGGGTCGGCGCCACGGCACCGAGTGCGATGCGCGCGCCCGTGATTTTCCCATTCTCGAGCGTCACCCGCGCCGCCACCGCCGCGACCGCGAGCGCAGGGCCACGCCGCCGGGCGAAGCGTTGGTAGCTCGCGCCCGAGTGGTGGGGCTGCGCGGGCACTACGATCTCGACCAGCACATCTCCCGGGTCGAGCGCGGTTTTCCGCACGCCAGTGAAGAAGTCCTCGGCGTCGAGCTCGCGGGCCCCCAGCACGCCAACGAGCCGCACGCGAGCTGCACACGCGATGGCGGCGGGTGGGGTGTCGGCACACGGCACAGCGCGGCAGAAATTCCCGCCGATCGTCGCCATGCTCCGGATCTGCGGGCTGCCGATCGCGCGCGCGGCGTCAGCGAGCGCCGGGAGCCGCGCGCGCACGAGCGGCGATGCGGCGATCTCGGCGATGGTCGTGAGCGCGCCGATTCTCAGCAGCCCGGCCTCCTCTGAGATCCCCCGCAGTTCGCGAATGCTGTCGAGCGCGATCAGATGTCGCGCCGTCTCCCGCTCGCGCTGATAGTCGGGGATCAACTCTGTCCCCCCGGCCAGATACGCCGCGTCGCTCCCATAATGCTGGCCGAGCGCGCACGCCTCCGCCAGGCTGGCCGGCCGGTGATAGGCGATCGCCGCGATTGTCATCCGATCCCCGTGCCCGAGCTGGCCGAGGCCATGCTCTGCGCGGCGGCCCACGCGACGCCCCCCTGGCCCAACTTCCGGTACCGGAATCCCCCGCACAGCGCAGCGCCGATCGCACCGGCGAAAATGGCGTCCGCGTGCGTCACTACGTCGAACGGAACGGTGGCCGCACCTGCCTTCCTGGCGAGACCGTCGCGCAACGCACTGAGCAATCCGACGTCCGACGCGAGTCCTCCGCTCACGAACGCGGGGCCGTCGAACTGGAGCGATCGAAGGAGACGCACGAAGCGGTCAGCCATGCTCTCGTGTACGCCGCGCAGGATGTCCTGTGTCGTGATTCCCCGCGACACCATGTTGATGACATCGGTCTCCGCGAGCACCGCGCAGATCGAGCTCACCTTCTCCGGCTTCTTCGCCTCCATCGAAAGCGCGCCGATCTCGTCGTGCGAGACGCCGAGATAGCGGGCGATGTTCTCGAGGAACTGCCCGGAGCCCGACGCGCACTGGCTTGTCATCTTGTAGTCCAACACGCGCCCGCGCGCGTCCATCGCGACGGCACGTGTGTGCAGCGCGCCGACATCGAGCACTGCCCTCGCGCGCGGATCGAGATACAGCGCGCCTCGCGCGTGCGTCGTCATGCCGTAGAAGTGCCCCGTCGCGAACGGGAACTCCGCCCCCTCGCCGGTCGTGGCGATGTAGTGGATATCGTCCACGTCCGCCGCTGACACCGCGGCCTCGAACACTTCGTCCACGACCTTGGCGACTTCGCGGCGCCGGATTCGCGCCGACTCTTTCGCGATGACCGTCTCTTCCTTGTCGCCGTCCGTTCGCATCACGGCCACTTTTACGGCGCCGCTGCCAACATCTATTCCCGCGCTGACATGTGTCATGCGGCTATCCGGCTGGCGAAGAGCGCCGCGCCAAGGGCGCCCGTGAAGATGCTGTCCGGGGAGATATTGAGCGTACGCTCACCGTAGTTCTCTCCGACGAGGTCACGAATGGCATGCACGGCGGCGGAATTCTTCGCCACGCCCCCCGTGAATGTGAACTCATCCGATACACCCCCGGAGCGCGCGAGCAGGCTCATCGCGCGAATCACGATCGCCCGGTGCAATCCCGCGAGAATGTCTTCGCGCTTCTCGCCGAGTCCGAGACGCTCGCGCAGTTCCGCGCCGGCGAACACGGTGCACGTGGAGTTGATCTTCACGCACCGCTTCGATTGCTCGGCCAGGGGTCCCAGCTCGTGGAGTCCGAGGTTCATCTCGTCGGCGATGTAACCGAGGTAGCGCCCGCAACCCGCCGCGCACCGGTCATTCATCTGGAAGTTCGTGACGATGCCTTGCGGATCCACCTGAATCGCCTTCGTGTCCTGCCCGCCGATGTCGAGTACCGTGCGCGTGCCCGGGAACATCGCGTGTGCGCCGAGCCCGTGACACAGGATCTCGGAGCGGATCTGCTCCTTGGGGAAGGGAAGGCGCGCCCGGCCGTACCCCGTTCCCACCGTGTACGAGGGCGCCAGGTCTTTCGCAACCGCGTACTCGATCGCGTCGGCGAGGCCGGGGGGGTCGCCCACGCGCCGCAACGCGTCGCCGATGTGATCGCGGAAGTCGAGGTCGAGTGGCTCGTTCTCCACCCGAAGGATGCACTTGTCGTACACGCCCACCAGGCGGTCGAAGCTCACACCGGCCGGGTCGGCGATTTGCTCGGCGATGCGCATGAAGGCCGAACCCGCCGCATCGCGAAAGAAATCCGAGCGCAGCATCGGCGGTTGTTTGAACCGTTGCTCTTCTTCCAGCGTGATCTGCTTGCAGATCTCCTCGATGCTCGTCCTGAACGCCGGCTTGAGCTGTTCCGGCGCCGATCGTTCGCTCTCTTCGAGCATCAGCTGCTCGAGCCGCCGCAACTGCTGGAGTATCTGCTCCATCACGAAGGCGCGGCGCAGGCGGCTCACCATCGCCACAGTCTTGGTCGCCTGGAGTTGCTGCTCGATGAGTCCGAACCGCGCGTTGATGAACGCCTCGGTCTTCGCGACCGCCGCGGCGAGGTCGTAATTGGAGCGGGAGTTCGTGATACCGCGCCCGAGCACCTCGCGGTTCTCGTCGAGGATGACCGCTTTCGTGGTGGTCGAGCCGAGGTCGATGCCAACGACGCAACTCACGCTGTCTTCCCCAGTCGCCGCGCGTCGATCATCTGGAAATAGCTCTCCAGCCGGTTCTTGATGTTCGCGGCTGAGAAATAGCGCGGATCCACGAGATCGGACTCGATGAATGCCCCCGGTATGCCGGTGCGTTTCTCGACTTCGCGGAGAATCATCAACTGGCCCGCCGAGAACGAGTTGCACGACTTGACCGAGTTGATCAGGAATCCGTCGGCCTGATATTCCTCGATGTAACGAGAAATCATTTCGATTCGGGTCGGCAGATTCAGGTTCGTGTAACACCCGCTGCAGTAGTCGGCCAGTGTGCCCAGCGGATCGTCGGGATTGTGCCTGAAGCCGAAATCGTAGGTGCCGCCGACCTTCGTGTACGTGGATGCGACCACCACGGCTTTCTCGTCGGAGAACATCTTCCAGAAGTCACGGAAGTGTGTCCAGTTCGGCGGGCCTTCGACCACCAGCCGGTAACGCTCGCCCTCGAGCGGCCCGTCCGGTGTGATGGGGCCCAGGCCCAGCGCCGCGCGCTCCTCGACTTCCTGTCGCAGCGCGCGGTAGTACTCGACGCCTTCCTCGGTTCCGCGAAATGCGCTGAAGATCGGCCCTACGTAGTAAACGGTGCCGAAGTAGCCATCAATCGGACTCGGCCTGTTCTTTCCCGCTTGCAGAACGGCCACCAGGTCGTCCTCGGCTTTCGCGGAGAGCGCGAGATGGTGCCGCAACTTGTCTTCGTCGTACTTGCGCCCTGTCGCCTTCTCGAGCGCTGGAATCACCTGCTCCTTGAGCTGCCGCAGCATGTAGTTGCGGTGCTCCGGTTCGAGCACGCCGTCGCCCTGGTACGGAACGTGGAACATGACTGTCGGGCAGTCATACTCCTCGCGCAGTAGCTCGAACCACTTCATGAACGTGTAACAGCCCGTGTACGATAGGAGCAGCAAGTCGGGTTTGGGGAGCTTCAAGCCGCCTGGTCCGAGGTTGCCCGAGCGCATCATCCCGATGTCACACTTCACGTAAGTGCACACGTCCTCGGAATGGCCGGCGCGCTCCGCCTCGGCGATGTAGTCGCCTGAGAGCTTTCGCATCCCCGACTGCAACGCGTTGATCTCGGGTAGTACCGGGAGTGCGTCAAACGAGCGAATCAGCTCGGTGAGGTTGCCGGGCACGAACGTGTAGACCACCGGCTCGCCCGTTTCCGGGGCCCGCGCCAGCCGCGCGAAATGGTTCGCGATCATCTCCTTCTGCAGCACCATCGAGCGGTCCTTCAGCGCTTCAGCCATCAGGCGTCCCCCCAGAGCTTGATCGAGTCGGCGAACGTCCCGGCTTGTTCGCGGAACTGCTGGAACTGCCCGGTGTTCTCGGCGTACTTGAACGCGATGCACGGGATGCTCGCATTCTCGGCGCCCGCACGGAGCATCGGCTGGTCGAGCAGCGCCGGGTCGCAGAAGCTCGGTGTTGCGAAGATGATCCCGTCGGCGTTGGCGGCGGCTACGCATTCCTTCATCAGCCGCTTCTTGCCGAGCGGGTCGCTCTCGAAGAGCACCGACGTACGCTGGTCGTTGGAGACGAACGCTTCGGCCAGAGCGCGCACCGGATCGCCGTCGAGCGGCACGTCGCGCGTGAGGAAGCGATTGCCGAGCAGAAAGTCGTCGTCCACGATGTAGCAGCCGGCGCGCTCGATCGACATGATCAGCCCGAGCGGGGGTTGCTCGCAGAACGCGCCAACCACGACCACGCGGCTGTTGTCGCGGGGACGCCTGGGTTCCGCCTCCACCGCGGCGAGATAATCGCGCGACATTGCGATGAACTCCTCCGCGGGGATCAGCTCGCCCGCGCGAAGCAGGACGTACAGCTCTTCGGTGGGCAGGTCCCACGGGCGCTCACGCCGCGCCGTGTAGAGCGCGCGCACCATCGCCCGCGTTTCATTATAGAGTTCCACCGACGAGCGCAGCTCGGCGTCCGTCGGGTGATGTCCTGAGACACGGCCGAGGTCGCGCACCAGGCGGCGGAGTTCGCTCTCCCAGAAGTCCGCCGCGGCGCCCTTGTCGGGAGTCTGCGGCACGTCGATGTAGCGGACGTACGCCTCGGGGTAGAGCAGCTTCCACATTCCCGAGAGGTTGCGGATCACGTCGCACGTTGACGGGAACAGCACCGCCGACAGCATGTCGAGCCGCCCCGACTGCGCCAACTCGATGACCGAGCGCGGCAGATGGCAGATGTACGACTGGTAGAAGGCGTCGCCGCGAATGATCTCGAGCCGGTCGCCGCCCCCGTGGATGCCCACCGGCAGCAATCCGCACGCGTGCATGATCTCGCGCGGCGCGTAGACTGGGAGGTAGCCCGCCGCCTTCCGTCCCGGATGGTCCGCGAGCCATCGGCGGACTGCGCCGAAGTCGAGGTCGTCGTAGATGTCGCGGGCCTTTTCCACGAGCGCGGCGCGCGTTGGAGCGTCTCCAGAGCCCATTCGACCCCCTTCCAATTTCGAACGTACGTTCGATATAATACAATGTCCGTTGTTGAGGGCCGAAGTCAAGGGCGATTGGCCGACACCCGGGCCCCTGAATGCGGTTCGTGTCGAGGAACGTCGAGAGGTCGGTATTGCTGAGGACGGCATCCGCCGCGTCTGCACGCGAGACACCGACTTCCATTCGCCTTCATCGAGATCGTGGATCCGATGGCTGCCCGGCCGTAAGACCGGGCAACCTCTACTCAAACTCAGTCGCGCGTGGTCTTCAGCGCACCGCGGCAGCGGCCGCCGGAGTCTGTACTGTCCTGGGCGTACTGCCTGGATGGAACCCGAGGACCTGCAGCATGAAGAAGAAGCCCACGATGTACGCCACCGTGACGAACCAGCCTTTCTTCAGGTATTGGCCCGCATCGCGCGCCTCCGGATACATGCTGGAGAGCGCCACGCCTGCCGACGACCCAAACCAGATCATCGAGCCGCCGAACCCAACCGCATAGGCCAGGAAGCCCCAGTCATAACCTCCCTGCTTAAGCGCCAGCGCGGTCAGTGGGATGTTGTCGAACACCGCCGAGGTGAAGCCCAGCCCGAACGCCGTGGGCCACGACGCCAGCGGCAGTTTCTCAACTGGCATCATGGACGCGCAGAGCACCAGCGAGAGCAGAAAGATTGAACTCTTGAGGGTCTCCGGCAGGAGCTTCCACTCGGGTCGGCGCAGCGCAGCGGTTCCGAGAATTGCCACCCAAACTGCGGCGCCAAGGAACGGTGCGCGATCCGAAATCTCGTGGAAGTGGACGTTGACCACCACGTTTACGGTGACGGCCGAAGCCAAGATCGCGGCAACCACGCCAACCCGCGTCCAGTCGACCCGGGCATCCGATGCCGGGTCCGCCTCGATGGGGAAGTACTTCTGCTGCGCCAGCGCTGCGGGAATGCCGAAGACCATCAACGCCAACGCTCCACCGATGGCGGCTTCAATTACTTCGAGCGGGTTCACTCCGGCAATCCACATCATCGTCGTTGTCGTATCACCTACCACGCTGCCGGCGCCGCCCGCGTTTGAGGCCGCCACGATGGCGGCGAGGTAGCCAACATGGACCTTGCCCTTGAACACCGTGTGCGCGATGGTCCCGCCGATCATCGCCGCCGCGATGTTGTCCAGGAAACTCGACAGCACGAAGATCAGCACCAGCAGCACGAAGGCGCCCTTCCAGTCATCCGGCAGGAACCGTGGGAGGATGGCGGGAACCCCGCTCTCCTCGAAGTGCTTCGCCAGCAGCGCAAAACCGAGCAGCAGCAGGCCGAGGTTGGTCAGGATCACCCACTCATGCGCCAAGTGCAGCCCAAAGCCACCAACACCTGCACCCGTCTCAAACGGCGACGCGATGAGCTTGTAGAGCGTAATGACGATGACGCCAATGACGGCGATGCGCAGCGTGTGCAGGTGGAACAGGGCCACGCCTGCCAGCACCAGGCCGAACAGGATGAACTCGATCGGTACAGGGCCGATGGCAGGGCCCGAAAACCCGGCCGCTACCGCCGGTGCAGGCAACGCGGCAAGCAGCAATGCCGCAATACTCAATGAACGCATGAATTTCTTGTCTGTTGCCCATGCCAGATGCTGCGCAGCGCGGGGTTGATTGTGTGGGAACCCGCCATGTCAGGCGCGGCTCGCGAAATATGCGCGGGTTAACATATTGGGGACAGGTCGTAGCCGTCGCTGCTGGACATGGACCGGGCCAACCCAATGAAGCGGTCGATGAATCCGGGCTTCGCCGGCATCGACAACGAGCTGTTCTACGACCGCAAGAACTCGATGCTGTTCGGCGATGCAAAGAAGTCGCTGACGGCCCTCATCAACGAGGTGCGCACCGTGGAGTAGTGCGAGAGTAGCTCGACGCACTGTCGCCACGCGTTCCACGGGCCGTCGCAATTGCGGCGGCCCGTGCGTTTGTGGTGTGCCCAACATGAATGGTGACGGTCACGCAACATGGCGTTGATAGCAAACAGTCCTCGTGATCCGCGGTTGCCCGGAGGCACCGAAACTGTTACGCTACGGCACACAGGGACAGCACGGGGTCCGCGGGAGCGCAACACCCCTCGGAGGACATGACAAGCTGGTCGGGCCGCCAGCCACAGCGTTCGCTTCCTCACGGAGGCGAGAGGCGTGGCGACGATGGCGGTCAAAAAGGTGGAACAACCCCCCTCACAACCCCAGGACCAGAGTCCAGTCGGGTGCCTCGCACGGCTCGTCTGGATGTTGGCTGGCAACCTCGCACTGGTCGTTGTGGCGTTCTTGATCTATGAGAGCGCCGGCTGGTCAATCGCGGATCTGGCCTACTGGCTTATCATTGCTCTGATGATTGGCGCCC
This sequence comes from Gemmatimonadaceae bacterium, assembly GCA_030647905.1. NCBI lineage: Bacteria > Pseudomonadati > Gemmatimonadota > Gemmatimonadia > Gemmatimonadales > Gemmatimonadaceae > Gemmatimonadaceae bacterium. Next base: position 43,023 of record JAUSJA010000033.1, on the reverse strand, counting down.
GCTACATCGACATCGCCCGATTTGAGGGGACGACAATTAACGACGAGCCGGCCACGATGGCCCACTTCAAGCGCTACCTGCTGATTGTGCTGCTCGCTGGCGCTGCGGTGTTTGCCCTGGTGTGGGCGCTCGGGCCTGGTTTCCGGTAGACGGAGCTCGACGACACGAATTCAAGGGGGGGGCAAGACGATGTCACTCTGGGAGTACTTTGACTCTCGAGCCAGGCGGCTCGGTATTGTCGACACGAAGCTTGCACTCGGTGCCGCGATGTTCCTGGCCCTCATCATCGTGAAGCTCATACCAGAGATTCTGAATGTGAGCGTGTGGTGGTTTGTTGTTCTGTGGATCGGTTGTGGCATCAGGCCGATGCTAGTGTTCTTCCGCAAGAGCGCGTAGCGCTCCTGCACGAGGCTAGAACGCCTGGTCCCATCGCATCGAAAGACGGACCGCGCAACCAATGAGTCCCACCATGCTGTACGTCTGCACGAAGTTTCCCCACTGCTCGCGCGTCAACGGATCGATGTGCTCCGCCAGCAGGCCGTGCCGGTTGCGGCAGGCGAGGAGCGTTTCGAACAGTGCCCGCGCCTCGTCGCGACGGCCGAGTGCCGCGAGAGCGCTGACGTACCAGAACGTGCACACCAGGAACGCGTTCTGGGGCTTTCCGAACCCATCCTCATCCACGTAACGAAACACGAAGTCGCCTCGCCGCAGCTCCGAGGGTTCATCCTTTCCGGAAGGACGCAGCAGGCCTTCACCACGCATCAGGGCGCGCAGTCCCTGCACCCACCCGCGCCAGCTCAGTTGCGCGATGACCACCGTGATGAGCGAGACGACAACGCTGAGGCCCACGAAAAGATAGAACAGGTACTTCCGTGTCTCCGCACTGCGGCGACCGATGAAGCTCATGTCGTGCACGAGCACCAGCGAGCCGGCGGAGACCCCGTCGAGTTCAACGGGCGAGATGGTAACGTGGAGTGAACTTCGCGCGGTGCCGAGCTGGCGTGCAGCCGGTTCCGCGAACTTCTCGAGGTCGGCGCACTTGATCTCCGCAGGAAACGACCGCGTTGCCACGGGCGCACGACCTTGGGGGGCACAGAAGCCGACGGCGAAGAGGCGTTCGTCCTGCGTGAGACGGGTGAAGAACTGTGTCATGCGCGTGCTATTGCCTGCGCGCAGCAGGTCGCGCAGTTGTTCCTGCACGGAATTCGCGACGAGGGTTGAGCGCAGCTCGACGTCCCGCACAAACCACTGTTGTGTGAGCCCGTCGACGAACGGCACCAGCGCGTAGGCGAAGGCTGCGAGCGCGAGGAGCAGCGGAACGATGAACCGGAGCGAAAGCCGCATGGTTGTATATTAGGGAAAACTCGAAATGCCCGCTGCCACCTGGGCGTTCCCGCCCCCAGGCGGCATCACCATCGTCGACCTCTTCGTGCTGCGCACGCGTGAGGCGGCGCACCACGTGGCGCGCCGCCTGCTACTCGCCAGTATCGAGCCCCAGGATCTCCGGCACGAACTTGTGCCCCTCGTCGCACTGGGTAACGACGGTAGTCTTCGACGCCAACTCGCTATGGGGGGCCAAACGGCTGTCGAGTGACGCGCCCCGGCGCGTCAAGACCGCCACACTTCGCTCCCGTCCGGCGTTGGCCGGCCCGGCGGCGACCCTGCCACGGACTTCTCGTAGTGATCCGCGGTCCTTACGTTGCCTCCATGCCTTCGGACTCCCACACCCGCTCGCACCGGCCTCCCCGAAACCGCCTGTTGACGCGCGCGCTGCAACCGTTCCAGGAATTTGCGCACACCGGCGCGCTGGGCGGGATTGCGCTGCTCGCATGCACGCTCCTAGCGCTCGCATGGGCCAACTCCCCGTGGGGGGACCGCTACTTCTCGCTTTGGCAGTCCGTCATCGCGATCGGTCCACCCTCCGCGCCACTGGTCAAGTCGCTTCAGCACTGGATCAACGACGGGCTGATGGCCGTGTTCTTTCTGCTGGTCGGCCTCGAGATCAAGCGCGAATTGCTGGTCGGCGAACTGGCCTCGATCCGGCAGGCGGCCCTCCCGATCGCGGCCGCAATCGGCGGGATGATCGTTCCAGCGGCCTTGTACGCAATGCTCAACCTCCGCGGCGAAGGTGCAGCCGGCTGGGGCATTCCGATGGCGACGGACATCGCGTTCGCGCTCGGCGTGCTTGCGCTTGTAGGGTCGCGCGTTCCCATTGGGCTGAAGGTGTTCCTCACAGCCTTCGCGATCGTGGATGACATGGGTGCCGTGCTGGTGATCGCCGTCTTCTACACCACGAGTATCTCGTGGCTCGCCGTTGGCGCCGCCGTGGCGATCGTTGCTGTACTGATCTGCCTGAACGCCTTCAGGATCACCTCCCTGCCACCCTATCTGCTTCTCGGCGTTCTCCTCTGGCTCGCCCTCCTGTCGTCGGGGCTTCATGCGACGATCGCCGGTGTGATTCTTGCGCTCGTCATCCCCGCGCACACAACTATCAACGCCGACCAGTACTCCACACGTGCTCGTGCGCTACTGGATGAATTCGATCGCACGGAGACCGGCGACCTGCTGGTGCTGACGAGCAAGGGACAACAAGAGGCGATACACCAGCTCGATCTCGCGAGCGGCGACGTTCAGGGACCACTGCTTCGGTTGGAGCACGCGCTCCACGCCACCGTCGCGTTCGTCATCATGCCCATCTTTGCCCTCGCGAACGCCGGCGTGCGCGTCGATACGATTGAACGCTTTGTCAGCAGTCCAATCACGATTGGTGTGACGCTCGGCCTCCTCGCCGGCAAGCCGATTGGCATCACGGCGTGCAGCTGGTTCGCCGTGCGTTTTCTCGGCGCATCACTGCCCACCGGTGTGACGATGCAAATGATTCACGCCGTGTCGTGGATCGGCGGAATTGGATTCGCAATGTCGCTCTTTGTCGCCGGTCTTGCCTTCGGCGAATCGGGGCAGATGGACGCGGCGAAGTTCGGTATCCTGGCGGGTTCGATTCTCGCGGGCGCGGCCGGGTATCTCCTGCTGAGAAACGTCGCGAAGCAGTGAGGCGGAGTGGGCCATCACGTCCTGTCAGCGCACCACGGCCGCTGGCGCAGTCGTCTCCGCGGGCCGGGCCGTCCTGGGTGTGCTGCCCGGATGGAACCCGAGAATCTGCAGCATGAAGAAGAAGCCCACGATGTACGCCACCGTGACGAACCAGCCCTTCTTCAGGTATTGGCCTGCGTTCCGCGCCTCAGGATACATGCTCGACAGTGCCACGCCGGCCGAAGAGCCGAACCAGATCATCGAGCCCCCGAAGCCAACCGCATAGGCAATGAAACCCCAGTCGTAGCCGCCCTGCGCGAGCGCCAGCGCCGTCAACGGGATGTTGTCAAAGACCGACGAAAGGAACCCGAGCCCGAGCGCCGTGGGCCACCCCGCCGCCGGAAGTTTTTCCACCGGCATCATCGACGCGCACAGCACCAGCGAGAGCAGGAAGATCGAACTCTTGAGGGTCTCGGGCAGGAGCTTCCACTCAGGCTTGCGCAACGCCGCCGTCCCGAGAATCGCCACCCAGACCGCCGCGCCAAGGAACGGAGCGCGATCCGATATTTCGTGGTAATGGACGTTGACCACCACGTTCACGATCACCGCCGCCGCCAGGATGGAAGCGACCACGCCCACCCGCGTCCAGTCGACCCGGGCATTTGACGCCGAATCAGACTGCATGGGGGAGTACTTCTGCTGTGCCATGGCAGCGGGGATGCCGCAGACCAGTATCGCCAACCCTCCACCGACGAAGGCTTCCACCACTTCGAGCGGGCTCACGCCGGCAATCCACATTATGGTTGTCGTGGTGTCGCCGACCACGCTGCCGGCACCCCCCGCATTCGACGCCGCCACGATGGCGGCGAGGTAGCCGATATGCACCTTGCCCTTGAACACGGTGTGCGCCATGGCGCCGCCGATCATCGCCGCCGCGATGTTGTCCAGGAAGCTCGACAGCACGAAGATCATCAGCAGCAACACGAAGGCGCCCTTCCAGTCGTTCGGAAGGAACCGCGGGAGCACGGCGGGAACCCCGCTCTCCTCGAAGTGCCTGGCCAGCAGCGCAAAACCGAGCAGCAGCAATCCGAGGTTGACCAGGATCACCCACTCATGCTCCAGGTGCAGCCCGAAGCCACTCACGCCAGCGCCCGTCACAAAGGGCGATGCGATGATCTTGTACAGCGTAATGACGATGACGCCGGTGACCGCGATGCCGAACGTGTGCCGGTGGAACAGCGCCACACACGCCAGCACGAGGCCGAACAGGATGAACTCGACCGGCACGGGGCCGATGGCAGGGCCCGAAAACCCCGCCGCCGCTGCCGATGCAGGCAACGCGGCAAGCAACAAAGCAGCAATACTAAATGAACGCATGATCCTCTCGTAGTCTCTTGCCCACGCCAGATGCTGTGCGGCGCGGGTCGATGGTTGGAACCGGCCAGCACAGGCGCGGCGCGCAGAATATGCACGTATGAGCACTTTGGAAACAGGACCTGACATCACCACGTACACGAACTGCATCAACCAGACGCAAAGCATCGTAGCCGCTTCGACGCCTCCGTAGTGCGTCTGGCGTCTGGCTACCGTGTTATTGCGTAGAGGATCAGACCGACGAGTCCGCCGACAATCGTCCCGTTGATGCGGATGAACTGAAGGTCACGGCCAATGGCGAGCTCGATCCGCTGCGACGTCGCGGTCGGATCCCAGCCGCGCACCGTATGCGCGATCAGGTCGCTCACTTCCGATTGATATCGCTCGACGAGGCCTACGACGCCGTTGCGCAGCCACCCATCCACGCGCTCGAGTAACATCGGATCGTCGAGGATCGCTTTGCCGAGACTTGCCAGTCCGGTCGAGATCGTATCGACGTCCGACTCCTCAGCGCGTTCTGCACGCCGCACCAGAGTGGCCTTGGTGTCTGTCCAGATCGATGCGGAGAAATGCCGCACCGCATCCGCGCTCAAAAGCTCCTCCTTCAGCTCCTCGGCGCGCGCCATCACTTCGGGAGAGTTGTGGAGATCGTCGATGAACTTCTTGAGCGCGGTATCGAATCGCTCGCGCAGCGGGTGATTCCTGTCGTCGCGCACTTCGGCCAGCGTGCGCTCCATTCCCCGCATGATCTTCTTGAGAATCTTGTCGTCCACGACGCCCGGCACCCACCACGGTGTCTCGGCCTCGATCCGGCGGCGAATGAGATCCTCGTTTTCGGTGACTGCTCGCGCGGCAAGCTTGATTCCCTCGTCGAGCAACTCCTGGTGGCGGTCGCCGGTCGTCATGAGCGACAGTCCTCTGCCGATGAGCGGCGCAACACGCGTCTTCCTAATTCGCTCGGCGATCGTCGCGTCGATCATCCCCTGCACGTCTTCGTCGCGCAGTGATTCCGCGGCGGCGACCAGACCGCGCGCCGCATGCCGCGCCACGGCTCTGCTGTTGACGGGATCACTGAGGAATCGCGCGAGCCGCTCGCCAAGTCTGGCGTCGATCAGCCTGGCTTCGATGACGTTGCGGTTGAGAAAATTTCGCTCTACGAATGCGCCGAGGACTGCGCCTACGCGGTCCTTGCGGGTCGGGATGATGGCGGTGTGCGGTATAGGGATTCCCATCGGGTGCTTGAACAGCGCCGTCACCGCGAACCAGTCGGCGAGCCCGCCGACCATGGCTGCTTCCGAGAACGCCTGGACCCACCCGAGCCAGGGGTAGCGTGCGCCGAAGTAGTGGGAGAATCCGAAGGCGATCGCCGCCAGGACGAGTAGTCCGGCGGCGCGCATCTTCATGTCGGCTAACTGCTTCGCGCGTATTTCCTCGTCGAAGGCAGTGAGCGGGATCGAGTTGTCAGGGGGTGAGGTCAACGCGACGACCTCATGTCATGGCTGTATTGCATCGAGGAAGTTTATCACTCTTGCAACGACTGAGTGATCGCCCCTACCGTGCGGCCCACAGTCTCTTGAGCATCTGGATCTGGCCGGTGTGATACGCATCGTGCTGGGCAATGCCGAGGATGAGCTCGCCGATCGTCCACCTCTTTCCGCCGGGAAGCGCGATGGGGTATCGGCTCGACGGAATGCCGGCGAGCCAGTCATCCGACCGGCTTCAAGCGCACAGAAGGAACGCCGTTGCCCGGAAAACGCAATACTACCGGTGGATTGTAGCCGTGTTCCCTCAAGCCGTGTTCCGAGTCCGGCAGTCCGGGCGGGTACGCGGACGCGCAGCGGGAATGCATCCAAGGTAGCAGTCTCAGGTTTCAAAGCTCTGGCGAGACCCACCCCCTCTCGGCAGGTTACCTCGACCGTCGGCCCATTTAACGAGGAGTACCCGTGCGCGCGTCGCCCCTGCGCTCATTCCTGTTCATCGCTTCCCTTGCGACCTTCGGCTCCGCCGCTGACGCGCAATCACTCGTCATTCCGAGCGCCGAGATGCACTGGCGCCACATCGGGCCGTTTCGCGGGGGCCGGGGGCGCGCCGCGGCAGGAGTGCCATCGCAGCCGAACACCTTCTACATCACCTTCGACAACGGCGGAGTCTGGCGCTCGACCGACTTCGGCTCCAACTGGTTCCCGCTCTTCGACGACCAGCCCACGGGATCGATCGGCGCCATCGCAGTCGCGCCATCCAACCCCAACATCATCTATGTAGGCAGCGGCGCCGGAATCATTCGACCCGACCTCGCTACCGGCGACGGGATGTACAAGTCCACCGACGCCGGCAAGACGTGGACGCACCTCGGCCTCCGCAACAGCCAGATGATCGCGTACATAGACGTCGATCCCGGGAATCCCGAACGCCTCTTCGTCGCAGTACTTGGCCATCCGTACGGGCAGAACGAGGAGCGCGGAATCTTCCGCTCCACCGACGGCGGACAAACGTTCGAGAAGGTTCTCTACCGGGACGAGTACACGAGCGGCAACGATGTCCGCATAGATCCGGCCAATCCGAACATCGTCTACGCGGCGCTCTGGCAGCAGCAGCAGAGCTTCATCGAAGGACAGGGATTCGGCGATGCGGCCAACGGCGTGTTCAAGTCCACCGACGGCGGCACCACATGGAAGCAGCTCACCACTGGATTGCCGGGCGTAATCCAGGCGAACATCGCGATCGCACCGAGCAACTCGAAGGTGATCTATGCGCTCGCATCCACGGCGACACCGACCAACAGCGTCACCGGCGTGGTGAATCTCTACAAGACCACCGACGGCGGCGAGCACTGGGCACCCGTAATCAGCGACTCGACTCAAGTCGTGGATCCGCGGCCGCTCGCGCGCATCGGCGGCGGCGACCTTCCTACAGTTACCGTCGATCCGAAGAACGAGAACGTGATCTACAGCGCATCGGTTGTCATGTGGCGCTCCGAGAGCGGCGGCGTCACATGGACCGCCGTGCGTGGCTCGCCGGGAGGCGACGACTACCAGCGCATCTGGATCAATCCGGACAATACCGACATCATCCTCGCCATCTCCGATCAGGGCGGGGTCGTCTCGGCCAACCGCGGCGTGTCATGGAGCAACTGGTATACGCAGCCGGCGGCCGCGATGTATCACGTCTCCACGGACAATACTTTCGCATACCGTGTATGCGGCGGCCAGCAGGATGCCGGTTCCGCCTGTGTCGACAGCCGCTCACCCGACGGGATGATCACTTTCCACGACTGGCATCCGGCGAATATCCAGGAGTATGGAATCGCCGCGCCAGACCCGAAGGATCCGGACCTGGTCTACGGAAGCGCGCGCACCAACGTGTCGCTGTACAATCGCAGGACGTCGCAGACGACATACGTCGGACCTGACATGAGCGCCAAAGGCCCGAACAGCGAGAGCTACAACCGCAACGTTCGGACAATGCCGATCAACTGGTCGCCGCCCGATCCCAACACGCTGTACTACGTCTCCAACGCAGTATGGAAGACGACAAACGGCGGCAAGGAATGGACCCGCATCAGCCCCGACCTCGCCCGGCAGACCTGGGAAGTGCCCGCGAACGCCGGCAAGTACGCGAGCGGCGTCACCCCTGTCCCGCTCGGAGCGATTACGGCGCTCTCGCCTTCGCCGAAGAACATCGGCGTCATCTGGGCGGGCACCGACGACGGCAACATCCAGGTGACGACCGACGGCGGCGCGAAGTGGACGAACGTTACGCCGCCCGAGATCAAGCCATGGACGCGCATCTTCAACATCGAGGCGGGGCACTTCGACGTGAACACGGCGTACGCGGCCGCGAATACGATGCGTGTCAACGACATGAATCCCCACCTGTGGCGGACGCACAACGGCGGGCGCACGTGGACGGAAATCAACACCGGTATCGCGCCTGGCTCGGTGACGAACTCGATCCGCGAGGATCCGCAGGTCAAGGGACTACTGTATGGTAGTACGGACACCCAGGTGTGGGTCTCGCGTGACGACGGCGATCACTGGCAATCGCTTCGCCTCAACATGCCGGCGATCTCCGTGCGCGATCTTCAATTGAAAGACGACTCCGCCTGCCTCTGCTCGGACCTCATCGCCGCCACGCACGGCCGAGGTTTCTGGATTCTCGACAACGTGACGCCGCTCAGGGCGATGGCGACTGCTGCCAACACGCGGCTCGCATCATATCTGGTGAAGCCGGCAACAGCAGTCCGCGTGCGCTTCGCGGAGAACGATCCAACTCCGTGGCCGCCGGACGTTCCGGCGGGCGAGAATCCACCGCCCGGTGCGATCATCGACTACCACCTTGCCGCGAATGCCGGCACGGTGAGACTCGAGATCGTGGATGCAGCGGGCAAGGTCATTCGCGCATACTCGAGCAGCGACACGATTCCCGGACCCGATCCGGCATTGAATCCTGAGGCGTATTACGGGATCTGCCAGCGGAATCCCGGCGCGCCACGCTGTTCGGTTCCCCTGTACTGGGCCGCTCCGGACGTGGCGCTATCGTCGCGTGCGGGAATGCATCGCTTCAGCTGGGACATGAGATACGATCCCATCGATGGAACGGCGCCCAGCGAGTCGGCAACCGGAGCGGTGCCGCATCGAACGTACTTCGCCGCAACTACGCCGTGGGCGCCGCCAGGCTCGTACACAGTGCGCCTCGTTGCCGATGGCAAGATCTGGACGCAGCCGCTCACGCTCGTTCTCGACCCTCGCGTGAAGACCCCCGCGTCAGCGATCGCGCAGGTCGCGGCGCTTTCGCGTGAGATGTACGACGGAGCGGTCGCGCTGCGCGCAGCCTACGTGGCGGCGCGTGCGATGTCCGATCGACTGACGAGTGCCGGCGACTCGGCGTTGAAGTCGCAGGTCGACTCCATCGCACCGCCACCTGTGAGTGGCACGAGGCCCGGATTCCGTCAGGCGCCGAGTGGGCCGGCTACTCTGGAGAGTGCACGTGCGGCGATGATGGCGGCGGCGATGGCGATGCAGGAAGCCGATGTCGCTCCCACCGCGAGAGAGTTGGATGCTGTGGCGAAGGCGAGACAGCAGTACAGGGATGTCATGGCACGCTGGAGCGCGCTCGTTGCAAAGCGACGTTCGCAGTAAGCAGCCGAACTCCGCCATGGCTTGTGGACGGTGCCGCTTTACGGCGTCTGCAGACGACGGCTCCTTGATCCGACCAACCGCCGCCCTATCCTGAATTGCGAACGTACGTTCGATATAATACATGTCAGTTGCCGAGGGCCGGTGTTCAAGGGTGATTGCCCTGCATGCGCGCCCCCCGGCCGCGAGTTAAGCCCGGTTGCAACCGGAGGATTCGACAGTGGGATACACCTTCAGAGGTTTCCAGATCGACAAGATCGGTGTCGTCGGATCGGGGCAGATCGGTCCCGACATCGCGCTGTATTTCGCCAAGTCCCTGTGCGCCCGCGATGTTGCCGTCGTCGTCGTTGACGTCTCCACCGCGGCGCTCGAGCGCGGACGCGCCAGGGTGGAGCAGAAAATCGCCAAGGGGCGCGAGAGCGGCGCGTTCACCCCGGAGGCGGCAGAGCGCATGGGGCGCCTGCTCACCTTCACCAGCGACTACGAGCAGCTGCGCGGCGCGAGTCTCGTCATCGAGGCGGCCACGGAGAACCTCGACGTCAAGCGTCGCATCTTCGCCCAACTCGAAGAGCTGTGCGGTCCCGGGGCGATTCTCGCGTCGAACTCATCGCACATCGAACCCGATGAGCTCTTCGCGTCTCTTGGCGCGCGACACCTCACCCTCGTCATTCATTACTTCTTCCCGGCCGACCGCAACGCGCTGGTGGAGATTGTGCCCGGTCGCGAGACCGCCCCGGCGCTCGTCGACGCATTGATGGCGCTGTATGAGGAGATCGGCAAAGTGCCCGTCCGGGTTGGCGGGCGGTATGGCTTCGCCGTGAACCCTGTGTTCGAAGGGCTGTTCCTCGCCGCGGCCCTCGCGGTGGAAGAGGGGCTGGGGTCGACCAGGGAGGTCGATGCGGCCGCGCGCACCGCCCTTGGCCTTGGCGTGGGCCCGTTCACGGCGATGAACCTCACGGGGGGCAACCCGATCACCAATCATGCGCTCGATGAAATGACATCGAAGCTCGGCATCTGGTGGCGTTCACCGCGGCTGATGCGGGACGCGATCACCTCGGGCAAACCGTGGGACGTTCCCGGGCGCGACGAACACATCGTCATGCCGCCGGAACAGGAGGAGCGGATACGCGACGCAATGCGCGGCGCGTATTTCGGTCTCGTGGGACAGATTCTCGACAGCGGGATCATCTCACTCGCCGACCTCGAGGTCGCAGTTGAAACCGGGCTCGCGATGCGCTCGCCGTTCGGGTTCATGAATGAGCTGGGGGTCGGTACAGCGCTGACGCTGGTCGAAGCGTACGCCGCAAGCCATTCGGGGTTTGCCGTTCCGCGCTGCATCTCGGATCAGGCGCGCGACGGGCATCCGTTCCGCGTCAACCACGTGCTCAGGCGCGACGCGCTCGACGTTGCCGTGCTCACCATTCGCCGGCCGCGCGTGCTCAACGCGCTCAACGATGACGTGTTCGAACAACTTTACGAAAGCTTCGTCGCCTTGAAGTCGGACCCGAAAATCGCGGCCGTAGTGCTGACCGGTTTTGGCACCAAGTCATTCGTCTCCGGCGCCGACGTGAACTTTCTGTCGCGTATCGAAAGTCCGGCGCACGGCACGATGACGTCGGAGCGTTCGAAGCGCGCCGGGAATCTGATCGAACAGCTGGGGAAACCCGTCGTGTGCGCGCTCAACGGCTCGGCGTTGGGAGGGGGCAATGAGCTCGCCATGTGCTGCACTGCGCGCGTCGCGCGCAAAGGTCTCGCGCTGGCGGTTGCACAACCCGAAGTAAACCTCGGGATCGTCCCCGGCGCCGGCGCTACACAGCGTCTCCCGCGTCTGGTGGGCATCAGCAAGGCCGCGGAAATGCTGCGCACCGGGCGCGGTCTGTCGGGACCGGAGGCGGTTGCTTGCGGTTTGATTCGCGAGGAGGTTGACGGGGACGTAGTGGACCGGGCGATCGAGCTCGCGCGCGCGGCGGCGCGCGGCGACGTCACGCTCCCGGTGATTGATCCAGGTGCGATGGCGACGCCGGCGGAACTTCCCCCGGTCGAGCTTGGCCACAGGAGCCGCGCCATTGACGCACTGATGTGCCGCGCGCTGCTCGAAGGATGCAGCAAGCCACTCCCCGAAGGCCTGCACTTCGAATCGGAGATGTTCGGGCAGTGCTGTGCGACCGAGGACATGCGGATTGGCGTGGGGAATTTTCTCGCCAACGGCCCCCGCTCGAAGGCGGAGTTCGTGCATCGGTGAGCTGATCGCTGCGCACTGTGGAACCCGTTTACGCGCGAAGACAGGAGATGCCATTCAGCGTCAGGCGAGAGCGCAGCTCACCGCGGCGGGTGGACAGCTCGAGCTGCTACGTCACGTGAACGAAAGTGCGGTAGAGCTCCTCCGCATGCTGCTGGCGAAGGACGGTTACACCGTTGATGTCGCTCTGCGCGGCCAGTAGGACTATCGGACAACCGTTGCGGGGGATATTAAACGCCGTGCGACGTCCCACTGGAGATATCATGAAACGAAACACAGCCACTTCGCTCGGCCTTTTTGCTCTTCTCTCCTGCTCCGCGATCGTACCGGTCGCGCTGGCCGCGCAACAGACTGCGACGGATCCATTCATCTGGCTCGAGGATATCGACGGCAAGCGCTCGATGGACTGGGTCAACGCCAAGAACGCGGCGACCATCGCGGTGCTCGGCGCCACGCCGCTCTATCAATCGATCTACGATCGCACGAAACAGATCCTCGACTCGAAGGACAGAATCGCGTATCCGCGCATCGTCGGAGACATGCTCTACAACTTCTGGCAGGATGCCGATCACAAGCGCGGTATTTGGCGGCGGACGAGCTGGAGCGATTACATCGCCGGCAATCCGAAGTGGGAGACCGTGCTCGACGTGGACACTCTGGCCAAGGCGGAAGGCGTGACGTGGTCGTGGGGTGGCGCCGATTGCTTCGATCCGGAGGAGCGGCTGTGCATGGTCTCTCTCTCGCGCGGTGGGTCGGACGCGAGCGAGGCTCGCGAGTTCGATCTCCGGAGCGGTCAGTTCGTGAAGGATGGGTTCCGGCTGCCGGAGGCAAAGAAGTCTACCGCGTGGGTCGACGCGAACACGCTCCTGGTGGGCACGGACTTCGGACCGGGCTCGATGACCACCTCCGGCTACGCGCGCGTGATCAAGCTCTGGAAACGTGGTACACCGCTGTCCTCCGCGACGATAGTGTACGAGACGCCCGCCGAGCATATGGGGGCGTTTACAGGAGCGAGCGACGCGGGCGATCGGCGCTACGTCGTGGTCTACGACAACAAGACTTTCTACGAGGGTACGAAGTCGCTGTATCGGGACGGCCGCCTGGTCAAGCTCGACGTCCCGGCGGACGCGGATCTGTATCTGGTGCGCGATCAGATGGTCGTGTACGTGCGCGATCCGTGGCAGGTTGGTGGGAAGACATGGGGCACGGGATCACTCGTGGCGATGCCGGTCGACGACTTTCTCGCCGGCAAGCGTGACCCGAAGCTGGTGATACAGCCCGGGCCTCGCGAAACGATCAACAGCATCGCGTCCACGCGCGACTATCTGCTGATCAACGTGCTCAATAACGTGCGCGGCGAGCTGCGCCGGTACCGCCACGAGAACGGCGCCTGGTCGTTCGAGAAAGTGCCGGCACCTGACCTCGGCGGCATTGCCGTGATGGCGAGCTCGCCCAGGTCAAACCGGTTCTTCTTCTCTTACACGAACTTCATTCAGCCAACCACGCTCTATCTCGCGAGCGAGGATGGGAAAGTCTCCGAGGTGAAGCGGTTGCCGGCGCAGTTCGACGCGAAAGGCCTGCACGTAGAGCAGATGGAAGCGACGTCGAGGGACGGAACGAAGATCCCCTTCTTTATCGTGCACCGCGAGGGGATGGCGCACGATGGCAATAATCCGACGCTGCTCTACGCTTACGGCGGGTTCGAGTCGTCGAGTACGCCATCATACAGCGCTACGGTCGGCGCCAACTGGCTCGAGCGCGGCGGGACTTATGTGCTCGCGAACATCCGCGGCGGCGGAGAGTTCGGCCCGGCGTGGCATCGCGCTGGTCTCAAGGAGAATCGCCAGCGCATTTATGACGACTTCGCGGCGGTCGCCGAAGAGCTGATACGCCAACGCATAACATCACCAGAGCATCTGGGGATCATGGGCGGCAGTAACGGCGGCTTGCTCGTGGGCGTTGCGTTCACCGAGAAGCCGGAGCTGTATAAGGCGGTTGTGATCCAGTCACCACTGCTCGACATGCAGCGCTACAACCACCTGCTCGCCGGCGCGAGCTGGATGGCGGAGTATGGCGATCCTGACAAGCCGGAGGAGTGGGCTTACATCTCGAAGTACTCGCCCTATCAGAATCTTCGGGCTGGTACAAAATACCCCAAGGTGATGTTCACGACGACGACGCGGGACGATCGCGTGCATCCCGCACATGCCAGAAAGATGGCGGCGAAAATGGAGTCAATGGGATTGCCGTTCTATTATTTCGAGAATACTGAAGGCGGCCACGGTGCGGGGGTTACGAACGAGCAGAGGGCGAAGAGTTTGGCGCTTACGTATGCTTATTTGTGGCGGCAGTTGGGTGGCGGCCCGAGTATGTGATGAGTGCGCGAAACCATCACCAGCCCCTACGGCGTCAATGAGATCGGGGAGCATTACCCGGAATCGTGTCGCTGAACGCTCGCGCTCAGCTACGTGACATTTTCATGACATCTGCATCCTGAGCACCTATAAGTTGTAACAGACCCGCGATTTTCCCCGGCCCTCTTATCATGATGGTCTTACGCTCTCAACGGCGCCTCATCGCGCTGTTTCTGGCGGCCGTCCTTCTGCCTTGTGCCGTGCTCGTACTGCTCACGGTGCAGAGCATGCGGCAGGAGCGCGAGCTGGCCGGGAAGCGCTCTGTGGACGACCGGGCTCGCGTATTCGTGCAGGTTCGGCAGGCCCTTCGTGCACGACTGGAAAGCATCACGTCGCAGGAGTTGAGCACGCGTGCCGCGCGCAGCTCTGTCGCCCGCAATCTGTCGTACACCGATTCCAGCGTGCGGCTCGTCGCCGACGTTGTTGGTGGCCGCCTCGTGCCGCCATGGCAAGCGGTAGCCCGCGTGAGCCTTTCCTCCGCTTCGTCCGGGGGAGTATTTGGCGACAAGCTTCGCCTCGCCGAGTCTCAGGAGTTCGGGCGCGGAAATCTCGTGGAAGCGGCCGCGCTGTATCGGGAGGCAATAGCCGCGGGTCGTCGCACCGAACAGGCGGGTTATGCACAACTCGCACTCGCTCGCGTGCTCGCAAGGCTTGGTCAAGCTCGCGAGGCGACGGCGCAGTACGCGCAGGTCTTCGCGCTCGGCTTCGATGCCGCCGACGAACATGGGGTGCCGCTCGCGCTCTATGCCGCCACAAAGCTGACCGATAGCGGACCGGTGCGCGTGCTGGACCGGCTATCTGACGAGACCCGCCAGCGGTGTTGTCTCGCGCCTGAAGCGCTCTATATGCTTCGACAGATTGTCGATACCCTGACGCCTCGTGCGTCGCGCGAGCGCGAGGTCGAACAGTCCGCGTCGCTGCGACGCCTTCTCGATGAGCGCATCCGTACAGCGGAGCAAACCGTCGCCTTGGAGTCGGAGCTTCCTGAGCTTGGACTTCGCCCGCTGCTGCACGCCGGTGCGACGTCTGGTGCGCCGCGCTGGATCATGTATGGGCGCGAGCCTTGGTTCGTGGGCGCGGCGACGATCGCAGGAGATAGGGCGTCGGTGCTCATTGCGATCGACGCTGCACGCTTTCTGACGACGGTCAACCGCACCCTCCCATCAGAACTCGGGGTGAGCGGCCACATTCGTATGGCGCTGCCTGGCGACACAGCGGAACGGCTGCTGGGCCCTGACTTCGCCTTTCTGAGCATGGAGCTCGGGCCCGTCAGCGGGCTGTCCGGGGACCGTGGCATCGCGCGACCGTTCTACCTCGGCACGCTCATTGTCGTCCTTGGCGTCACGCTGTTCGGCGCCTACCTGCTTTGGTTCGACGTGCGGCGCGAGCTGCGCCTGGCCAACCTGCGGTCGCAATTCGTCGCCAGCGTATCGCACGAATTGAAAACGCCCCTGACGGCGATCCGAATGTTCGCGGAAACGCTGTCGCTCGATCATTTCCAGGATCCCGCCACTCGGCGCGAATACCTCGACACAATCGTCAACGAGACGGAACGCCTGACGCGGCTCCTCGATAATGTGCTCGACCTCTCGAAGATCGAGCGCGGCCAGAAGCAGTACCGGTTGGAGCCGACGACGCTGGCCGACGTCGTCGAGCGCTGCGCGCGGATGCTGCAGTATCCACTGGCGCAGCACGGATTTCGCCTTCACGTGGAAACGGCTGACGCGCTGCCACGCGTGGCCGCCGACGAGGATGCCGTGGAGCAAGCGGTGCTCAACCTGCTCACCAATGCCATGAAGTACTCGGGCGAGAGCCGCGACATCGACCTGCGCCTGCGCCGCGTGAATGGCGAGGCGATCATCGACGTTCAGGACCGCGGCGTGGGAATTCCCGCCACGCACAAGGCGCGCGTGATCGAGAAGTTCTATCGCGTACCCTCGGCAGAAAATGCAGGTATTCCAGGCGCCGGGTTGGGTCTTACACTCGTCGAACACATCGTAACCGCGCACGGCGGCCGTCTGGAAATCGAGAGCGAGGTGGGACGGGGGAGCACGTTCTCGATTCACCTCCCGCTCGAGCCAGGCAGATGAGCCGCCTGCTCGTGGTGGAGGACGATCCTGCAATCCTGCGCGGGTTGAGCGACAATCTCAGGCTTGAGTCGTACGATGTGGTGACGGCGATTGATGGAGATTCGGGTTTTCGCATGGCTCGCGATGGGGGGTTCGATCTGGTGATCCTCGACGTGATGCTGCCGAAGCTGAGCGGCTTCGACGTGTGCCGGCGGCTCCGCGAATCAGGGGCGAGCGTTCCGATTCTCATGCTCACCGCGCGCGGCGAAGAAACGGATCGCGTGCATGGCCTCGATCTCGGCGCGGACGACTATCTCACCAAGCCGTTTTCGCTCCGTGAGTTGCAGGCGCGCGTGCGCGCACTGCTTCGCCGTCGCAACCCCACCACGCAACTTCCCGACGAGGTGAGGTTTGGCGATGTCGTCGTGGATTTCCGGCGCTTCGAGGCGCAGCGAAGTGGAACTCCGCTCAAGTTGACGCGCAAGGAGTTCGGAACGCTTCGTCTGCTCGTCGGCCGCGCGGGAAAAGTCGTCACGCGGTCCGAGTTGCTGGAGGAGGTATGGGAGTATCGCGAGTATCCCACGACGCGCACGGTGGACAATCACGTGGCGTCGCTGCGCGCAAAGATCGAAGACGATCCAGGCAATCCGCGGCATCTGCTCACGGTACATGGCGTGGGCTACAAGTTCGTCTCGTGACAAAAACTTTGCATTTACTGGAAGCGCACGTGACACATGGCGGGGCAGCATGCTCCAGTTTGGAGAACAACCAGAACGTCTCCTGATCCACACAGAGGGCACCATGAAGCGCATCGTCCTGACATGTCTTGCCGTGCTCCTGACCCTTGCCGGCACCTCACCGGCGTCGGCGCAGAGTGGGACCGATCTCTTTCAGCAGGCACTCCGGAAGGAGCGCGTTGATGGCGACTTGAAGTCCGCGATTGCCCTGTATCAGCGCATCCTCAACGAGCACTCCACCGATCGCGCGCTGAGCGCGAGGACACTTGTGCAGCTTGGGCAGGCGTACGAGAAGCTGGGGAACGCGGACGCCACGAGTTCGTATCAGCGCGTGATTCGCGATTACGCGGATCAGTCCGAGCAAGTGGCGGTCGCCCGTGCACGCCTCGGCGCTCTCTCGGCGGGTGCGACAGTCGCGACAAACGGCTCGACGCTGGCCGTGAGGAGGGTGTGGGCGGGAGCGGATGTGACGGGCAAGGTTTCGCCCGACGGCCGTTTCCTCTCGATCACGGACTGGGAGGCTGGCGGAAATGTCGCCATCCGCGACCTCGCCACCGGCCAGAACCGGCGGTTGACCGACCAGGGCAGCCTGACTGGGTCGGGGGGGTTCGCCGAGTACTCCGTACCCTCGCCCGACGGCAAGAGCATCGCCTACGCCTGGAGCGGCTCGAGCGGCTCGAGCGGCGGGTACGACCTCTACGTCGTCGGGCTCGACGGCTCGAAGCCGCGGGTTCTGCGGGCCGCCGAAAGTGGAATCCAACACCACATCCCGTTGGCATGGTCGCCTGACGGCAGGCAGTTGCTTGCCGAATTCACGAAGATCGATGGATCCCGCGACATGATGCTGGTGGCCGTCGCTGACGGCTCGGCGAAACTGCTGAAGGCGGCGGGAAGAGGACTCTCTCCGGGCGGAGTGTTCTCGCCTGACGGATGGTACATCGCGTGGTCCACCATGGAGGGGTTCTCGCTGTTCGAACTTCAGACGGGGATTGAGTCGCCGCTCATCCCGGATCGGTCGAACCACAGCGTCATGGGCTGGGCTCCGGACGGGAAGCACATTCTGTTCTCCAGTGAGCGTTCGGGATCGGCCGACGCGTGGCTCGTCGCGGTGGCCGGCGGGAAGGCGCAGGGCGAACCGGTGTTCGTCAAGAAGGACTGGGGTTTCCTGCCCATGGGGTTCACCCGCTCGGGTGCCTTCTACTACGCGGTCAACAACAACGTTTGGGGCGTCCAGATTGCCGAGCTCGACTCGGCCATTGGAAACGTGCTCTCACCGTCACAATCTGCATTCCGGCACGGCAACATGCGTGGGTCAGACTGGTCTCCTGATGGACGCTCGCTCGCGGGCATTGTCTCCAGCGAGCCAAGCCAGGCTGTGATCATCCGCTCAATGGACACGGGCGAGGAGCGAGAGCTTCGGGTCGGGGAGAGGACAATCGGGATGGGTAGCCTACGCTGGACGCCGGACGGAAAGGCCGTCGTGGTTCCGGCAGATGAGGCTGGGAAGGGCAAGAGCCTGATACGAGTTGATGTCCAAACGGGGCAAGTGACTTCGCTGATGCCGCTTCCGGCTTTGGGAGGCTGGCCGCGCTTCGGGTTTTCCCGGGACAGCAACACGATCTTCTACGTCAAGAAGTCTGGTCTCGTGGCCCACGATCTACGGTCCGGCCAGGAGACGGTAGTCATTGAGAAACGAGGGCTCTACGCGGGCGTGCGGTCGCCCGATGGCCGGCGAGTCGTGATCGCTGTGAACGAGAGCGGGTCACAGATCCTGCTCGTCATGCCAGCCGCTGGGGGAGAGACCCGGGAGTTGGTCAGGGTCGACGGCGAGAAGGAGATCCCCTTTTGGGGTTCGCCGACGTGGACGCGGGACGGCCGCTACGTCGCCTTTCTGAAAGGTATCAAACGAGAGGCGCAGGTTCCCTACAGGAATCAGCAATGGCAGTTGTGGCGTGTCGCAGCCGAGGGCGGAGAACCGCAGCGGATGGGGCTAAACGTTGCCGGTCAGTTGACAGGGGGGCTGCGGCTGCACCCCGACGGCCGTCGAGTGGCGATCGACGATGTCAAGGTGAATCTGGAGGTCTGGGTGATGGAAAACTTCCTGCCAAAACCGGAGTCGCCGACAAGAGCCAAGCGCCGCTGACCGCTGCGCCGGACCGACGCCATACATGCTTTCTCGCCAACGGCCCCCGCTCGAAGGCGGAGTTCGTGCATCGGTGAGTCTATCCCGAATGTGTTACTGATCGCGTCTTCGACAGGAGCCTGGGCACAAGAATGAATGCGATTCCGATGATGGCGAAGGCCATGAAAAGCAACGAAGGGCCGGAATACCGCAGATCCTCGACCAGCACCTTCAGACTCGTTCCCCCCAAGAGGACCCAGGCCAGCCAACCCATTTCATGGATCTTCCAACGGCGAGCGCTGGCTGCCAAAGTGACGGCGGAACAAGCGAATACCACCGTTCGAAGGGTGGCGATCCCGCCCTGTTCCAGGGGATGGCCGCGAAGCTGGGTGATCAGAACCACGAGAAGATAAATGGTCGTTCCACCCAGCAGCAGCACCAGAAGTCCTACCTGACCCAGCCGGGCCACGCGGGTCATGAGGCCAACCTGAGATTCCCGCTTGCGATTCAAGGTGAGCGCACATCCGACGGAGGCCAGCAGCACCAACCATCCAATCCACCCCGACTCCCGGAGACGGGCCGCCGCATCACCCAGAATGGACGATTCCGCATCCTTCAGCAGGCCGGAAACCCAGGCGGCTCCCAACAGGTAAGTGAATGCATGAAGCAGCAATGCGGGGTGGTTGAATCGTCTCCCTAACAGCGTGACGATCAGGGCAAGCGCACAGAACGAAAGAACGAGAAGCGTGTCTCCAAGCAGGAGGCGGAGACCGGCCAGCGCGAACACCAACGCCAGAGCCGTATAGAAATAGAAATTCACGCTCTTCCCGTGCGTTCGGCTTATGAATGCATAGGCCACCGCATAGGACCCCACGCCCAGAGCCAGACTGATCACACCGAGCGGTTCAACTGCGGAGTGAGTGGCCCGCACCACGACCACCGATCCACCTAGCCCCAGAAGGATGCTGGCGGCGGTTTGGAAGATTTCGAAAGGCACAATATCGCGACCGCGAACGAGGGTTCGCACAGCGAAACTCGCGATGTAGCTACCCACCAGGGCCATGAGCAAACCAATGACCATGGCGGGTGGATCTGGTCGCTCCGGCCCAATGGCCCGCAGCACGAGACCTAGCGCGACAAAGTCCACCGCCAAGGCCACCGGCCAGCGCAGAAGGGTCCACTCCCGGTCGTATCCCAGCCACAAGGTGGAAAGCCCAAGCACTAACAGGAAGGCCCCGAACGAGAGCACCGCGCCGGTATTTGCCATGATAACCACTGCGGTGATCAGAGCGGCCACGGTGATGATCCAGGCCATGATCTGATGGCTGAACCGCCACGCGATCGCGAGCGAAAGGACAGATAGAAAACCCAGAGCAGTCGCACTGGATTGATGCCCGAGAAAATGGAAGCGAACCGTGGCTTCATAGATGAGAGGAAAGGCAATGACGGTCGCGACCACGACATGGAACGTGGCATCACCCTTAAGGCCCTTTCCCGCTGCACGACCTGCGGCAAGGATCCACAACACCGCGTAAGCCAGTCCGAGCGCTACTCCTGCCGGCGCGGGCAGCGTGCGGCTTTCGGTAATAGCCCGAATCAGGTACGCGCCCCCCAGGATGATCAGGCTCCTTCCTGAAAGCGTAAGAAAGGAAGTGAAGTTGAAAGCGATTGCTGCCAATTCTTCATCTTCACCAGGAGGTTCAACAACTGTCCGCGGGCGCAGCTCCCGCAGGGTGCCAGCATGCGCAGCCGGCAGCACACCGGCGTCCATGCGCTTTTCCAGCTTCTCCAGCCTCTGCTGCAAGTCCAGGAGTTGCTGCTCCAGCGCCGAAAGCCGATCCGCCATGGTTTCTCCCTGCAAGTAGATAAAAACTCAATCCCGCATCTTTGGAGAATGTGATCAAAATCACACCTACATGAACATCCTGGGAGAGTACAGTGCCTGTCGAGGTGGACTTTGCCCTATACTGTCTGAGTCCTTACACGAAATTCCGTATGACGAATCTCGAACTCGAATCAGTCACGATACTCCTGGCCATCGCCATCAATCTGCCGTTCGGAGCATACCGGGCGACCGTGCGCAGGCTCTCGTGGCAGTGGTTTCTTGCGATTCACCTGCCCATCCCCTTCGTCATCCTGATGCGGCTCTCGTTCGGCCTCGGCTGGTGGTTCGTCCCGTTCATGCTGGCCAGCGCCGTGACGGGCCAGCTCCTCGGCTCCTGGTTGTTCAACCTGTGGCGCGCACGACGCGCGCGCCCGTCGGCGCAAGACACGTGACCTGCCGCTCCGACAAGGCCGAGGGGCCGACGGGGACAGGTCACGCGGCGGTACTCTGGCTGGTACGCCAATTGCCTGAGTGGGATGCAGCGCCAGCAGGCCGAGCGGGCCGTCGCGACCGCTCGCGCCCATCGTGCTGTCAGGCTCAAGACGAAAAGGATTCCGATGAAGACGATCATCAGTTTGTGCGCTTCGCTCCTCCTTCTGGCCACCGTCGGCTGTAAGCAGACCGACAACGTGAAGACGACGGGCAGTGAGACGACGGCGACGGTGTCGATGTCCGCGCCGGTGACGGACACCACACCGAGCACGGCCGGCTCGACGACGAGCAAGAGCACGCCGCCACCCGCGAATACCGCGCCGCCGGCGACGGAGGCGAAGCCGCCCGCCGCGCCCGCTCCCACGACGAGTTCGACGCCTTCGCCAGCGCCTTCGTCGAACGCGTCGCTGGTCTCCACGGGGCAGTCGATCTTCAAGAGCAAGTGCGTCTCCTGTCACGGCGCCGACGCCAGCGGCAACACGGCGATGGGAAGGAAAAACAAAATCCCCGATCTCCGCAGCAGCACGGTACAGGGACGTAGCGACGCCGATCTCGCCAACCGCATCGCCAACGGCACCGGAACGCTTTCGTCCTCGGCTCACAAGAGCAAGCATCTGTCGAGCGATCAGGTCACGGCGCTCGTCGCGTATGTCCGGTCGTTGAAGTAGAAGTTCAGCGGGTAGCGGGTAGGAGGACGACGCGCGCGTCCTGACTAGCGGCGCGGCGTGATGTGCGCGAAAGTTCATGGAAGGCCGCCACTGTGAGGGCGGCCGGGACCCGATCTCCTCCGGCCATGTCCATCCTCTCCCTGCATCACATCACGATCGTCTGCCAGTCCGCCCAGCGCACCACTGATTTCTACACGCGCGTGCTGGGTCTGAGACTGGTGAAGCGCACCGTCAACTTCGACGCGCCCACCTCGTACCATCTCTACTTCGGCAACGAGTCCGCCGACCCCGGATCGCTCATCACGTTCTTCGAGTGGCCGAACGCCACTCACGGAGCTCCGGGCATTGGCGGTACTCATCACTTCGCGCTGCACGTCGCCGACTACGATGGTTTGCTCAGGTGGAAGCGCCACCTGGTGGACATGGGAATCGCCGTCAACGGTCCGCTCGACAGGCATTACTTCACCAGCATCTACATCAGCGATCCCGACGGAACGATCGTGGAGATCGCGACTCGCGGTCCGGGATGGACGCGCGACGAGCCCGCCGATCAGCTCGGCATGTCGCATCGCGCGCCGCCGCCCGAGATGCTCACCGGAAATCGCGACAAGGCGCGCATACAGGCTACAACGTGGCCGGAGCCAGTGCCCGCGATCACGCCCTCCATGCGGCTCGAGCATGGAATTCATCACCTCACCGCCATCGGTGAGGACATCGAGCGGACCAATGCCTTCTACAGCGGGCTGCTCGGGATGCGCCTCGTGAAGCGCACGAACAACTTCGACGATCCCAGATCGTTCCACTGGTACTGGGGAGTCGGCGACGGCAGGCCGGGCACGCTCGTCACCTACTTCGAGCGCAAGCCCGATCGCGAGAAGCCCGTACGGATGGGCGCCGGACAAACGCATCACTTCGCGCTCGCCGTCGCTGACGACGAAACGCAGCTCGAGTGGCGCGAGAAGCTCGTCTCCGCCGGCCTGCAGGTGACGCCGGTGATGGACCGCGTGTACTTCAAGAGCATCTACATGCACGATCCCGACGGACACATCGTTGAGCTGGCGACGCTCGGTCCCGGATTCCACGTGGACGAGACGGCCGAATCGCTGGGCGAGAGTCTCATGCTCCCGCCGTGGCTTGCCGCAAGCCGCGACAGGATCGAAGCCTCGCTCGAGCCGATCACTGTGGACCCGTGGAATCGCACGCCGGACGCTGCCGCAGCTGTTGGTTGACCGGTGATGATGTGAATCAGGGAGACGAGCGAATGGCGGAACCGCATCAGGATCAACCCGTGCGCATGGCGGGCGAGCCGCTTGAGCGCGCGACCGCCGCGATGGTCCTTGTGCACGGTCGCGGGGCGACCGCCGAAAGCATCCTCACCCTTGTGCCCGCGCTCGGCGCCAGCGGTTTCGCCTTCCTCGCTCCGCAGGCGAGCGGCGACACGTGGTATCCGAATTCGTTCATGGCTCCGATTCCGGGCAATGAGCCCGGCATCACGTCGGGACTCGCCGCGATCGGTGACGTGATCGCGCGCATCCGTGACGCGGGAATTCCCGCCGGGCGCACGATGCTGCTTGGATTTTCACAGGGAGCGTGCCTGTCGCTCGAGTACGCGGCGCGGCACGCGATGCGGTACGGAGGAATCGCCTGCCTCAGCGGCGGCCTCATCGGACCCGACGGGACGACGCGGGACTACGACGGCGACTTCGGCGAGACGCCGGCGTTTCTGGGGTGCAGCGACGTGGACGGCCATGTCCCGGCGCAACGCGTGCGCGACTCGGCAGCGGTACTCGAGCGGATGAACGCGCGAGTCACGATGCGGCTGTACCCGGGGATGGGCCATCTCGTCAACGAGGATGAGATCGCGGCCGTGCGCGCGATGATGATAGGGGCAGCCGGCACGGAATCGTGAGCTCCTTCACATTCGAATCGCAGGCATCGCGTGTCGTTTTCGGCGCGGGATGCTTCGCGCAGGCAATGGTAGAGCTGGACCGGCTTGGCGCAACACGGGTGATGCTCGTATCCACCCCGGGGCGCTCATCACTCGCGGAAAGCGCGCGCGCGATGCTTGGCGGCCGGATCGTCGAAAGCTTCGAAAGGGCGGTGGCGCACGTGCCGCAGGCGATTGCACTCGCGGCGCGCGAGGCCGCTTCGTCTTCGAGAGCGGATTGCATCGTCGCGCTCGGAGGCGGGTCAGCCATCGGCGTGGCGAAGGCAGTAGCGCTGAGCACTACGCTCCCGATCCTGGCCGTGCCGACGACCTACGGCGGATCCGAGATGACCCCGATCTGGGGGCTCACGACCGAAGGCAGAAAGGAGACGGGCCGGAATCCGCGCGTGCAGCCGAGGGTCGTTATCTACGATCCCGATCTCACGCTCGGGCTTCCGCCGCGAACGACTGCATGCAGCGGGCTGAACGCCGTCGCTCACTGCGTCGAAGCGCTTTACGCTGCCGACGCCAATCCGCTCACCTCGCTGGCCGCGCAGGAAGGAATTCGCCTGTTGTCGCGTGCCCTGCCTAATCTCGTCACCGCTCCGTCCGATGGTGAAGAGAGATCGGCCGCGCTGCGCGGCGCATGGCTCGCCGGATTCTCGCTTGGGACGGTGCAGATGGCGCTGCACCACAAGCTCTGCCACACCATTGGCGGAAGTTTCGATCTCCTGCATGCCGAGACTCATGCGGTGCTGCTGCCGTACACCGCCGCGTACAATCGCGCCGCCGCGCACGGGGCGATGGAATCAGTCTCGCGCGCGCTCGACGGTGGCGATACGCCGACGCGGCTGCACGCGCTGGGACGGGCAATCGGCGCGCCCCTTTCGTTGCGTGAGATCGGAATGCACGAGGAAGATCTCGATCGCGCCGCCGAGCTTGCGGTGGCGCGCCAGTACCCCAACCCGCGTGCCGTCACCCGGGAAGGAATCAGCGAGCTGCTCGTCGCTGCCTTCACCGGGGATGAAGCGTACCTGAGCGACTAGCGCTTGCGGTGCACCAGGCGGTTGATGAGCACCGCCGCGCGCTCGGTGGCGATCGGAAGCGACTTGAGGTTCACCGTCTCGTCCGGCGTGTGCGAGCGGCTTCCATTCACGCCGAGCCCGTCGAGCGCGTCAGCGTACTGCGCGACGTAGGAGATGTCGCCCGCGCCACGCTGCCCCGGATCGAGCGCCTCTGTCGGGCCCTGACCCAGCGCGCGCGTAACACTGTCGAGCACCGCCAGCAGCGCGTAGTTGCCCGGAGTCGGCGGCATGGAAGGATTGCCGTCGGCGAACGTGATCTTCGACGAAGTGCCGGGCAGGCTCATCGAAACGATCCCGGTCATCTTCGCGCGGGCGCTGTTGAGCTGATCCGCGGTCAGAAATCGAAGATCACCTTCGACGAACGCCGATGGTGCGATGATGTTGAGCTTGCCCGCCGTCGTACCCGAGAGCGTCGAGCTGTCGAACGTGACCGTGGTCCCGCCGACGATCACGCCGGGATTGAACGTGAGATTGGGCTCCGACGACAGCGCTTCCCTGAATTCGTCGAGAATCCGCGCGACCTCGTAGATCGCGCCGTAGCCCGATCCCTTCGAGAACACTCCCGCCGAATGGCCCTGCCGCGCCGTCACGGCAACCTGCCATGAGCTGAAGCCGCGCCGCGCGATCGTCGCCTTGCCTGCGTCTTCCTCGAACGCCAGAATCGCCTGGCTTCGCTTCGCTGCCTCGACGAGGTCGCGGCGCGACACGCTGTCCGGCTCTCCCCCGCTTTCCTCGTCGCCCATCAACGCGACGATGATGTTCGCGTCGGCCAGTGTCCCTGCCGCCGCCATCGCCTTGAGCGCATACAGAAATACGACGTCTCCACCCTTCATGTCGCCCGTGCCGGCTCCCTTCGCCGTGGAGTCGTCAATCAGCGTGTACCTCTGGCTCTCGCCCTCGAAAACGGTGTCGAGATGCCCCAGCAGCAGAACAGTCATCCCCGTTTTCGCTCCTCTACCCTTTCGTGCCCGGTGCTCGGCGAACAGGTGACCGGCGCGCTTCATCTCCGGAGGCATCCCGACCCACCGCGTCTCGAAGCCAAGCGCCTTGAGCTCCGCCGCGAACGCGTCGCCTGTGGCGCGAACACCAGCATGATTCATGGTGCCCGAGCTGATATTGACCACCTTCTCGAGAAATGCGGTCTGATCGGCGACGTGCTGATGTACATAGGCACGCATTTTCTGCTCGGCGGGCGACAACACCTGGCCGGAAAGTGGAGCGACGCCCGCGGTGAGGCACAGGGCAAGCAGGGCTGCAGGTGCAGCGCTGCGGAGTCTTTGGAGATTCGGCATTCGGCGATCGGATCCTGTTTCGGAGATGGGAACAAAGACGACGCGGCCGCTTGCACGCGACCGCGTCCGGACGGTTATCGTTATGCTGTCCGGGATGATGGAATGTAAGGCCCGGCTCCGCCTCACACCGCCCCTGTCCCGACAGCCTTGAGCGCCAAACCGAAGAAGAGCATCAACTATCAAAGAGCGTGGGCCGAGGCGCGCGAGCTGGTCTGGCGCCATCGCCGGTCGCTGACCATCGGGCTGGTCCTGATGCTCATCAACCGGCTGTCCGGACTCGTGCTTCCGGCGAGCTCCAAGTATTTGATAGACGAAGTGCTCGCCAAGCACCGCGGCGATCTGCTCATTCCGATCGCGCTCGCCGCGGCCGTCGCCGTTCTCGTACAGGCCGCGACGACGTACGCGCTCTCGCAGGTGGTGAGCATCGCGGCACAGCGGGCGATCGCCGACATGCGCATGAACGTGCAGAAGCACGTTCTCCATCTGCCGGTGTCGTATTTCGATTCCACCAAGACCGGCATACTGATCTCGCGCATCATGACCGATGCCGAAGGGGTCCGCAATCTTGTCGGAACGGGACTCATCCAGTTGACCGGCGGCCTTCTCACGGCGATCATCGGCATCGGAGTTCTCTTCGCGCTGAACTGGAGACTCACCGGGATCATGCTCGTCGTGCTCCTCTCGTTCGGCGGGCTGATGGCAGTGGCGTTCGCGCGGCTGCGCCCGCTGTTCCGGGAGCGGAGCGTCATCAACGCCGAAGTCACCGGACGGCTCGCCGAATCGCTCGGCGGAGTTCGAATCCTCAAGATCTATGTGGCCGAGCATCGCGAGGAGAAGCTGTTCGGCGAAGGCGTCGAGCGGCTGTTCGACAACGTGAAGCGCTCGATCACCGGGACGTCCATCGTCGGTACGGGTGCGACGCTCATCGTCGGAGCGATCGGCGTGCTCATGATCATCGTTGGCGGACGCTCGATCCTGAATGGATCCATGACGCTCGGCGGGCTCGTGATGTACGTCTTCTTCGTGGGCCTCGTGGCCGCGCCGCTGATCCAGATTGCTTCGGTGGGAACACAGATCAGCGAGGCCTTCGCGGGACTCGATCGCATCCGCGAGATCCGCGACATGGCGACCGAGGATCAGGAAGACGAGCAGCGCGCGCACATGGGCGAGATCAGCGGCCGGGTGGAGTTCCGCAAAGTGAGCTTCGCCTACGTGCCCGGCGTGCCGGTGCTCAAGGGAGTGTCGTTCGTTTCGGAGGCGGGATCCACTACCGCTCTCGTCGGATCGAGCGGCTCTGGCAAGAGCACGATGATCGGACTCGTGATGGCGTTCAATCGTCCCGAATCCGGTGAGATCCTGGTGGACGACCAGGAGCTGGTGGACGTTCGCCTGCGCGACTACCGCTCGCAGCTCGGCGTCGTGATGCAGGACAATTTTCTCTTCGATGGAACGGTCCGCGAGAATATCGCGTTCGCGCGGCCCGAGGCTACGGAAGAGGAGATCCGCGAGGTGAGCCGGATCGCGCATTGCGACGAGTTCATCAACGGATTCGAGCACGGATACGACACGATCGTCGGCGAGCGCGGAGTCAAGCTCTCCGGCGGGCAGCGGCAGCGAGTCGCCATCGCCCGCGCGATTCTCGCCGATCCCCGCATCCTGATCCTCGACGAGGCCACGTCGAGTCTCGACAGCGAGAGCGAGGCGATGATTCGCGACGGCCTCCGATCGCTCCGCCGTGGCCGCACGACTTTCGTCATAGCCCACCGGCTCTCGACAATCGAAAGCGCCGACCAGATCCTCGTTCTCGAAGGAGGCGAGATCGTCGAGCGTGGAACGCACCGCGAGCTCGTTGCGCTGAACGGACGATATCGCCAGCTGTATGACAAGCAGTATGGAATTGAGCGCGACCGGTTCATCAACCCGGGAGAGGATTTCACCCCCGAGACTCCGTCGCCGCTCGAGGAGCTGCCGGCCGTATCGCGTGCATCCGGGCAGCTATAGCGCGACTCCCCTGGCGCTGGCACTCGCGCTTGCGCTGCTGCACGAGATGGTCGGAACCGAAACATTCGGCGGGGGGATGTCACGACTCTCCACTGTACCCGGGGGCGGGTCGTAACTACCCGCATTCTGATACGCCATCTGGCGAAGACGCTCGACCCGCTCGCGCAGCGGCGGATGCGTCGCCATCAGATCGGCGAGCTTTCCTTCGCGATCACCCCACACCGAATGGAACGGGTCGGCGATGCATAGCTGCGCGGAGCTCTTCGGAATGGCGGTGGGCTTGACGTTCGAGCCGCCGATCTTGACCAGCGCGACCATTCCGACGAGCGCGGTGAGCAGCGTCATGAGCCTCACGTCGTAGTTCACGACGTGTCCCATCTCATGCGCGACGACGGCCTGCAGCTCTTCGCGGCTTACCGTGTCGAGTAGCCCGGCCGTGACGGCAATGTGTGCGTCTTCAGGGCGAACAGGTTGCCCGCCACGGTCATTTGGGCGGCGCGCCGAGCGTGAGGTCCACCTGCGGGACAGCGCGCTCACCGTCGTCGGTGATCTCCCAGAGCGTCGCCGGCGACGCGCCGGCCATTCCAGCGAACAGCATGGTGGGAAATGTCTGCTGCGCGGTGTTGTACTGCGTGGCCGTGTCATTGTAGAGCTGGCGCGCGAAACCGATCTTGTTCTCCGTCGCGGTGAGCTCTTCCTGGAGCTGCGCGACATTGCCAGTCGCCTTGAGGTCGGGATAGGCCTCGACCACGGCAAGCAGTCTCGAAAGGGCGCCGGTGAGCTGCGCCTCCGCCTGAGCCGTCGCCGCCACGTTGCCGGTGCCCGACGCGGCGATCGCCTGATTGCGCGCCGCCACTACAGCCTCGAGAGTCTGCTTCTCGAAGTTCATCGCGCCCTTGACCGTGTTGATCAGGTTCGGGATGAGATCGTGGCGCCGCTTGAGCTGCACGTCGATCTGCTTCCAGGCGTTCGCCACCTGGTTCTTCAGCGACACGAGACGGTTGTACGCGCCGATCGCGAAGAAAACGAAAATGACGATGAGAGCGAGGAGCACTATCCCGAACATGAATCGCCTCCAGAGGCATGATGTCCAGACCACCGCGCAACTGGCCGGATGGCCGCAGTGTGTCAAAGATACCCGCGGCCCAGCCCGTCGCTATTGATAATCATCCTGTTCAGCCACAGGTTGGGGTGCCCTTGCCAACCCCTGAGACCACGCGAACCGGCTTCCGGTCAATCGTGACCGATCCGCGCGCACTCATTACGCGTCGCGGCGCTCGCGCGTTTCGATTTCTGGCGCCGCTCGTCGCCGCCGCTTTTGTCGCGACCGGCTGCAAGACCAGGCTCGACGTCGATGCGCCTGCGCCGGCGATGCTCGCCGACATCGATACCCTTCCGACGCTTCCCACTTCTACACTCGACATCCCGCTCACCTACGACCTCACGCCGGTCGCGCTGGCGCTGGAGAAGGCGGTGCCGAGGAAGTTCGGGAACATCAACGAGCGGAATCAGCTCGCGAACAAGCGGATGCACATCGCTTTCGAGGCCACGCGAGACCCTTTCTCAGTCTCCCTCAACGGCCAGACGGCCAACATCTCCGCCGTCGTGCATTACAAGGGAAGGGGATGGTACAAGCCCCCTGTCGGCCCTGAGATATCGAGCTCGTGCGGCATTGACGACGAGCGTCCGCGCGCACGCGTCGCGATGTCGTCGGATCTCCAGATCACTCCCGCGTGGAATCTGCGCGGAAAGACGCGCGTCGCCCGGGTCGTACCCTACAGTGACGAGCGTCGCGACCAGTGCCGGGTGACGTTCCTCAACATTGACGTTACCAACCGGGTGATAAGCGCAACGAAGGAAGTGCTGGAGAAGCAGCGTCCGATGATAGATCGAAAGATCGCCTCGATTGACATCCGCTCGAGATTCGAGAGCTGGTGGCACCTGCTCGAGCGGCCGATTCCGCTCACGGACAGCGTGTGGCTTCTCATCAACCCCTCGGCAGTTCGGATGGGACAGTCGGTCGGCGTGAAGAAGACCCTCGTCACCGCGCTGGGATTCTCGGCCTCGCCAGTCGTCGTTACGGGTCGCCGGCCCGAGGCGACGGAAAGTCCACTTCCACCGCTCTATCCCGCGGCGGTCGGCGATGGACTTCACATTCTTCTCGAAGGCGTCATCGGCTACGACCTCGCAACCGATCTGCTGCGCAAGCACGTTAACGGGAAGAAAATCGAGCGCGGCGGACAGACCTTCGAGGTAAAGGATGTCCGCCTGTTCGGAATCGGCGGAGGCAAGCTGGCGCTCGAGCTGCTCTTCAAGGGAGCGACCAACGGTCGCATCTACCTCGTGGGTACTCCCAGGTACGATCCCGGCACCAACGAGCTCTTTGTGCCCGATCTGGACTACGACGTCGGATCGGCCAGCCTCCTGGTGCGCGGTGTGGAGTGGGTGAAGCACGACGAAGTGCGCGACTTCATCCGAAGCCAGGCCCGCTGGTCGGTGGGCGACGTCATGCAGACGGGAAAGGAGCAGCTTCTCAAGGGACTCAACCGCGATCTGGCGCCGGGTGTGAGGCTCGCCGCCGACGTGAAGCGTGTGCAGGGACTTTCGGTTCACGCGCGCCGGACAGCCATCAGGCTGCGCGCGCAGGCGGATGCCAGCGCCAGACTCACCGTGAGACAGGGACAATGAAGACTGACGAAGGACTTATCAGAGCGGTGGGAGTGCGCGGGCTTTCCGCTGCGATCATCAACTACACAGTAGGCGCGGGCATCTTCGTTCTCCCGGCGGTGGTCGCCGGAATGGTTGGAAATGCGGCGCCGGTGATCTATCTCGTCTGCGCGGTGGCAATGACGCTGATCGTCATATGCTTCGCCGAGGCGGGAAGCAGAGTCTCACTGTCGGGCGGGACATATGCCTACGCCGAAATCGCGTTCGGACCATACATAGGCTTCATGGTCGCCATGTGTCTCTGGTTCGGCACGAACGTACTCGCATCGGCCGCGGTCGCGAACGTCTGTGTGGACACGCTCGCGCAGATCTTTCCTCTGTTCGCAAAGCCAGCGGCGCGGACGGCGTTCCTCCTTGCCATGTATGCATTGTTCGCCGCGATCAACATCCGTGGAGTGAAGGCGGGAAGCAGAACGGTGCAGACGGTCACTGCAGCCAAGCTCATTCCGCTGCTCGTGTTGGTGACCGTGGGCTTCTTCGCGGTGAAGGGATCGAACCTCTCGTGGCCTGGCATGCCGGCGGCTGGAGACGTTGCCCGCACGTCGGTCATGCTGATGTTCGCTTTCCTCGGTGTCGAGTCGGCGCTTACTCCGAGCGGGGAGGTTCGCGACCCCGCGCGCACGGTACCGCGCGCCGTGTTCATCGGACTCGTCGTTGTAACACTGCTCTACATTTCCATTCAGATAGTCTCCCAGGGCGTGCTCGGCGCCGATCTTGCGGCTAACACGCAGGCGCCGCTCGCCGAAGCTGCCCGAAGAGCGATCGGAAGTGCCGGGTGGATTCTCATGCTCGCCGGGGCCGCAATCTCCACCTTCGGATACGTCGCGGGAGACGTCCTGGCCTCCCCTCGAACGATCTACGCCCTCGGGCGCGACGGTCTCCTGCCGTCGTTCACGAGCAGGATTCACGACAGGTTCCGCACGCCTCATGTGGCGATCCTGATTCACGTGGTCCTCTGCGCCGGGTTCGCCGTCACGGGAAGCTTCACCGCGCTGGTGGTCCTTTCGGTTCTCGCGACGCTGATCGTCTACCTGATCTGCTGTCTCGCCACGATTCAGCTTCAGCGCAGGGATGTTCGCGCCGACGGCTCGGTTCCGTTCAGCGTACCGGGAGGACCTGTCATTCCATTGCTGGCGTCGGCAATGGTGATCTGGCTCATGAGCAGCTCCACGCGACAGGAGTTCATCGCAATCGGAGTGGCAATCGCCGTACTCACGCTCATCTACATTCTCATGCGTGCGCGTCGCACGCCTGTTCCCACCGCTTCCTGAGGTTTCGCTCGACATGAAGTCAATCCGATCCGCTCTCCTCGCCGCGGCTGTCGCGGCCGTGCCCGTGCTCGCCGCCGCGCAGCAGCCGATAGACAGCGCCTACTCCGCTCGAATCAAGGAGCTCACGCCGACTGATCCGCGGTGGAAGTTCACGACCGAGCTCGTCGAGACGTTGCCGGCATCGAGCACCGTTCCGACTCCGCTCAAGGTCCTTGGCTACGTGCCGGGCACGATCGGAAAGCTGTCGCATGTCGCCGAGCTGAATCGCTATTTCAAGGCGGTGGCTGACGCATCGCCGCGTACGAAGCTCTTCTCGTTCGGCATGAGCGACGAAGGACGGGAGATGATCGGGCTCGTGATCGCCGACGAAGCGACGATTCAGAATCTCGAGAAGTACCGGACCGAGCTGGCGAAGCTCGCCGATCCGCGTGGCCTGAGCGACTCGGCGAAGGCCCGGCTCATCAAGGAAGCCAGGCCCATCTATTGGCTCTCGGGCTCGATTCACTCGCCGGAGACCGGAAGCCCCGAGATGCTGATGGAGCTTGCCTATCGCCTGGCCGTGGATGAATCCGAGAACTCGAAGGCGATACGCGCCAACGTCATTACGATCATCACGCCGGTGACCGAGGTGGACGGACGCGACCGGATGGTTGATGCGGACAAGGAGGCGCGCGACCTGAAGCTCGGACCGGGTGGCGTTCCTCTCATCTACTGGGGCAAGTACACTGCGCACGACAACAATCGCGACGGAATCGTGCTGTCGCAGAAGCTGACGCAGAACGTAATGGCGGCGTTTCTCCGCTGGAAGCCCGTCGTCGTGCACGACCTGCACGAGTCTGTTCCATTTCTCTATACGAGCACCGGCACCGGCCCGTACAACGACGAGTTCGATCCAATAGTAGTGGACGAGTGGCACACCCTCGCCTATCAGGAGATCACCGAGCTCACGCGTCGCGGTCTTCCAGGCGTGTGGACGCACGGCTTCTACGACGGCTGGGCCCCGAACTACACGCTTCTCGCCGTTGCCAACCTGCACAACTCGATCGGCCGCTTCTACGAGACGTACACATCGCGCGGCGCGGACTGCCTCACGGTGCGCCTGCCCGCGTCGAGCACGGAGCGCAGGTGGGATCGTCCGAATCCGCCTGTGAACGGCGTGAAATGGTGCATCAGGAGCAACATCAATTACCAGCAGTCGGGAGCGCTGATCGCGCTCCGGTATGTCGCAGATCATCGCCAGACCTTCCTCACGAATTACGTTGCCAAGGCAGAGCGAATGATCGAACGCGGCCGCACGTCGGCGCCGTACGCGTTCGTGATTCCGCGAAATCAGAGGCACCCGGCCGAAGCGGCTGACCTGGTGAATCTGTTCCGCGCGCAGGGGTCGGAGGTGCACGCCGCTACGAACGATTTCCGCGTGAAATCGGGAGCAAAAGACACGACTTCCACCGCAGTCCACGCCGGCGACTGGATCGTCCGCCTCGACCAGCCATACTCGGCAACGGTCCGGACTCTGCTCGCGATCCAGAAGTACAAGGCCGACGATCCTCGTCCTTACGACGACACCGGATGGACACTCGACGCGCTCCGCCACGTCGAGACGATCAAGGTCGCCGACTCGACGATTCTCGCGAAGCCGATGCAGCTTCTCACGACCGGTGCATCGGTGCGCGGCTCTGTTCCCGCCACAGGTACGCTACTCGTCAAGCACATGGGCGATTGGCGGTCGGCCGTCCTCCCATGGAAGACGGGCTCGGCGAAGGTGAGCGTCGCCGAAGCCGCATTCAAGGCGGACGGCGCCAACTATCCGGCCGGGACCTACATCATCGAGAATGCCCCGGCGAGCGCGCGTGAAGCCGTCATGGCACTGGGCCTCACCGCCGCGTCGTCAGCATCGCCCATAACGGTGGCAAAGCACGCTACCTCGGTTCCCCGCGTGGCGCTCATGCACTCATGGCTAGAGACGCAGAACGAGGGCTGGGTGCGCTTTGCGTTCGAGCAGATGGGAATCCCATTCACCTACATCTCCGACCAGCAGCTCCGTAAGGCGGGCACGCTCGACCGCTTCGACGTCGTGGTCTATCCGCACGTCAGCGGGCCCGTCACCGCGCTCGTGAATGGCCGTCCGATGGTGGGGCCGCCGATACCATGGAAGAAAACGGCAGCCTACCCCAACCTCGGCAAGTGGGATGAAACCGATGACATTCGCCCCGGGATGGGGTTTGATGGATTGGCTGCGCTCAGAAGATTCGTCGAGAGGGGCGGACTCCTGCTGACGTCAGGCAACTCCAGCCGCTTGCCGATTGACATGGGCTTCAATACGAGCGTCAGCGTCAACACGACGAGCCAGCTCAACGCCCGCGGCGGGATCTATCGTGCTCAGCCAGTCGCGACAGGCAGTCCGCTTCTTTATGGGTACGAGAGCGGGAGCTTCCCCATCTACTTCAATCAGGCGCCCGTAATGTCCGTGACGCCACGCGACACGACCGCCGAAACCGCAGGGGTGAATCCGGCCATCGTCGCCGCGCGCGAGGCTACGCGGGCAAAGGTGATCCTCCGGTACCACACGAACGCTGATTCGCTGCTCGTCTCCGGGCTTCTCGCGGGAGGCAGCGAGCTGGCCGGGAAAGCCGCGGTCGTGGATGCGCCGGTCGGGAAGGGGCATGTCGTCCTGTTCGGAATTCGACCGCTGTGGCGGTGGCAATCGCAGGGGTCGTTCGCGCTGGCGATCAATGCCATTGCCAACTGGAATCATCTCGACTTCTGACTTCCGACGACAGAACCGTTTTCAGCGATCGAGTGTCAGAGGCCCCGATGATACCACTCACGAATTCTCGTCCGCGACTAGCGGTCTCCGCTGAGGGTGGCGAGGACGTCGGTTATCCTCGCCGCCGCCGCCATCTTCTGCACGCTGCTCATCAGCTGGGCCGCTTCGGCCGTTTTTCCATTCGCCTTGAGCGCTTCGGACAGAACATAACCGGTTACCGTGTACGTGTACGGGATGCCGAACGACGGGCGATCCACCCACCCGCCTTCGTCTATCAGCTCCTGCGGTCCCTTGTACACCTGCGTCCACAGCGTGTATGACGTTGGCACGTCGAGGAATCCGTCGCCGACCTGCACTGTGTCCTTCGTCGCGACGACCGGCTTCTCGACGAGCTTCTCCACCAGACCCTGGCGCAGCGTGTATGCGGCCAGCCCGAGCGAGCGTCCGTAACCGCCTGTCGAGAAGTAGATCGAGCGCTCCGGGTATGCATCCTTGATGAGCGACAGTGTGACGATCTGGTCGCGCGTCAGATAACCGGGCTGAATCGTCGCGACGAGGTCGCGCTGCTTGAAGATCTGCGGCTCGCGCAGCTCGATGTAGTCGGGTTGTGCGTCCGCTTCGGCGTACGACCACTTGAGCGGCGGTCCCTTCGGCTTCGGCCACGTCTTCCCGCGATAGATCGCCGGCCCCTTCGCCGCGTCGTATTCGCGGATCGGGCGGCGGATGATCTGCCGCACGAACCAGTCGGTGTTGAGGTACGACGTCACGAGCACCAGCACGTCCTGTCTGACCCCTTCCACTTCCTGTGCGTACCAGAGAGGGAATGTGTCGTTGTCGCCGTT
The DNA here is from genome assembly GCA_030647905.1 of Gemmatimonadaceae bacterium. Lineage (NCBI taxonomy): Bacteria > Pseudomonadati > Gemmatimonadota > Gemmatimonadia > Gemmatimonadales > Gemmatimonadaceae > Gemmatimonadaceae bacterium. The sequence continues at coordinate 7,006 of JAUSJA010000033.1, read as the reverse complement.
CGTTATGAGAATGCCGTACGGCTCGACCGAGTTGAGCATGTCCTTGCCCCACTCCGCGGCAAAGGTGTCGCCGCGGTGCGACGCGGCGTTCCAGTTCCCGACGAGCGGCACGCACGCGATCAGCAGCAGCGGCGTTGCCAGCAGCCACGAGCGACGGGTCGCGTAACCCGCCTTGTCGGGAACGTCGTCAGTCGACCTGTCGAGGATCTGCGCCACCGCCTGCCAGATGTACACCAGACCCAGCGCCGCCCACACGCCCCAGGCGGAGTAGCTCCATATGTAGAAGTAGTCGCGGTCGCGCACTTCGCGCTCGACGTTGTCGCCAAGCTCAGGCGACTGTGACCATCCGTACTTGAAGTTCATGTAGTAGATCAGCACCAACGTCAGTGTGAACATCAGCGGCCCGAAATACCAGAACGTTCGCCGGTCGTTGGTCCAGTGGACGTACCCTCCTATCAGACCGAGCGACAGGAAGAGCACGGCGAGTATCGCCTGGAGCGCGGCGTTCTCGTTGTAGGCGTCGCGCAGCCACTGCCACTTGAAGTACAACCACCACATTCCGACCTGCGCGGTGTAGGGCGCCCCGCGCTCCAGCTTCTTTCCGTACTGCTCGCGGTTGATGTTGTCCATGAGCCGCTTCTTCGTCAGCTCGCTGAACGTGCACGACGTCTCAATCTTGTCCACGCATGCCGTCGGCTCGCCCTCATTGAGTGGCGGGAAATAGGCGGCGCGGATCGGCTCGTAGATGAACGGCGTCAGTCCGAGGCAGAAAACCAGCACGCCCTTCACGATGAGGCGCCAGCTGAGGAATGTCTGCCAGCGGCGTACCAGTATCGCCACGCCGACCGCCGGCGCGGCGAGGAGGCCCGCAGGGTGATTCGCGTAGCCGAGCCCGAGCAGATACGCGACGAGTATCAGTCTCCGCTCCGCCTTCGGACCTTCCGGGTCGTCGGTCCACGAGATCATCAGCCATGACACGGCGGTGAAGAAGAAGAGCGAGATGGTGTACACCTTCTCGTTCACCACGCTCTGGTTCCACACGGTGAATGCCGTCGCGCCGATCAGAGTCGCGAGCGCCGCGCCGGTAAGTCTCTGCCAGCTTCGCGGCAGCCACCCGGAAAGAATTCGCTCGGTGATCAGGAACCAGAACCCGGCAGAGCATGCGCTTGCCAGCGCGGACATTGTGTTGATGTGCTGCGCGTAGCTTCCTGGCAGCGGCAGCTCTCCGAAAACGTGGCCGATCAGCATGAAGAACGGATTGCCCGGCGGGTGCGGCAGGCCGAGCACCTTCGCCGCCGCCATGTACTCGCCGGTGTCCCACATCGCCGTTGAAGGCGCGATCGTCACGAAGTAGAGGACGAACACCGCGAGCGCCGCGATTCCCGCTGCCTTGTACGAGGGCTCGTAGCCCGCGCCCGTATCGGTGTTCGCACGTGACGCGGCCGCCGTCCTGGCTGAGGCCGATCTGGTATTGGCTGCTGTCATTGCTGGTTCGAGAGATTCTGCTGGTGGATTGGCATGAGCCAACAAATCTACAACCGGAAGCGGGACTCTCCCACGTCGTCAGACGGCCGGTGCCACGGCCCCGCACTACCTTTATGCCATGGATTTCACCGGTATTTCAGCCCAGCTCTCATCGAGTCCGGCGCTCGCCATCGGCGTCCTGTTCGTCGCCGGCGTCCTCACCAGTCTCACGCCCTGCATCTACCCGATGATCCCGATCACCGCGGCGATCGTCGGCGGGCAATCGGTGGGCGATGGCGGCGCACCCCGCGGCCGAGCGGTCGTCCTGACCCTCGCATACGTCGCCGGACTTTCGATCGTCTACGCGTCGCTAGGCGTTGTCGCCGGGATGACGGGGACGATATTCGGCACGGTGAGCACCAATCCGTGGCTCTACTTCGCCATGGCCAACCTGCTGGTGCTCGCGTCGCTCTCTATGCTTGACGTCATTCCGATTCGCATTCCATCGTCGCTGCTCAACCGGGCTTCCACGGCGGGCACCGCCGGCCGCGTTTCCGGCGCGCTCGTCATGGGCGCAGTCTCCGGACTGGTCGCCGCACCGTGCTCTGCCCCGGTGATGGCTGCCGTCCTCACGTGGGTCACGGCTACCCAGCGCGCCGCGCTCGGATTCGTCTATCTCCTGAGTTTTTCGGTGGGCATGTGTGCATTGCTTGTCGTCGTCGGCATCTTCAGCGGCTCCGTGTCGCGCCTCCCGCGCGCTGGCGCGTGGATGATCTTGATCAAGCGCGGCTTCGCGCTGATCATGCTCGGCGTCGCGGAGTACTACCTGGTGAAGATGGGCCAGCTGCTCTTCTGAACTGGCGCGCTTCGAGCTCCTCGTCTAGACTCGAAGCATGGTCCTGCCACTGTTCCGCGGAATTCTTCGCGCCTCGCTCATCGCGGTTGCCATCGCGGTTGCCATCGTGGTTGCCATCGTGGTCCTGCCTCATGTCGCGACTTCCCAGGAATCGGGAATCGCCGTCGGAGCCCGCGCGCCCGGCGCCAAAGTGCAGACGCTCGACGGCAAGGCCGCCGATCTCGGTGCTTACGTCGGCAAGACGCCGATGCTCATCGAGTTCTGGGCCTTCTGGTGCCCCAACTGCAAGGAGCTCGAGCCGTCGCTGCTCTCACTCCAGAAGAAGTACAGGTCGCGAGTGAAGTTCGTCGGCGTGGCTGTATCCGTTAACCAGTCGCGCGAGAGGGTGAAAGCGTACGCCGCGAAGCACGGCTATGCGCACGAGACTTTCTGGGACGCGAACGGAAACGCCACGGAGGCGTACGACGTTCCCGCCACATCCTACGTCGTCATCGTCAACGCCAGGGGTACCGTCGTCTACACGGGGCTCGGCGGCAAACAGGACCTCGAAGCCGCGCTCAGGAAAGCTCTCCAGGGAGACTGAAACCCGGCCAGGAACCAAACCGTATGGGCTCTGAAGGCATCCAAAGACAGTCAGCAGTCGCCAATGGGGGCTGCACGCCCGCTTTCCAAGAGCCCTGTGGATTGCTTCATCGCCAGGTAAAGGAGGCTCGATGATACGCACAATGATCGGAATACGGAGGGCACTGCCGGGACTGCTCATCGTCACGGCCGCGTTCATTCCGGTGCGGACCGAGGCGCTCGAGCTCTTCACCGCGCCGCGCAACGCCGAAGTGGATGCGCGCGGGGCGCGATCGGTGAGAATCGAGGCGGCGGCGGGGGGCCTCCGCGTCGAAGGTCAGAGCGGTCTGACCAAGGTGCGCGTGCGCGGCAGCGCGCGCTCGAGCCGGCGTGGACGCCTCGCAAACATCAAGCTCATCGCCGAGCGACGCGGTGATGTCGTTTTCATCAAGGCGAACATGCCGGTCACCACGATCGGATTCTGGAATCTCATGAACGGCGACAATGGACGCATGGAGCTCGACCTTGTGATCGAGGTCCCGACTTCGATTGCGCTCGACGTGAGCGACGGCAGCGGCGACGCGGAGTTCATCAACACGGGGCCGCTCGTTCTCCACGATGGATCCGGTGAGATCAACATCCGTGGCTCGCATGGCGACGTGAGAGTCAGTGACGGCTCGGGCAACCTCGTCATCAGCGGAGTCGAAGGAAACGTGGTCGTGGATGACGGCTCGGGAGAGATCAGGGCGAGCAACGTCACTGGCGATTTCACCGTGGAATCCGACGGCTCCGGCAACATGGACGTGTCCGGCGTGGGCGGCACCATGCGCGTCGTGAGTGACGGCTCCGGCAACATTGACGTAGACCGGGTGGGTGGAGATTTCGTCGTGGACAACGGCGGCAGCGGGACGATCAGGTACGACGTCGTGAAGGGAACCGTCCGAGTTCCCGAGCGGAGACGCCGAGGCTGATCGGGCTCACCGCGCCGGCGACAGGGGAAACGACCGGGGTGCCAGGATAGAGCCCGCTATTTGCAGAAGGAAAGAAGCGCGGCGTTCCGGCGGACCGCGCGCAATGTTCGCGAGTCAAGCCGCTGGACGGTGGTGAACACCCGCTTATCTTTCGTCAGGTAATACCGACGAACGCACACAGGAGAGCAATTTGAAACGCAAGGTCATTTCCCTCATCACTGTCGCCGTGCTCGGCGTGACTTCGCCGGCCGCCTTTGCGGTCGCGCAGACGCCGGCCGCTTCGCAGCCCCGTAGCACTGCCGGTCCGACGATGGCATCGAGCACCGTCGGTATCCGTCGCACGGCTCCCGCCTCGGCGAGGACGGCCGCTACGATGGCGGAACGCCGCCTCGGCGCGGGCAACAACGTCGCCCTGATGGTGGTGGGAGGCGCCGCGCTCATCATCGGTGCGATAATCGGTGGTACGGCCGGCCTGCTGATCGCCGTCACGGGTGCCGCCGTCGGTCTGTACGGACTGTTCAACTTCGTTCAGTAGCGCGATCCGGGCGACGGCGATCCCGTCGCCGAAGTCCAGCAGGCCGAATCGTTGAGCGCCTGGCCGGGAAACCGGCCAGGCGTTTTGCGCTCGTGCAGCGATTCTGGTCATCGCCGCGCTCACCGACTTTGGCGCTGAGGAACGTGCAGCGTCCCCGAGCTGACGAGAACCGACGCTCCCCCGACACGGATAGCCGTAACATCCCCGTCTCTCACATCGGCTTCGACATCGAGACGGCTCGGCCTGCCCATCTCGACGCCCTGGTGAATCGTGTAACGGAGAGTGCCGTCGCGCTTCGACGAGCGCCACGCGAGGTATCCGCCGAAGCTCGCGGCGGCGCTGCCAGTGGCTGGATCCTCGGGAATGCCGAGCGTCGGCGCGAACATTCTCGCGCGCATCACGCCGTCGCCGTTCCGCACGCCGTCGCGCGCGTGAGACGCATCGTCCTCGACGAAGAGAAAAATCTCCGATGCCCATGAATCGCGCAGGTGCTCCTCCCACTGGTCCATTCTGATGCGGGCGCGCCCGAGGGCGCCGAGGGTGCAGATCGGAACGAACAGGAATGGGACGCCCACCGATACCGCTTCGATCGCGTAAGTGCCGCCGGCGTCAATGTCCGCCGTGTCGAGAGACAAAACCGACGCAATCGTGGCCACATCGTACGATCCAGGTCCCTTCTCGGGCAGCTTGGCCGCCGTGAGCTGGGCGAAAACCGGCCGCCCGTTCTCAGCGCGGATCGTCACTTGCACCGGTCCCACTCCTTCCTCGAGCACGATACGAGTCTCGTCACCGGCCAACACGATCTCGCCAGTCGCCGCGAGAACGAACGCCGTTCCCACCGTCGGATGTCCGGCGAACGGAAGCTCGGAGCCCGGCGTGAATATCCTGATGCGGCGCGTGTGCTTCGGGTCCTCGGGCGGCAGCACGAACACCGTCTCCGAGAAGTTGAACTCGCGCGTGATCGAGTTCATCTGCGCCGTCGTCAGTCCGCGCGCATCGGGGATCACGGCGAGCTGGTTTCCTCCGAACGGCGCGTCCGTGAAGACGTCGGCGGTATGGTATCGGTATGTCATCCGGTCAGTGGGCCGGCGGCTCGGGCGATGTTTCCACCGCCGGTCCGAGAAACGCATCCGCCTCGATCTCCACCAGCATGTCCGGAGAGATGAGCGCGCTCACCTCGACCATGGATGTTGCCGGGCGGATGGAGCCGAACACTTCGCCGTGCGCACGCCCGACGTGCTCCCACTCCGCGATGTTGGTGACATATATCCGCGTCCGGACGACGTCTTCCAGCGTTGCCCCGACCGCTTCGAGCGCGCGCTTGATGTTGGCGAGAGTCTTCACCGTCTGCGCGTAGGGGTCTCCGCGGCCGACGATCGTGCCGTCATCCGCGGTGGCGGTGGTCCCCGAGATGTGGACATGCGCGCCCACTCTCACCGCACGCGAGTAGCCAACCAGCGGCTCCCATAGTGCGCCGGACGCGTAGTTGCGACGGCCGGATCCTTTGTCATCCTGCGTCATATTCTAGAAGGTGTCATCTTCCTCAAACGCAATTTCCAGGTGTTCGAGTATCCGAAGCTCAATCTCCTCTCGTTGTCCCTCGTCCGAGATTGACCCGATTGGCTCCAGCAGTCGTAGCTTCGAGATTGCACGGATTTGATGAATCAAAACAATACTGGCGTGGTCCGGGGTAATTGTGCCCTTCGGCAGCACGGCCTCAAACGGGTATACCGTTCGTTGCTTGCCTTCCAGCTTTGTCAGCGACACGACCGTTACCATCTCGAACTTTGCATTAAAGCCATCGTTCGAGATTACGATTACGGGCCGCCTCGCGCCTTTTTGCTCACGGCCTACCCCGGGTTCCAGGTCAGCCCAATAAGTGTCCCACCGGCGAACTAATCCGAGGTAAGGCACTAACGGATCGGCGCCTGTCCATCCGAAAGAGTCACGTCAAACGCCTCGAGATCGGCGTTCATGTCTCGCAAGAAGGCAGGGTCACGGGCCGCTTGCTCATATGCCGCATAGATCTTCGCCTTGCGGCGCTCTCTTAGCTTGCCCCTGACGGCTTCCTCGACAAACACATTAGTACTGGCGACCTCACCGGCGCTAACAAGCGTCCTTACGGCCTCGTAGACGGACTCGCTTATTTGGAGGCTAATCTTCTTTAGGGGGTCGCTGGTAGACGTGCGGCGACGTCGAGCTGTGCCGATCATTTCTGCGGAAATGCGTGCATAGGTACCCCGACTTTGGAAAAAGGCGCCGTTTGGCCGTTGCGGTATGTACAACCGCGATCAACTGGCGTCAAGTATGGCGTTAAGGGTTCTCTTAACGATTCCCTTGATTAGACACTTTAGGGTGGAAAAGGTTTCAGGCGGACAGGGTAGTGGGTCAGTTTAGCCATGTCTCTGCACTTGCCACAAGACACGAAGCACACGGAGGAAAACGGTTGTTGGGATTGCTGGAATCGACATACGAAGGTTGTCTTTGCTGGGAACTCGAGCACTCTGATTAACGGAATGAAGCGCCTTTCCCTCTAAAGCGTTTTTCACCGTGTCTTCGTGTCTCCGTGGCACGCAGGGCGGCTCGCCTCCATCCTGCCAACTCGAAACTGACCCACTA